>NZ_JXJT01000009.1:20325-91773 GCF_002441885.1 Pseudolactococcus chungangensis CAU 28 = DSM 22330 | reverse complement strand
TTCATCTACCCACTACAGTTGACAAAGAGCCCTAATTGCCAAACACCGACCATTGAAATGAAGGCTGAGAACAGGAAAGTCATATCCAAAGTATGGACAAGTTGTTCTGAATCATTTGTAAAGACAAAGTAAATGACCTTTAAAATCAACCAAGTCGTAAAAATTAAATAGTAAAAACTCCATAAGATACTACCTGTTTGGTCAAGTAACATGACAATTTTAGGCGCATTTTTAATTGGATGTTTGGCAACACGTTTGAAGTTGGTTAACCAAGCCTCTGTACCACCTTTTGCCCAACGTTTTCTTTGGTTGTAGAGCATATTAAAGGTGTTAGGGACGTTCATGTAAAACATAATATCTGGTGCAAAAACAGCTTGCCAACCATTGAACTGTTGATCCCAAGCAATTGAAATATCCTCAGTTGCACGGTCTTGACGGAAGCCCCCACAATCTAAAATGGCATCTTTACGATACATTGTATTAGCGCCAGAGTAGGCATACATATTTCCTAAAACCCCCATTTGTGAGCGTTTAATGATACCGACAATACTTGAAAACTCAACAGTTTGAGATTTTTCAACCAGTAAAGAACGGTTTTGAACATCCATGTTAGCTGTAACTGCGGCTGTATTTTGACCACCAGGACTGAGGAAATAATTCATATATTTTTGAAGTGCATTAGGTTCTGGTACTGTGTCAGCATCATTACTTAAAATATATTCCCCTCTAGCAAAGGATAATCCAATGTTAAAGGCGTGTGCTTTCCCGTTATTTTTGTTGACCCGCAACACTCTCAGATTGTCGTATTTCAAACGCAATCTGTCTAAAATTTCGGGTGTGGTATCTGTCGACCCATCATCACAAACTAAGACTTCATAATTATGATACTCAAGTTCGTGCATCAAATAATCAATTGTTTCTTCAATCATGACCTCCTCATTATGACAAGGAATCATGATGGTAATCATAGGTTCTTTATTTTTAGGGATTTTTTTAAAATCCTTATCTAAAAATTTACCAACATAAATGGTACGATAAAAGATGCCACCAATGGTCCAACAAATGGCACCAATAATCGGATAAAGTGTTAGGATTTGAACAAAGATTGATAATGTCATCTAATCTCCACCCCGTTTTCTTTAAACAAATCCTCAATCATGCGATCTGGCAAGTTTTTTTCACCATCAACGGCATAATATCGAACTGTTTCTCTCGATTTTAAATCACCAAAACGTTCAGAGTACATTTTATCTAAGATAGCTTTTCGTTCTTCCAATTTTTTAGCATCATAAGTTTTTTTCTTAGGATACACATTTTGTTCACGATAATTATTTCTAAATAGAAAGGCTAAGCTACAGACTAAGATGATAACAAAAGCCAATAAAATAGCCGAATTCAAATAATCTGTTAAATCAAAACCATCTGCCCATGTCCAATAATGGAAGGAATTAATCAATCGTCCACTAGATAGCGAGTTGAACAAAATAACAATCGGGACAACTAGGACGGCAAGAAAGACAAAATTAAACAACACTTGACGTATCTTGAGCCACCAATGTCCTTTTTCAAAAAAGTTATCTTGGACAAAATCTTTTGGTTGAGGATGTGTATTTCCGGTTGTTTCTGGTTCATTAGTCATGAATCCCCTCCTCCTTTTCTATCATCAATTCCAAGTTTCCTTTTTCATCTGCTAAATAAGCTTTTTCTCTCTGTAATAAGGTTTCACGCGTGTTTGAACTTGAGTAATACCCCGTATTTTCAAGTTCCATCTTTAATTGATAAAGTGCTTCTTTCATAAATGTTGATTGACCGCATTCAAAATATCTGACTAAGAGCGTCAAAAATTCAACTGATAAATAACTTTCAGGTACTCTTTCTTCCTTAAAGACGTCTTTAGTAACAATATCATTAGCTTTTGCATCAATTTGCTTAACATCATTAATCAGATTGGCACGCAAGACACTTTCAAATAGTCTTCTAAACGAACGCAGGAAAGGCTGACACCAAACCATATGTAAAAATAGATAAGGAATTAAGAACAACAAAGCTGTAATCATGAATACCCCAACTACTCGCGGACCTAAAATAGCAAATGTCTTAGCATTAAATATACTGACTTTTGATGTCAATAAATAAATCCAAACAATTACCGGTAAAATCATAGCCAGTGCAGCAGCAACAAAGGATTGCCTCGCATGTACTTTCTCATGAAATTGTCTGAGTCGCTCATTTCTAGCATACGAGACCTTTTCCAGCTCCTCCAAAAGTACAATAGAGGCATAACAATAATCCAAATCATTTAGTTTTCCCAAAACAACCTCCTTAATCATTTGGCAATGCATAACAGTTACTAAAAGGATTGCTTAATCTATCAAACGTTAACCATTTGATTAAGATAGCCATCTTTTAATACAACTTTTCTATTTTTTCTTGTTGTCGAACCTTATCGGCAACTAATTTCATGAAGCTTTTTGGATTTTTAAACCCATGTTTGTAATAGAAATCAATGTATTCAATGTCATCAATCGTTGTACCGTTTTGAATTGCCAATGAGATAATATCCGCTTGAGCAGCAATTTCAGGAGAGACGCCTTTACTTTGCATCCCTAAAATTTTATGTGTACCTTTTTCATAGATGACCCAAGTTTCATAGTAGCCATCACTGTTCACATAATCATTTCTGACATAGACAGACTTACAATTAAACCCTTCTGCTTTCGCTTTTTCAAAACTCAATCCTGTCATACAAAGTGTCATTTCTTCATCGAAATTCAATTTATAGGTACCTTGTGATTTATTGAGTTTTACCTTGGGCTCAAGCAAGTTAATCGCTGCGACATCTCCTTCACGAATGGCATCACTCACATGAGGGACATAAGTTGGATTTTTCATATTGGTTACATTAGTTGTGGCACAATCACCCACGGCAAAGACATCTGGATGACTTGTTTGCATGTAATCATCTACAATAATAGCGCCTTTGTCACCCAGCTCTAACTGCTCAGCGGCTAGGAAAGTATTGGGACGAAAACCAGTCGCATAAATCACACCGTCTGCGACAAATTCTCGACCATCACGTGTGAATACACGACTGATAACCTTACCAACATTACCTTCATGAATATTAGTATTCTCGATTGTTTCTTCTTGGATATCAGTCACAACAGAATTTGTGACAATATCAATACCTCTCAAAGCCAAGGTTTTTTGAACATCTTCTGAGACTTCCTCGTCCAGATAACGGTTTAAGATATTATTAGACGCATGAATGAGGGTTGTTTCAATTTTAGCATTATTCATTAACTGCGCAATCTCAACACCAATCGCACCACCACCAATGATGATCACACTACGAGATGTCCGCATGAAACGTTTGATTTTCTCAGCATCTGCATAATTTTTTATGATAAATAATTTGTCACGAAAATCACCTTGCACAAGCGGTAATGATGGATATGACCCCATTGCCAAGATTAGTTTGTCATAATGGTCTTCACTTTCACTATTTTCTACCAAGTCAACGAGTTTAAGCACTTTATTGGTCATATCAATATCAATAACAGAAAATTGTGTGCGAACTAAAATGCCAAGATTTTCCAGTTCAGAAATGGTTGTATAGCTTGACATTTTTAAAAAGTTTGTATTACCCGACAAATATAGCGGGATACTCTGGGCAATAAAGCCAATATTTTTATTTTTTTCGTAAATGACAATCCGAGCATCGGGATATTCTTCACGAGCTCTTGTCGCACAAGCAATCGCAGCATGTGAACCGCCAATAATTCTAATTTCCATACATTTTCCTCTTTTCTGACATTTCAATTCAAAGTGCTAAGTCGCCACAACATCTTTAGATTAAATTTCAAGTAATTTAATCTAAAGAGAGTTTGATATGAGTTTATAGCGATAAAATATTATAATCTAATTATATCAAAAAAAATATAAAATAATGTTTCTAAACTACTCCTAAATAGGAAGAATTTGATGATATATACTAAACACTTATCCCAAATCGTTTGACATCAACTTTCTAAATTTTTATGTTCATTTTCTGACACCATTAAGTCCTATATTTTAATTCCTAAAAATTTGGCATAAACACAAATAAAAAATGACTGATTTCTACAATAATTCATCAAGTCAATATCAAAAAAATGCTAATTTTCTGTTATAATTTAGAGTATGAAAACAATTATGATTGCAGATGATGATAGTGCCATTTTAGCACTTTTATCTTATACATTTGAATCTGATGGCTTTAAGGTTACCTTAGTAAACAATGGTCAAGAGGCCCTAGACCTTGCAACAAAGCAAAACTTTGATATCATTTTACTCGATATGATGATGCCTGAGTTATCCGGTCTAGCGGTGACTGAAGCATTACGCCAGCGCTCGAATTACACCCCCATTATCATCTTGACGGCACGTGAAGATGATGATCTGAAAATTACTGGGATTAATTCTGGGGTAGATGATTATCTGGATAAGACAACACCTCAGCGAGAGATTGTAGCGCGCGCTAATGCTTTGATTAGGCGAAATCAGATTTATCAAAAGTCGGGTCATGCTGTTGAGGTCGTGGAGCACTATCGTTTTGATGGGTTGGAAGTTGATCTCAAGACAAAATCGGCTAATTTAGACCAAAATAAGATTGACCTCTCTAAGCGTGAATTTAATCTCTTGGTTTTTCTAATTCAAAATCGTGATAAAATTGTGAGCCGTGAGGCAATTTTGGCTGAATTTTGGGGAGAAATGCAAGATTATGAAACGCGTGTGGTTGATGTAACGATTAGTAATTTGCGCAAAAAACTGCACAATCAATTTATCAAAACTAAAAGAGGGTTTGGGTACCAATTCAGTGAACATCATACCAAAAACATTTAAAAAGAAAAAGAAACGCTCAAAATTAAGACTCGTCTTGATTTTCTCAGGTCTCTATTTTTTGACTACGATTTTTGTGATTTTTTTACTTGATACACATACGGTCACAATTGATACGACTAATTTAGCTGAACGTGCATATAGCATTTCTGATATTTTAAATAAATCTCCTGAGACAAAATTTAGTGATCAGATCAAGATTTTATCGAAAAATAGTCAAGCTAAGGCTGTTCTAAATATCCAAAAAGGGGCGACCTTTTCGAGAACATTATCAGCAAAACATATGACGATTACGATTCCAAATTATGAAAAAGCTGTTTTGAAGAACTACGTCCAAGTGACAACCCAGCGCTCTTCTACTCTATTCGAGACAGTTGTCGTTATTATTTTCGCTGGTTTAATTTATATGATTGCGCTTGGTCAGTTTTACCTTTCTAATAAAAAACGTCTAATCTTTGAGACTGATACCATTGCCAAAATCAAGAATATCAGACGTAGTCCACTCACTCAAAGTTATTTAATTTCTGAGGATGATAACAAAATCACAACGGAACTAAACCACTTGGGTGAGACAATTCAACATCAGGCTGAGAGTTCAACGCCTGCCAAGAAAAATCTTTATGCCTTTATTGAGTTTTTCGAGTTTCCAATTTTTATCTACGATCTGAAAGGTACGATTCGCCGTAGTAATGCTAGCTTTCAAAATGAATTTATGGCGACAAAAAATTTAGATGTTTTCAGCCCTTATAGCGATGTCCTCCAATTCTTTGTCAATAAAATGTTGCAACCGACCCGGCAAGAGCAGATTTTTTATTTCGAGAAACTCAATGCCTACTACAGTGTCACAGTCCAACCCATCGAAGCGCTAGAGCGTCGTCTCATGGTAACGATGATTGATGTGACAGCTTATAAAGTCACGATGCGTGCACATAATGACTTCATTGCTAATGTTTCTCACGACCTCAAAACACCACTTGCAGCGATTTCTGGTTTCGCCGATATTTTGGTTAATGACTCTGACAAACTACCATCAGAGCAGGTAAAAGGCTTCGCCAAACATATCGTCAAAGAAACAAAACGCTTATCAAGTTTAGTCACTGATACCCTTGAAATGACTCGACAACCAATCCACCTCAAAAAGAAAAAACTCAATTTAACAGCATTAACGCAAGATGTGCTTGAAAATTTCAAACTAGCTATTCAAGAAAAATCATTGCAAGTCACACATCAATTTGACGATATCACTGTCAAATCCAATGATAAACATCTCTATGCTGTCCTTAAAAACTTAATAGAAAACGCGATTAACTACACACCAGCTGGTGGTAAAATCTATATCTGTGTGACTAAAATCGCAGGTAAAGCGACATTTTCTATCTCTGACAATGGTCCTGGTCTAACAGAAATCGAAAAATCACGTATTTTCGAGCGTTTCTATCGTGCTGATCAAACACGTGATGCTGACGGAACCGGCCTTGGTCTTGCAATTGTCAAGAAAAATCTGAATGAGCTTGGCGGACAGATTGATGTTGTCAGTGTTGTCGGTAAAGGGACTACCTTCACTATCACTTTGTAAATAGTGAAAAATTTGACCATTTTTTCAAAAAGATTATTTTAACTAAATCAAGATAAATATGAAAACGAGTAATAGGAAAATCATTAATTGATTATCCTATTACTCGTTTTTTATAATTCTAATGCTGTTTTTTTACTTCTGCTAAAAGTTGTTCATATTCCTCTTTATCTTCTGTACTTTCAGCAACTCTTTTGCCAACAGCTTCAGCCTTTCCCTATAGTCATATACATGTCCTCCTATTTCAATGTTAGTATCAAGATTTAGTTTAGACCAATTTTTTAAAATAAAGATAGATGACTTATATTTATTTTCATATATATCATAAATTAAATAACAAAAGACATCTTTTTAACTAATTAATATTTTCAATTTCTTTAAGTTTTTTCAGACATCCCCGATGCCAAACCAACAGTCATGATAAATGATTTATCATCGTGAATCTTTTCAGTATTCACAGCAATAGTTGAATTTGATATTATATCATTTTTTTAATGATATTTTCCATCTCTTTATTTTCTATTTTAAAAATTCCGTTTTTCAAAAGGTGTTTTGAAAGTCAATCTAAAAATCGTACAAAATCTTTGGGTATCTCTGGGTTTTCTGAGAATAACTGTTTTACAAAATCACTATTCTCAATAATTACTTTTTCTTGAAAATTATTATCTTCTGGCCATCCACTTTATTATAAGTAATATCATAATTATCAATATTTTCGATAATGAAGTTGTTATTTTTAACACTTTGTTGTACCAGATTATTGCGTCTTCTTCAACTATAGCACTTAAAAATTCTACTAAATTTTCTTTTCTCGTATTCTTTTCCGTTACTTTTTAAACTGAGGCTATTATTCAGATAAACCTACAAGAGTTTATCCAGATTGCTATCTGAGGATAAACTTAACTGAACTTCCTTTTGTTCAAATGCAACCTCAAACTTTTCTCCTAATGGTTGGGTTGGCACATTGAACGATATCCGCCAGATAGTCTTTCAAGGCGTTCTATGTCAATCCCACTCCCACCTCTTTGACCAATGTTTTCTGTGCAGCCTACCAGCATGAAACACAAGTTTCCGACTGATGTCAATCTGTGTGCTTTCTTTTTGATCTAAAAATACATCAATCTTCACAATTTGATGCTTTCATTTTGATACTATGTCACTTTAAAAATGTTGCGTATCTTGCCACATTAGGTTTCGTCAAAACAAGACACTCATTTTATTTTTAAAGGCACAAGCTGTTGCGCTATCTCCTCAAGTGAACTGCCAGCTTGAATCAAAGCCGCCGCTGTATAGGCTGATTCAACAAAGGCAGTATCATACAAATGAACAGATCTTTCTGAAATTTCCATCACCATTTCCAAATTCATCTTAGCTGAGCCTAAATCATAAAAGACTAAAAGTTCATCAGCTGGATTGGCATCAAAAGCGACTTGAATTCGCTCGAAACTTGTCCCAATTTCGCCACCATCAAGACCCGCACCAACTGTGATGTCAACATCTTTTGCGACCTCTCGCAATAATTTAACCAAACCTTCCGAAATTTCTGTAACATGCGTTACTAAGACAATTCCTAAACGTGTCATTCAATTACCTCTAAGAGACTTTCAAATAAAAAGCCAGAAGATTGACAACCTGGGTCAATTTGACCAATTGAGCGCTCTCCAACATAAGATGCACGACCTTTTTTAGCTAATAAGTCCGCAGTAGCCATGACAAACTCTTCAATTTCAATTTTTGTCAATGATCCCTTTTGAATTTCAGTTACAATTGGCGTCCAAACATCGACCATCGTTTTATCGCCGACTTGTGCGCCACCACGTTTGATGATGCCTGCCAATCCAGCGGATAGTAAGTCCGATAACTGGTCAGAAGTTGCCGCAGTTTTCGCCATCTCCATAAAAGCAGTACCGTATAAAGGACCACTTGCACCCCCTACTTTAGAAACTAAAGCCATTGCGGTCGCTTTGAAAACCTCTTGTAAAGTCTGATTATCATTAAGTGCGGCAACAACCGCGGTCATCCCACGTGCCATATTGTGACCATGGTCGCCATCACCAATTGGTGTATCTAGATTGCTCAAATAGTCTTGCTTTTCTTGAATCTTTTTGTTAAATAAAATGAGCCATTTTCTTGCCATTTCAGCTGTTAAATTCATTTTTGTTACCCCCATGCAATCGTTTTAACATCAGCATTTAGTCCTTCAAGCCAATCAGCATTCGAAAGTCTCAATAGCGTCAAAGAAATCCCTGCCATATCAATTGATGTCATCAGATTTCCGACTTTCGAGTAAGCGACCTTGACTCCTTTATCATCTAATAAATCCATGACGTCGTTAGTAAAGATAAATTGCTCCATCAAGGGTGTTGCGCCCATGCCGTTGACTAAAATAGCATAGTGACTTGTTGTATCACCATCAAAAGACAGAACAAGTTTATCTACCAACTCTTTTGCTAAATCTTTTGAAGGTAACATTTTTTCACGACGATAGCCAGGCTCGCCATGGATGCCAACACCATACTCAATCTCATCTTCTGGTAACTCAAAACCTGGTCTGCCCACTTCTGGTACCGTCGCACCAGAAAGTGCAACAGCTATTGTGTGAATTTCTGGCACTAATACTTCGGCAGCTTTCTTAATTGCCACTAAACTTGCACCTGAGCGTGCCAGATTACCAAGAATTTTATGCACGAGAACCGTTCCTGCGACACCGCGTTTACCTTGCGTATACGTCGAATTTTCAACTGCGATATCATCATCAACAATCACAAAATCTACTTGTATATCAGCCATTTCAGCCATGTCTTTTGCCATATCAAAATTCATAACGTCACCTGAATAATTTTTGATGATAAAGAAAACACCAGCCCCAGTATTAACCGCCTTAGATGCCTCATAAATTTGGTCTGGTGTTGGGCTAGTAAATACCTCACCACAGACAGCTGCCGAAAGCATCCCATCACCGACAAAACCGGCATGACTTGGTTCATGACCACTACCACCACCTGAAATCAGCTGAACTTGTGACGTTTGTTCAGTTTTAACAATGACATTGGTATCATCTAGTCTCTTAATAAAATCGGGATAGGCACGCGTCAAACCTGATACCATTTCAGTCACGATGTCTGCCGGTTGATTGATAATTTTTTTCATCTCTTGTCCCTCACCTTCTATATTTTATTTAAAAATTTAAAAGCATTTTCAAAGTTATTTTAATCCTATTTATTGAATTTGTCCAACTTTGAGTCTATCAACTCTTGCTTCTACTTTCTGATTTCGCACCACCCAAGAGAGGTTATTCGTTAATAGGCACCTTGACTAATCAAAAAACGCTCGCCCTAAAAAAGGTGAGCGTTTTAAATAACTATTCTTCAAGTAATTCTTGTGTTTCTTGTTCTTCATCTTCATAAAGACTTGAAATTTTACGGTACCATTTGTAAAAATAGACAATGATAACTTTAGCAGAGGCATAGACAGGAATCCCAATCAGGACACCCCAGAAACCGAAAATTTTACCAGATGTCAAAAGCACAAATAAAATTGTAATTGGATGAATATTCAATTTGCTACCTAGTACAAGCGGACTCACAAAACGCCCCTCAATTGTTTGCTCAATAACAAAGACAATGGCAACTTTGAGGACCATAAACGGTCCAGCCACCAAGGCAATGATAACGGCTGGAATCATTGCCAGGAACGACCCTAAATAAGGAATTAAGTTTAAGAAACCAGCTACAATCCCAATCACAACAGCATATTTGAGGCCAATAATTGAGAACATGATTGAGAACATAATCGCAACTGTTGCAGCCACAATCAATTGACCACGAACATAACTCGATAGCTGTAAATTAACCTGTGTCAAAACAGTTGATGTATCATTACGCCAAGCGTTCGGTAACATATTCGTGACATATTGATTGAGTGATTTTCCATCTCGTAAGAGATAAAACAAAATAAAGGGAAAAATCATCAAGGAAATAATCACACTAGTTGCTGTTGATAAAAATGAACTTGTACTATTGACCAAGGTTGTTGACAGATTTTTAGAAATTCCAATCAAATTGTCTGAAAAACTTGTGACAGCTTTTTCAATTTGTGGTCTAAATTGCTTAAACCGTGCATCGCCAAGGAGACTGGTAATATGCTTTTCACCAGATTCGACATAATCAGGGAAATTAGCCGCAAACTTTTCGCCTTGCGTCACCATATTTGGAATCGCAACTGCTAAGCCCCAGATAATCAAAGCAAGAATGATCGCAAATAAAACCGAAATTGATACCACCCGATTGACTTTACGTGCCTCAAAATAATCGACAATCGGATTCAGTAGATAGTAAAAAACAGCTGCTAAAATAATGGGCAACATAATGACACCGAGAAAATCGGCAATCGGTTGAAACATAAAGCTTAATCTCGTCAAAAGCAAAATATTTAACAAAAAAAGCAAAACAACTGCGAAACCAGTCGCCACTTTATTATCCAATAGCCATTTGAAAAACCAAGTCGTTTTAAAACTATTTTTATCGTTCATTATTCTTCACCTATCTAATCAACCTACTGCTAGTCATTTTTCAAAATTTGAAACAACTTTATAATTAATATTATAGCATACCTGGTGCTATTAGCAGATTTCAAACTATTTTATAGCAATTACACGCTTTTTCAAAATAGTCAGCCCAGTCCATTAAATCTGCCACGACACCCAACCTTTAAAGCGTACACATCCTCTTTTCATGCATACTTTAAAAGTTATGCTATAATAAATATATCTATTTGAAAGGGATTACATTCATGACAGAAACACTTTATTTTGGTACTTACACGAAAAAAACGTCTGAAGGCATTTACAAAGCGACCTTAGACACAACAACAGGTCATCTTAGCAACCTTCAGTTAGTGGCGAAAGAACCTAATCCCACTTATCTCACGTTTGACCGTGCAGGGCATCTTTATAGCGTAGGAGCTGAGAACGGTGCTGGCGGCATTGCAGCTTATGATAATGGTGGTAAACTGATTAATCGTGTTGTTGACGCTGGCGCGCCACTTTGTTATGTAGCTGTAGATGAAACCCGTGACTTAGTTTATGGCGCTAACTATCATAAAGGGGAAGTTTTAGTTTATAAGCGTGCTACTGATGGCAGTCTATCACTTGCTGATAAAGATGTACACACAGGTTCAGGTCCTCACGAAAATCAAGCTAGTCCTCATGTTCATTTCACTGATTTGACACCTGATAAATATCTCGTGACTTGTGATTTAGGAACCGATGAAGTCGTGACTTATAATGTTTCTGAGCAAGGTCAATTAACTAAAATCAATACTTACAAATCTGCACTGGGTGCTGGTCCACGTCATATCACCTTTCATCCAACTCAAAAAATGGCTTACCTCATGAATGAATTAAACAGTACGATTGAAGTCTTGATTTATGACGGCGTAGGTCAGTTTACCCTATTACAAACACTTTCAACCTTGCCAGAAGATTGGACTGCCTTTAACGGGACTGCTGCTATCCGCGTCTCATCAGATGGCAAATTCCTTTACGGCTCAAACCGTGGGCATGATTCTATTGCTGTTTTCAAAATTATCGCCGATGGTACCTTAGAATTGATTCAAATCGCTGCAACTCACGGTAAAATGCCACGCGACTTCAACCTATCATCTGATGAAAAAGTGATTATCGCAGCCCATCAAGACTCTGATAATGTCACAACTTTCTTCCGCAATAGCGCAACAGGTCTCTTAACTGAAATTCAACATGATTTCACGGTACCAGAGGCTGTCTGTGTTTACGTGAAAGCTTAACAAAAAAGCCTGCTTGGAATAGCTCAGGCTTTTTTATAGGCTTCAAAATATTGAATTTGTAGGTGTTTCCTACCTTTTATCAGTACAAAACCAGCAGTTTCAAGCAAACGCATTAATTCATCAAAAGTATAAACTTTGACATCGCCTTCTTTTGAAAAACGATGAATATATTGATTGTAAAGACCATGAAAAATTGGCATTCGAATCTCAGCAATAACAAGTTTGCCTCCGGGTTTTAAGACCCGTTCTGCTTCCCTGAGAAATGTCTCAGGATTCGGGAAATGGTGAAAAGAAGCTGAACAGATGAGCACATCAAAACTTTGTCCTTCAAAAGGGAGTTGCATCGCTGATCCAGTCACAAATGAAAATTCCGGGTACTGTTTTTGAGCAATATCTGTCATCTGAGATGAAATATCTAAGCCTATACCTTCAAACTGATACTTGCTTGCAAGCATCTTAAGGAGACATCCGGTCGCTGACCCGACATCTAATACGTTAGCGTGTTCTGGCAGTTCTAAATTTTTGAGAATATAGCGCTTAAAAAAACCAGATAAAAAACCATCAAATGATCGGTCAAATTTTTTAGCATGACGATTATAATAGGTTTCAGATAGCTTTTCATAATTTTTAGACACGTCAGTTATTCCCCCTTTTTTGCTTAATTGATTTTATTATAGCATTTAAAGCTGACGGCATCAAAAAAAGTCAGATTTCAGTTGGAAACTGACTTTTCTAATAACTAACTTTAATGTGCAATCATTTCTTGTGCAATTTGACTTGGTGTTAAATCTGACGGATAATAAGTTGGCCAGTTTTCAAGTTCTGCTGTTAAAGCTGCCTGACTCTCATTACCATAATAAATATGGAAATGCTCGGCTTGAGCTGGTGCAATCCCATGGTCGCTAAACTGGACGTACTTGAAAGCGCCATCTGTGTCACCTACTGCCTCAAAAAGATAGCGGACACCACGGTTACCCTTAGTATAGTTCAATATCTCTTTACCGACATATTTATAAGTTGCTTTGTGTAAGGTACCATTGACATCAAAGGTGATGGTATCTTTTTTGATGGTAATTTTATCGACATCTGACTTATAACCAGCTGTATAATAAGCCTTGTACTCTTCCTCAGTCTTGTCTTTATTCAGTAAAGATTTGTAGCGCATGACTTGATCCAGGTCACCCTTTTGAAGTAATGGATAAACGGACTGCCAAGTGCCTGACCAGTCTGATAGTTTGCGGTCTTTGACTTGATCATCTTTGAAATAACCCGCGGTAGCTGTTTTTTCTGGCGTTTTTTCTGGTTCGATTGCTGTGACTCTTGATACTGCATCTGTTGTTTTTTGTAGATTTTTTAGATTTTGCGTCATGACTGAAATATAATCTTCACCCGATTTTTCCTGTTCTTGCGTGAGTGATTCTAATGGATTCAGTGGTAATGTCTTGACACCTGCCTCCTTTGCTAAAGTTGTTGCTACTTTATCTGACGCATTTTCTTCAAAATAGATATAGTGAATGTCATTTTTATCAACATAGGCTTTTAGTTCCTTCAGCCGAGATGCTGAGGGCTCAGTTTCAGGATTGATACCTGAAACTGATACTTGGTTCAAGCCATATTCAAGCGCTAAATAAGCGAAAGCCGCATGTTGTGTCACAAAGTTTTTTTGCTTAGCATTTGATAAACCATCTTTGTAAGCTTGATCTAAGGCTTTTAACTTGGTTAAATAGCTTTCCGAATTTTTAGTGAAACTATCTTTTTTCTGAGGAAACTTTTTAATCAGTTGATCTCGGATTGTTTCAACTTCTTTGATGGCAAGACTTGGTGCTAACCAGACGTGGGGATCGTAGGCATGAGAATGACCTTCCTGCCCTGCCTCATCATCACCTTCATCTGATCCACCAAGCAATAAGATGCCTTCAGATGCTTTAATCACGTCAACGTTTTTCATGTCTTTAGTCGTTTTATGGACCCATGTTTCCAGATTTTCGTTATTATAAACGAAAGCATCCGAATTTTGGATAGCAGCAACATCCTTGGCTGATGGTTCAAAATCATGTGGTTCGACACCTGGTTTAACTAAAACTGTCACGTCTGCTTCTTTACCCACAACTTGTTCAGTAAATTCCTTCATCGGATAAAATGTTGTTACAATTTGCAATTTATCTGATTTTTTACTAGACTCATTGCCGCAAGCAAAGAGTGTCAACGCAGTTGTTGCGGCCAACACACCTAATAATAAATGTCTTTTCTTCTTCATTTTTCTCTTTCTTAATTTCATTTACCAGTTAATCATCTGTTCAAAAAATAAGCGAAAGCTAACTGATAACCTCCATATGATACCTTATGTATCCGTTAAATTAGTTTACTGGTTAAGTATATCACGACAAAAAAATAATGTCAACTGGTAAACATTATTTTTTTAAATTTGATTTATTTGAAGTCAATAGAAACTCACGAACTTGACTCATAAAGTAGAGAGAGCCAGTCAGGAGATAAATGTCATCTGCATGCCTAGGTGCCGTCACAAAATCTCGCCAGTCTTCTAACCAAGTGACATCAGAAATATCAGCCACATCGGCTGCTACAATCGTTTTTGGATAATCAAATGTCGTTAAGGTTAAGCTAACATTTGGAATCGTTTGTAGCAAGGCAATCATCTCATGAAAATCTTTACGTTGTAGGGCAGAAAAAAGAATATGAACTTTTTTCGAGCCATTAAACTCTGCTACCAATCGTTTAATGGCAGGTAGATTATGTGCACCATCTAAGATAAAACCATTCAAGTCTTCCATTCTGGCAGGCCAGAAGGCTTGTTTGAGCCCTTTTTTGATTTTTTCAGGTTCAATTATCAAACCTAATTTTCCTGCTAAAATCTCAAATACCTTGAGCGATAATGACGCATTGTCCTGTTGATATTGACCATGAAGACTTAAATCAAAAATTTGCCCTATCTCAGGGTGATAAATCGGTGCATTTTTCTCATATGCGACTGCCGCAATCACTTCATGGGCTTCCTCAGGAACACCCATGATATTTCCTACGACAACCGGTACATTTGGCTTTATAATGCCAGATTTTTCGCTAGCAATTTTAGCCAAAGTGTCTCCTAAAATATCTTGATGATCATAGCCAATCGTTGTGATCGCAGAAACTAACGGCGTGATAACGTTTGTCGAATCATAAAGTCCACCTAGGCCAACCTCAATCAAGGCAATGTCGACTGCTTGGTCAGCAAAGTAGTAAAAACCGATAGCCGTTAGGATTTCAAACTCTGTGATATTAACAAGATCAGGATTTTCATCCATCTTCAAAACTAGTGGCTTGATGACACCGACGATATGATTTAAATCGTCGTCAGAAATATAACGCCCATTAACCGCAATACGATCATTAAAAATTTCAATAAAGGGTGAGGTAAAAGTACCAACTTTCAAACCATACTGCTGGAGAATGTTTGACAAAAAAGTGACAGTTGAGCCTTTTCCATTGGTGCCTGCGACATGGACGGTCTTGATTTTGTTTTGGGGATTATCTAACTGCTCAAGTAAATAAATGATCCGTGATAGACCTGGTTTAATACCAAATTTGAGACGCGAATGAATCCAATCAATGCTTGCATTACTCACTTTTTTCGATGTCCTCTTTCAATTCCTCTAGGTTTAACTTGGCAAATAAATATTTCCGGTCTTGTACTGGAAAGCGCTGATCTAACTGATCCACAGCACCAACTTCAACAATCCCTTCAGAAATCACATAATCTATAACGTGACCACCAAAGGTATGATCATCTGTAATAAAATGCAAATGATAGCCAGCGACACTCACACCGTGAAACATTTCAGGTGTCCAAATCCCAACAATTGTCCCTGTCACATTGTCAACGGTGTATTCTGGTTGTCTTGTCGCGACATCTGCAAATCGTGCGCCTTCTTTGGCTTTAGGAATCATGCGGACGTGCATTTTTGCAAAAGTCCCGTGAATCTTGATAGAGCGAAATAAATTGGCGCCATCGTAATAAGTTTCAATACGCGTTTGGAGCTCCTCATTACTTGCTTCAAAACGTTGTTTAAAAATAACTTCTGCTTGGTGGAAAACAACCGCCGCATAAGGTACTTTAACATCAGTGCCTACTTCTGTAATTGTTTTATCGCCTCGCGCTTGGTAGGCTTTTCCGTCAAGTACAATCAGCTCACCATCTATTTCATCTAGCGTGCCAATTCCTAAATCACCTTGTTCCAGCAATTCACCAATCGTCAGACTACCCTCGAAAAGACCACTCATCAAAGCGGAAAGGGTATTATATTGAAAAAGTTTTATCGGTTCAGACATATTTCTTATTTTCCTTAGTAAGAACTTCTAGCAAACTTATTATATACTTGTTTAGCTAAAAAAGTGTATGCTTTAAATGGTTAAATGAGTATAGTAACGCCTAGAAGTTTATGACTTGCATCGCAATGCTTGTCAGTATCATGTTTATTTACGAAAAACTTGTGAATGCTCACAAGTTTAAGACTTATTTTACCATATTTATCAATAAAATTCATCAGGCAATATCGTTTCCCCTAATTTAATATTATCTTTATAGTCAATAGGTACATCAATCACGACTGGACCTGTTGTGTGCTCTATTTCTAATAATGCTTTCGCTAAATCTGCTTTGTTTGTCACGCGAATTCCTTTTGCCCCAAATGCTTCAGCATATTTAACAAAATCAACTGGGCCAAAGTCCACACCTGATGCACGGCCATATTTCATTACTTCTTGAAATTCAACCATGTTATAATGGCCGTCGTTCCATATGATATGAATTAAGGGTAAATTCAAGCGTACTGCTGTTTCAAGCTCCTGTGCTGAAAATAGGAAACCGCCATCACCTGAAATTGAGTAAACTTTCTTACCAGGGCGTAAAAGTGCTGCAGAGATACCCCATGGTAGTGCGACACCGAGCGTCTGCATCCCATTTGAAAAGAGGAGATGACGTGGTTCATAAGATTTGAAGTTCCGTGCCATCCAGATATAGTGGCTACCAACATCGACAGTCACCGTTTCATCATCCTTAACAGTATCTTGTAGTACATCAATGAAATCAAGTGGATGCACAAGATTAGGGTCAGCATTGCGGTCAAACTCATTTTTAGATAGCAGTTCATGCAAGCCATCCAGATAGTCAATACTGCCCTCCGGAATCTTATACCCCCGAATTGCAGGAATCAAATTTTCCAAAGTCTGTGCAATGTCACCAATCAACTCACGTTCAGGTTGATAATAAGTATCAATTTCAGCCAAAGCCTTGTCAATGACAATCACACGACTATCAATTTCAGCATTCCAGTTACGTGCTTCATACTCAATCGGATCGTAGCCAATTGCGATAACCAGATCAGATTTTTTAAGGAGCATATCACCCGGCTGATTTCGGAAAAGTCCGACACGACCAAAGAAATTATGAACCAAATCACGCGAAATTACACCTGCACCTTGGAAAGTTTCAACAACTGGAATATTCACATATTGTAATAGCTCACGAATCGCGTGCGTCACACTAGCAGATGATGAACCGCTACCCAGAAGAAAAACAGGCAAGACCGCATTTTTAATCGCCTGTGCCAGATAATTAATATCATCAATCGACGCATTCCCAAGTTTTGGCTCGTGCAAAGGCTTAATCGCCTTAACGTTCACCTTACTATCGACAACATCTTGGGGAATGGAGATGAAACTTGCGCCTGGTTTGCCCGCTTTTGATAAGCGATAGGCATTAGCCACAATTTCTGATAGGGTGTCTGCATCTTGGACCTCTGCCGAGTATTTGGTAATCGGTTCGAAAAGTGCCGCATTATTCATAGACTGGTGGGTCCGTTTCAAGAGGTCACCTCGCTTCACTTGTCCACCAAGCGCAAGTACCGCATCGCCTTCTGCAGTTGCTGTTACAAGACCAGTCGCTAAGTTTGACGCCCCAGGACCAGAAGTTGCAATCACAACACCCGGCTCACCTGTAATCCGACCAACAGCCTGCGCCATAAAGGCTGCATTTTGCTCATGGCGTGCGACAATCAGCTCAGGTCCTTTATCAACCAAAGTATCAAAAACCTTATCAATTTTAGCACCTGGAATCCCAAAAATGTATTTCACTTCATGATTAATAAGTGAGTCTACAATTAAATCTGCACCAAATTTTTCTTCTGTCATTTTTTAAATACGTTCCTTCTTGAAAGTTTAACTTCACAATGATTATTGTAGCAAAAAAGGCGTTAAAACGCCATTATCATAACTCATTAAATAAAGCTTGTGAATTTTCATCGTCAGGAACAAGCGATAGATATTTGCTTAGACTTGTCTTGGCATCATCTGTCCGACCATTTCGAATTAACATTTGGGTATAATCCAATAAAAACTCAGGATTGTCAGCCAAGACGCTCTGACTAATCTCGTCATAAATCGTCAATGATTTTTCGTCTTGGTCAAGTTCACGATAGGCTTTAGCAATATTCCATTTCGCTAAGACATGTTCTTCATCAAGCAGAGGTTCAAGCGCGATAACCGCTTCAAAATCATCTTGCGCCATGTAAAGATTGCTCAAAAGAAAGATTGTCTCATCATGTAAATCTGGTAAATCAAGTGCTTGCGTCAAATACTTTTCCGAATTTTCTAAATCGTGTAAGGCATAGGCAATTCGGCTAGTTAAGTGAATCAAAGGCACATCTGTTGGGTTCTTACTCAAGCCATCTTTAGCTACCGCAAAAGCAGCCTCAAAGTCATTATCTTCAATCAAGGCTTGTGCATATGGATAGGCATAGCCATCAAAATCAGGTGCTAAAGCATCTAATTGTTTAAAATAGTCAATAGCACGTGTGACTTCCCCAGTTGCAAAATTGATTTGTGCGAGCTCAAACAAGACATTATCATCATGATCGATTTCGAGTGACTTTTCTAGGAATTTTGTGGCATTTTCAAACTCCCCCAAAGAGGCATAAGCTGTGCCAATCCGCTGGTAGGTTGATATTTTGGTAAGTTCTAAAATCTGCCGTTGACTGAGTTTCGCAAAATGCGTAATCGCCTCACGCCATTTCCCTTGGTTATAGTAAAGCTCACCAATGGCAAATGTTACCAACGGAGAATCTGTCAGACTTGCCGCTTCCAATAATTTCTCAAGTGCTGCTTCCCAGACACCATCTGCCTGGTAAAGGTCAGCAATCATGACAAGCGCTGCGACATAGTTATCATCTGTTGCCTCTATTTTATAAAGCAATTCGAGCGCATCATCCAAATCGCCATCATCGAATTTCATTTCAGCAAGGTTGAGTAAAATATCTGTATTATCCGCATCTACAGTTGTAATTTTTTCATAAACCTGACGGCTTTCGTCCATGAAACCCATCATCGACAAATATTCGGCTAAATCGGTTAGCAAATCAAGACCATCAGTCTCAATCGCTTCCGCTAACTCTTTTGCCATATCTTCAAATTGACCTGCGTGAAGTAAGTCAACAACTTTTTCAGAATGCGTCATTATTTTTATCTTTCTAAATAAAATTCAAATCGTTCGCCGACATATTGAGATAACACATACTCAAAAGGCGTTTCATCGCTATTGGCAAAATAAGAAACCTGTGTCAAAGCCAAAATCGCTGAACTTTGTTTAATTGACAAGAAGTTGGCAATTTCTTTATTCACAATCTTAGCCGAAATAATTTGCTCACTTCGACCGATTTTTTTGCCAGCATTTGCCAAGGTGTCATAAAAATGATTGGCAATATCATTTTTTGCAAAATCTTCAATCAAACGATATGGAATACTCGCCACCTCGTAACAAATCGGCAACTCATCTGCATAACGAATTCGCTCCATACGGATAATTTGAGCGCCTTTTTTAAGCTGCAATTTATCACACTCAACTTCATTTGCCTTCGTTTTTTGATAGCTCAAAACCTTTGAGCTCGGTGTCTTACCTAAATTTTGAATAATCTCAGTGAAACTGGTCGTCCCACGCATTTTCTCACGAACACGATCACTCGCTACAAAAGTACCAGAGCCAACATAACGGGTTAAAATTCCTTCTTCAACCAGACTAGTCACGGCTTGGCGCAAAGTCATCCGAGACACACCAAATTGCTCCGCCATCACACGTTCGCTCGGCAAACGTTGTCCAACTTCAAAAACCCCTGTCTCAATTTGATGCTTAATTTCATCATGTATCCGTATATAAATTGCGGTCACTTCGTCTTCTCCTTCTTAACCGTAGCCGTTTTATCTTGACCATTAACTTGCTGTGATTTTTTCACCTTGCCTCGACTGATTTTTTTGATTGTCACCTTAGGCGCATCATGAATAAAAGCACTATTGACAAGCGTTGCCACAACCACTCCAAAAAAAGTATCCAAAACCCGACTAATCGCATAACCCACATAGGCATTTTCCGGAATGGTTAAGGCAATAATCAATAAAGTCGCGTTCGCACCTACTAGACCTGGGTGAAGATTAAATCCATCCATGATAACAATGTTGACTAGCACAAATAAAGGTATGAGAATAATTTGTACGACAAAGTTTTGATGACTCAGCAAATAAAAAAAGTAATAAACAATCGCAAGTGAACCACCTAACGTGGCGCCAATAAATCTCGCCTTAGATGCTTTAACCGTTGCCGAATAGGAATCTCTTACGGCAATAATTGCTGAAATCCCCGCCACCATCGCTGCCGACTGCCCACGATGAAACAAATGTGTAAAAACTAATATGATTAAAATAGCAATAGCTGTTTTAATCGTTCTAAGACCCAGACGAAAACGCCCAAACTGAAATGACATGATATCCCTTTCACTAGTCAGTAACTTATATTCAATTAACCATAAAAAATCCACAACTTTTAAGATTTTTTTGAAGCATTCTTGCTATATTTTCTGATGCATCACTTTTTTAATTTCCAATAGAGCTTGAATAATTTCTTTCTTCTTTATATCATCTAAATAATACACAGGAACACTCACGCTGACTGCCCCATAAGTATGACCTCGACTTGTAAAAGCAACACCTGTACAGTATATGCCCGGTTCATTTTCTTCTTTGTCGAAAGCGACTCCTTCTTGTCGTATAGCGTGAATATCTGACATCAAGTCTTCTAATGTGGTACGTGTTTTATCTGTCCATTGAACAAGATGTGTTCGATTGACATATGCTGTAATCTCTTCGTCTGATTTTTCTGCTAAGACGGCCTTCCCCATGGCGCTTGAATACAACGGCACTTGATCACCTACACGACTTTTCAGAGTGACTGCGACTTTTGCCTCCTTTTTAACGATATAAATCATCTTATCGTCTTGTTCAATCCCAACATGTATCGTCTGACCTGTTAATTCATGCAATTGCTTCAAGTAAGGTTCTAACACCTTCTCAAAACTATAATTGGAAATGGCATGATTACCGTAACCGATTAATCTTGCACCGATATCGAATCTCTGAGATACTTGATCACGAGAAACTAAATTTAACATCTGCATAGTGGTTAAAAGCTTAGAAGTCGTGCTTTTTGTCATCGCTGTTTTTTTAGCAATTTCAGTCGTTGTCAATGGCAGTTTGGCATCTCTTAATATGTCTAATATACCAACAGCCTTGACTAGCACACCACCATAAAGTTTTTCATCCTTCATTTTATCACCCTCTTTCTTATTATAAACTATTCCTTTAATTTTGGGGAGATTTTATATAAAAACTAACTTATGGATACGTTTTCTTATAAAAAAACTGAACAAATCTCATCTAAGAATTTGTTCAGTTATTTTGATCAGTTATAATGTGTATTTTGGTTTTAACCTTCCTTAATATTTTCAATTAAGTTATTATAAATTTTCACCCATGATGCCTGTCCAGCATACTTATCTTGCATATCTTGCGTAAATTGTTTGAATAACACTTTTATCTTTTCTGATTGATTGGATAATAAATTTTCAATTCCTGCATACGCTTGACCGACACGATAACTTTCCCATTCATTGTATGTTAAAGATTTAACCCTATCATCTGCAATTATAACCGAAAAAGTATCTGTTGTCAGAACCTTAACAATTTCTTTTTCAACATTTTGTTCAACAGTATAAGACAAATCCAACTCCTGTAATTGTGGTATGTCCTTGATAACCCATTCCTTATCAAGTAATTGACCGACTGTTACAGAAACAAATTTATCCGCTTGTTCGTTATAAATAACAATTTTTTGTTTCATATGATTGCTCCTTTATATTTAATGAATAAACAAACTCAAAATCAAAACGACGCTGAGACCAACAACTGAGTTGGCAAGCTCTAGTCCTCCCCAAGTTTTAAAAGTATCTTTCATCGAGATACCAAAAGTTTCTTTGAACAAGAGGAAACCGCCATCATACATCATCGTCATAGTGTTACTACCACAAGCAACAGCAAGCGCCATTAAAGCGGGATTAATATTATTGGTGGCAATCATAGGTGCTACAATTCCCGCTGCCGTAATCGCTGCGACTGCACCCTGACCTGTTAAGATGCGAATAATTGCTGTGATTAGCCATGCAATTATTAATGGTGAAACTGGTAATTGACCAGCTAACTCGCTAATTTTATCGCCAACACCTGTGTCAATAATAACTTGTTTTAAGATACCTCCAGCAGAAATTACAATTAATACATCTGAGATAGAAGCGATTGATTGATTCATCATGCGCCCCATTTGTTCATTATTCATACCACGACGGTAACCTAGTAAGTACATGGCTGCCAGTGTCGCAAGCAACATAGAAATTTCAGCACTACCAATGAAATTACAAATTTTACCTAAATCTGTTTTTTCACCAACAGACATCTTCACAACAGAGGCAGTAATCATAAGGATAGCAGGAATCAAAGGAATCAAGATACTAATACCAAATGATGGCAAATCTTTTTTAGTACCAATTTCTTTTGGTTCAAGACTTTCACGCAATGGTAAGTGTTCAAGACCAGGTAAAATTTTAGGTAGTAACAAACCACCAACTGCAATCGCCGGAACCGCAACAATAAAGCCAAAGATATACATTTGAGTCATATCTACCCCAAATGCACTAACAAGCGCCACCGGTCCTGGTTGTGGTGGGAACAGACTATGTCCAACTGTTGCACCAATAACTGTTGGAATTACCAACTTCATATAAGGAATGTTTGCTTTTTTAGCAATATTGATAATCAACGGTACAGCAATCAAGAAAGCGACTTCATAAAACATTGCAATACCAAAAATCATGCCAATAAACATCAAACCGATTGGTAAATATCTCTTACCACATCTTGCGATAACTGTATCTGCGATTTTTTGACTTGCACCTGAGTCAGTCATAATTCTACCAATTACTGCGCCAAATATAATGATTAAAGCTAAGTGTCCAAGGATACTGCCTAATCCTGCCTGTATAACACTGACAATCTTTTCAATTGACATGCCTTCCATAAAGGCAACAAAGATTCCAACCATGATTAAGCTCAAAAGATTATGTAACTTATATTTCAAATTCAGAACCATCAAAATACCGATTCCGAGTAGTACCCAAAATAGTGATAGATATATTTCCATTTTTTGTTTATTCCCTTACTAGATAAATTTAATCTTTCCCCTGTTTAACAATAGCTTCCCAAAGCCCTTGTAAATAGCTTGCTCCAATAGCACGATCATAAAGCCCGTAACCTGGACGACCTTCTTCACCCCAAATCATACGACCATGATCAGGACGAATATAACCATCAAAACCGTTATCGTATAAGGCTTTTACAACAGCGTGCATATCAAGAGAACCTTCAGATGATAAATGTGGTGCTTCAAAATGATCTGTCTGATTCAAGAATTTAATATTACGGATATGTGCAAATGGAATGCGATCACGTTTCGCAAATTCCCCTACAATTGCAACGACATCATTAGCCGGATCTTCTCCAATTGATCCTGTACAGAATGTAATCCCATTATATGGATTATCAACTGAAGTCATCAACCAATCCAAATCTTCACGATTCTTCACGATTCTTGGTAAACCAAAAACTGAGTAGGGTGGATCATCAGGATGAATTGCCATTTTAACATCACATTCCTGACAAGTATCAATGATAGCACTCATGAAATACTTGAAATTCTCACGCAATTTTTCCTCATTTACGTCCTTATAAGCCTCAAATAGTTCCATGACATGAGCTAAACGTTCAGGTTCCCAACCTGGTAGAACGACACCATTACTTTTATTAAGGACTTCATTGACCATTTCTTGTGGTGTTTTTTCAATCCCTGCTTTTTCATATTTCATCGTATATGAACCATCCGGTAATTGAAAATGCAAATCTGTTTTTAGCCAGTCAAATATAGGCATAAAATTATAACAGATGACTTTAACACCAATTTCTGATAAATTTCGAATGGTTTGCTTGTAATTTTCAATATATTGATCTCGACTTGCTAAACCAATTTTAATATCATCATGAATATTCACTGATTCAATGACTTCAAGTGTCAAACCTGCTGACTCTACTTCATCTTTCAAAGTTTTTATTTTTTCTTTTGGCCATACCTCACCGACTGGTACATCATACAAGGCTCCTACGACACCTTGAACTCCTGGGATTTGACGAATTTGTTCCAATTTCACATGGTCTTGGTCACTACCGAACCAACGTAATGTCATTTGCATTTGATTTCTCCATTCTCATATTTATTTTGATAATTCACGATGCAAGATTTCACGTACTTGCCCACTACCTGCTACTAACTCGGTGAAGTAATTTTCAATTTTTTCACCAATACCAGCTTCATATAAATTGACACCAAAGATTCTATCGTTACTCAAAATTGGTTGTAAAATTTCATGAGCATTGACCTTTTGCCCTAATTTTACGCTTGCTAATTGAGCCTGTAAGTTTTCTAATAACGGATCTGGGCTAAGTGTCATAGCGTTGCCATCATCATCTACTGCTAACAAGTAACGCAACCATGCAGCTAAAGTCAGCGGAATAAAAGTCAACTCACTTGTTTCATAATTGTCACTTGACATGTAAGCCTTGATTGTTTCGCCATAGCGAATACTTACTTTTTGGGACGTATCAGAAGCGATACGTTGTGGTGTATCAGGGATATTAGGATTCACTAAACGTAAATTGATTACCTCATCAATAAATTGTTTAGGATCAATGATTTTGGGATTGACGACAACTGGTAAACCTTCTACATAACCGACACGCTTAACTAACTCTGATAAATCTTCATCTTGCATTTCTTTATAGATTTTATTGAAACCTAGTAGACAACCAAAGATAGCAAGCGATGTGTGCAGAGGATTTAAGCACGAGCACACTTTCATCAAATCTGCATTATTGACCGTCTCACGGTCAGCCAAATAAACACCTGCATCTTCTAATTTTGGTCGACCATTAGGAAATTTATCTTCAATGACAAGATAATGTGTTTCTTCAGTATTAACAAACGCAGCAAAGCTCGGATTGTCAACTGTCATCCCTGAAATCCCATCTTTTGTCAATTGATTGGCAATACTCGAACTTGGGAGTGGTGTAATCCTATCAATCATTGAGTAAGGAAAAGCGACACGCGATTCATCCGATAGATACCATAAGAAATCAACGTTCAAATTCCACTTATCAATCCAGCCTTGTATAATCACTAATAAACTATCTTTAAAACGTTGTCCGTTATGTGAAAAATTATCTGTTGATACTAGGGCCAATGGTGCCGCACTGCTCTTATAACGACAATACATCAAGTAGGCTAATTGCCCCATTGTTGTTTTTAATTGTCTGAAATTTGGACCAACTTCAATATCTGATTTTGCCTCTGGTGTCAAGTTTCCTTGAACATCTTTTACCGCATACCCTTTTTCTGTGATGGTCACCGTCACAAATTGCAATGACGGATTTTGAAACACTTCCTTCATACGTACTACACTATCATGGTTACTTGCATTAAAGTAATGCGCTTCTGCTGTTGAAGCAATGAGCTCTTTATCAACACTCCCATCTGCTTTTAAAATTACTGATAAAGTCTGATTATCATTGGCATGGTAGCCTTTTTCAATCAACTCTTTTCCAAATGTATCAAAAACAACAACACCGGTTTCTAATTCACCTGAATTAATCAAATCTTGTGCAATTTTGGCATGGAAACAGCGATACAAATTCCCACCGCCTAAATGTGCCCATTGCAGTCTCTCAACTGTCTTTTTGCGCATTAATACTTGGTCAAATTTTGGTAATTTAACTTGGTTTTCCTCCAAAACTGCTGTATTGCTCATCCATTTCCCACTCATCATCAATCATCCTTTCTTTTATCGGTTAATCACACCTGGTAAACTCGCCATGTAGGCTTTTACTTGCGACTCGGTAAATATTGCAACATCTCCATATACCGTGTGTTTTAGTATCGCATTGGCTGTTGCAAAATCAACAATATTTTGAGGTGTCTCTCCTTTTAACAAACCATGAATCACACCTGATGCATAACTATCTCCTGTCCCAATTCGGTCAACAACTTGATAAATTGCTTGTTTGGGGCTTTGGTACAATTTGCCTTGGGTATACACACTTCCTTGTAAGCGATATTCTTCAGCAGAAATTGTTTCACGATTAGTTGAAAGTAACATCTTCAAATTAGGGTATTTAGATAGTAAACGGCGGTAAGCGTCTTCTAAATCAGAAATGCTATCATCTTGAAAAATGGCACGAATATCTAAAATGCCTACAGATAGCACATCAATCATTGGTAATAATTTTTTTAGTTTATCAAAAGCTATTTGTTTGTTTGACCATAATTTCTCACGATAATTATTATCATAAATCACTGTGATTCCCCGTTTTTTAGCTAACTGAACCAATAGGATGGTTGTCTGATAAAGATTATCTGATAAGGCTGGCGTAATACCTGATATGAAAACAGCATCTTGTCCATCTAACGCTTTACTGAGTTCTTCTTTACTCACGCTAACTTGCGCAAAACTTGAATACTTTCTGTCATAGATGATGTTTGATGCACGATTACCTGCTCCCATCTCAACAAAATAAATGCCAACTCGTCCCTCGGCACTTTTCACCTGTGTTAAACTTACCTGATGTGATACTAAAAATTGTCGTGCTGCCTTACCAATATCATCTGTTGGTAAGGCGGTTAGAAACTGTGTATCATTTCCTAAGTGAGATAGACCAACTGCGACATTTACCTCACTGCCACCAAAATTACTTGTTAATCTTCCCTGATCTTGAATAAATTCAGATCGATTTGTTGCTAATCTTAATAGCAATTCTCCAAAACATAGAACTTTTGCCATCTTACTGTCCTACTGCTTGTAAGTAAGCTGACTTATAAGCCTTGGCTTTTTCTGTGATGCCCTCATAATCATGATTAGCAAGTGGTGCCATTAAATCTCCCCCTACACCTACTGCCACTACACCATTTGCAAACCATTCCGCAATATTATCCAAATTGACACCACCTGTTGGCATGATATTCACACGTGGTAATGGTGCTTTGATGTTTTTTACATAGCTAGGTGAGAAACTACTACCTGGAAACAACTTGATAATATCGACACCAAACTTAAGAGCAGTATGAATTTCAGTTGGTGTTAAGCAACCCGGTAAATATGGAATTTGGTAGAGATTACACATTTTAGCGCTTTCTTCATCAAAGCAAGGACTAACTACAAATTTTGCACCGGCATTAATCGCCTCAATTGTTGTCACTTCTTCTAATACTGTCCCAGCACCAATCACAATTTCTGGTTGATTTGCATAGTCAGCTACCAGGGTTCTGATTACCTCGCTTGCATCCGGTGTGGTATAAGTAACTTCAATACCTGTTAGACCACCAGCAATTGCTGCATGACAAGCTTCTATAGCTTCTTGTACTGAATCAGCACGAACAACTGCAATAACTCCAGCTTCTTTCAACTGACAAAGTGTCTTTTGTTTTCTCATAACGCCTCCTATTGTTTCTTATTAAGAAACTCGATTTCCTTTTTATAAAACAATTATACAGTAAACGCTTTCATTGTCAAGTGGTAAATTTATTTTTTTTCGATTTTTTATCATTTTCTTATGATATTAAATTAAATCATAACAAAATTAACGCCTTGAAAAATAAAATTTGCATTATGGTATTATAAATGATACAATAGTTTTGTATTGTGTTTTACGCAGTATAAATTTAAATATTGAGTAAAGTTGATGCATCAATTTTATATCATTAACAAGGAGAACAAACATGGCTAACATTAAATCTGCCATCAAACGTGCTGAGTTGAATATCATTCAAAATGAACGTAATTCTGCTCAAAAAGCTGCTTTGCGCACTTCAATCAAAAAATTTGAAGCTGCCGTTGCTGCTGGCTCTGATGATGCGCAAGCATTGTATGTCGCTGCATCTGCTGCAATCGACAAAGCTCATTCCAAAGGTTTAATCCATAAAAATAAAGCTAACCGTGATAAATCACGTTTAGCTAAAAAATTGGTGAAATAAGTTTTATTTCACGATTTTGGATTAAGATTAAGACAGATACTCTTTACAGAGTATCTTTTTTTGTGTTATTTTTATGCTAAAATATAAGTTATGGATATCGAACATTATAGAGATTTGGCACTTCAAAAACAAAAAGTACATCGCCAGTTTTTGACGTCACTTAAAAAGAAAACACCTAAAAATCTGGATAAATTAACCAAAGAACTTCACGATGAAGTCTTTACAGAAATTGACTGTACCCAGTGCGCCAATTGTTGCAAATCGCTTGGACCACTCTTTACAGAAAGTGACATTGAGCGAGTTGCGAAACGATTACGCATGAAATTGGCTAATTTTGAGTCAGAATACCTCCAAGTCGATGAAGACGGTGATAAAATCTTCCAATGCATGCCCTGTCCCTTTTTAGGCTCTGATAATCTTTGTGATGTCTATGACGTCAGACCCAAAGCCTGTCGGGAGTTCCCGCATACAGATCGCAAAAAATTTCTTCAGATTAATCATCTGACGCTCAAGAATACCTTGATCTGTCCTGCGACTTATCTGTTTGTTGAGAAGTTGCGAGAACGATTAGCCTAAACTGCCCAAATCTTCAGGACATCTCTAAAAGTTCAGATTTATCCAAATCATGACTGGCGACATTCCTGACACTTCTCCTAGTTTTTCAACTGCTAAAAACTTGTTCAATCATTTAGACCGTAAGGATGAGCTCATGTTTGACATCAAACTAGAGCCAACATTTGATTTGAAATTGATATCAGAAATTCAAGCGAAACTATCCTTATTATCATAATTACCGTGGTTACGCGAAGTATCCTTACTATATTTCAGAAAAACACTAATTTTTATGCCACACATTTAGTCCCACCACCACTTTCAAACATCATAAAAACTCCTAGATTCTATCACTAAAATCTAGGAGTTTTCAATAGCAAATCAACCTATCAAGACTGCCCAAAAAACAGCTCAAAATCCTGCTCTGTCAGTCCAATCATAGGATCAATCGTCGTAACATTATCCTCTGTCAAAATATAGGATTCAGGCGCTGTTACATTTTCTGAGACAACCTCTTCTACGACTAATGAAGGTTCAACGGTTTCAGCAGCCTGATCACCATGCACCTCAGACTCAGGCACTTCTATGCCAAAACGCTCAACCAGATAGGTCTTGCGATTAGCACCTTGACGGGCGACGGCTGTCTGGAAACTCCTACTGTCACCAAGCAAAATCAAAGACTGCTTGGCACGCGTAATGGCGGTATAAAGGAGATTGCGCTCCAACATCCGGCTATAACTCGACACCATAGGCACGATGACACTCGGAAACTCGCTCCCCTGCGACTTGTGAATCGACATCGCGTAGGCAAGCGTAATCTTGTACCATTCGCCCCTCGGATAAATAACCTCATTACCATCAAAACTCATGACGATCTCGTCCTGCTTGGACTCGGTATACTTGGCAGGCACAAGATCGGTAATTTCACCGATATCGCCGTTAAAGACATCTAGCGCTGCTTCATTGACCAGATGCAGCACCTTATCCCCTTGCCGAAAAACAGTCTCCTGAAAAGCAAATTCCAAGCGCTCCTCTAGCGGATTAAATAATTCTTGCAGGACCTTATTGACATGATTAATTCCCGCAATGCCCTTATACATCGGAATCAGCACTTGTAAATCAAAGGGATCATTCCCACGTTTCAGCCAAGCGCTGGCAATCTGCCCAATGTAGTTTGGAATATTAGCCGCGTTACTCTCGATATAAGAACGATCTGGCTTCTTAGCCGTAAAATCAGGCGGGAGCTGACCATCTTTGATGCCGTGTGCCAGATTGGTAATGGTCGAGCCTTCACCCTGTCTAAAAATTTTGTCCAGTTTCACCGATGCAAAATCAGGAATCTTCAACAAATCTGCAAAAACCTGTCCTGGTCCAACAGACGGAAGTTGGTCGGCATCGCCAACTAGGATGACCGTCATGGACGGCGGAATAGCAGCAAATAATTTATTAGCAAGCCAGGTATCCACCATCGAAAATTCATCGACGATTAACAGGCTTCCTGACAAATCATTGCCAAAATCGTCTTCTAAATCATCCGAGTTCAGTCCCAACTGCCGATGAATGGTCGCCGCAGGTAAGCTAGTCAGCTCATTCATCCGACGTGCTGCACGACCAGTTGGCGCAACCTGAACGATTGGAAAGACATCATCTGTATAATTGTCTGGATTCAAGTCTACTTTGTGCAAAGCTGCATAGGCACGGATAATGCCTTTAATGACCGTTGTTTTCCCGGTACCCGGACCACCTGTCAAAATGAAAAATTGATGCGTCAGCGCCTTATAAATGGCATCTTTTTGCAAACTATCATAACGAATGTCAAGTGCTGCTTCTACTTCTTGGATAATGGTATCAAACTTATCCGCGTCAACTGTCTCACTGATACGATTGGCTAATTTACTCAGTCTTTGATGAATACCATCCTCCGCAAAGTAAAGGGAATTCTCAAATATTTTAGTATCGTTAGCTTGAAGTTTGCCATCAGATAGGAGAAAATTAATATTTTCAACCACTTGATTCGGCAATATTTCAACATTTCGGGCTGATTCTAATAAATCAATCGTCTTTTCCAAGAGATCTCGCGCTTCAATATAAGTATCGCCAATTTCTAGCGAATTAGTCAGCACCGTATGAATCAAACCTGCCTGAATACGTGCATCACTTGTCGCTGAAATCCCTTCGTCTTCAGCAATTTTGTCTGCTTTTTTAAAGCCAATACCTTTGATTTCAAAAACAAGTTGATAGGGGTTATCCTTGATCACCTCTAGCGTATCTTCTTTGTAAAGCTCATAAATCTGGAAATTAATCTTACTTGGTAATTCATACTTAGCAAGTTTAGAGAGGATTTTTTCCATGCCATGATTCTCAGACAAGCGTTTAACGAAAGCTTTCAATTTCACATCTGTTAAAACGCCTGATAGGCGCTCTGGTTCATCTAAAATACCATCAATTGTGTTCTCTGGAAATATAGCAACAATTTTTTCCGCTGTTTTCTGACCAATCCCTGGAAAATGCTCACTCGATAAGTATTTAACGAGTCCTGCACCAGAGGTTGGGACATTTTTCTCATAAGTCGATACCTTTAACTGTTCGCCATATTTAGGGTGATTGGTTAATTCACCATAGAACTTATAGCTCTCTCCCTCAACTACATCTCCAATGATGCCATTGACCACAATTTCACTATCTGAAAAATCAGTATTAGTATCTGTCACTTCCAGCAAAAGAACCTTATAAAAATTCGACGGATTACTGAAGAAAATTGCTTCAATCGTTCCCGTAACATAAAGTTTATCTACCATGCTTTTCATTCCAATGGGTTAAGGTATATTTATCTCCGTCATAATCGACGATAGATAGGGTATTGTTATTCAAACCAACGCCACCAGGTCTTAATTCGCCAATGGGCGTACCTGTCAGCATTTTTATCGTGCTTGACAAAAAAGCACCGTGGCTGACAACCAAAACGTTTTCATAGTTTTGCTTACTCAACCAATCCATAAAACGGATAAAACGACGGTAAACATCTCCTAAGTTTTCAGCACCGATTGGGTTACCCCAAAACTGTTCTGGATGATGTCGAAACGCTGCCATATTTTCTGGATCTTTTTGATATGCTTCATCAATTAACATGCCCTCAAAAATACCGAGATTCCATTCGAATAACTCGGTTTTTTTGACAATATCCTGTGACTGATGATTATGCTCTGATAAAATCGTTGCTGTATCAATCGCACGTTTTGAAGGACTTGAAAAGATAGCATCAAACTGGATGTCTGACAAATAATCACCAAGTGCCGCAATTTCAACTAAGGCTTCTGGTAGTAAAGGGGAATCCCCTGTCATCCCTTGGAGTCTGCGCTCTTGGTTCCACTGTGTTTTACCATGACGTACAAAATAAATTTTCATTTTAATTTATCTTTCTCATAAGTGTGAACGAGTTCCAAGCCTTGGTAATGTTGCTGTCTCAAACATTCGTAAATGACGATAGCTGCAGCATTTGATAGATTCAGACTTCTAACGTGTTCATCATTCATTGGGATTCTCAAAGCTTTTTCTGGATGTTCACGCATGAAAGGTTCAGGTAGGCCAGTATCTTCTCTCCCTAGAAGGAAATAGTGATTTGACTGTTCAGTGTAAAGACCTTTTTCTGAGTAATCATGTTCTGCAAATTTCGTAATCAGATGTAATTGAGCAGCCTCATCCGCATTAAAACAAGTCATAAAAGCTTCTAAATCGTCGTGATATGTGATATCGACTTTATGCCAGTAGTCAAGTCCCGCACGCTTGAGGTTCTTGTCTGTAACCTCAAAACCAAAAGGACGAATCAGATGTAGGTGTGTGTTCGTCGCTGCGCAGGTTCTGGCAATATTCCCTGTATTAAAATGGATACGTGGTTCAAAAAGTACAATGTGATTTGTCATAATAGATATTATTATAGCAGATTTTGCCATTTTTTTCAGAAACTATCACAAATTGACGAAACAAAAAGTGATAAAAATGATAAAAACTTATTTGCATGAGCTCTAGACGTAAGAAATGAGCAAACCTTACGGTTGAAAACTGTACGATAACGAATAACTTCCACAAAACTTGTTTTTTGTGGAAGTTCACGGCAGAGGAAGTGAGCAAACCTTACGGTTGCGAACTGTGCGATAACGAATAAATCACGCAAAAACTTGTTTTTGTGAAAGTTCAAGGCAGCTGAACCGTAGCAACCTTGCAGTTGTGAGGTGAGAGCTAACGAATAAATCACGCAAAACCTTGTTTTTTGTGGAAGTTCAAGGCAGCTGAACCGTAGCAACCTTGCAGTTGTGAGGTGAGAGCTAACGAAGAAATTACGCAAAAACTTGTTTTTTGTGGAAGTTCAAGGCAGCTGAACCGTAGCAACCTTGCGGTTGTGAGGTGAGAGCTAACGAAGAAATTACGCAAAAACTTGTTTTTTGTGGAAGTTCAAGGCAGCTGAACCGTAGCAACCTTGCGGTTGTGAGGTGAGAGCTAACGAAGAAATTACGCAAAAACTTGTTTTTTGTGGAAGTTCAAGGCAGCTGAACCGTAGCAACCTTGCGGTTGTGAGGTGAGAGCTAACGAAGAAATTACGCAAAAACTTGTTTTTTGTGGAAGTTCAAGGCAGCTGAACCGTAGCAACCTTGCGGTTGTGAGGTGAGAGCTAACGAAGAAATTCCACAAAAAAAACTAGAGTGCTCGGAGTCAGTCTCAGCAAGCACCCTAGTCGGTAGTTGAGATTTGCTTTAATCATAACAGGTTTGATTGAAACAAATTTCTATAAGAACAATATTATCAATTTATTAAGTTTTTGTCAACCATTTTTACTTATTAATATGAATTTTATTTCTCCATATCCTCCAAGCCTACACCGATTCAGAGTGACTAAATCAAAAATCATTAAGTATAGTCGGCAACACCTAGTAAAATTGATAGATGTCTAATTATTAGTTTTTAGATTGATAGTCACCATAGCCACTTTGCTCCAAATCAGCATACACAGCATCCATATCAAGGTAATTTGACCAAGTTGAACCATATGTTTTAGACAAGTCAGAAAGAACGACAGCATCTTTATAAATTTTGACATTTTGATAGCCAAAATAGGTATAAATCTCTTTTGTCTCAACATCGCCCTTTTTCTTGTTGTCCCAAGTGTCATCTTTTACCCAAGTTTGTGTTTTTATGATTTTGTAAGTGATGACTAATGACAAGCGTGTTTCATCATCATAACTATCTTCAGAAACTTTGATAAAAGATTTTTGTGGTTCAATCTTATAAGTTAAGTCATAAGTGCCATATTCACCTGCAGGTTTATCTTTATAGTCTTCTTTTACTAAATCAGGAATTTTGCTGTATAGGGTATCAACTTTACTTATGTCATTGACATCTTTCAATCCAAAAACCTTGACTTCAATAGTTTTATCAGTGACGGCTTTGCCCTCTGTCAATAGTGTATCTATATAATCTTGCGTAAATTCAAATTCTAACTCATCACCGTTAGACAAGGTGCCTGATACATCATCTGAGATAATTTCAAATTTATTATCGTCATACTTGACACTACCATTACCATTATAACCAGAGAATGTGATTTTTCCTTTAGTTAAAGAGCTAGCTGATACTTTCTTAGTTTTTTTGAGGCCTTTAACTGTGTATGTTTTATCAACTGCTTTTAAAGGGGTTCCCTTTTCGGGTTTGATTTTAAAGATTACTTTATCGCCGTTTTTCAAATTTGAGCCGGCATCAAAGGTAATCTTTAAACCTTCAGTCCACTTCATCAGTTTTGTCGCTTTTGACCGATATTTAACGTTTGTTAAATAATTAGAAAGAGAATTCATGCTGATAAGTTGATGTGATTCAACTTTAGAAAATCCTGCTTTAACAGCCATTTTTTCTGCAATGACTTGATAGACTTTTTCTGAATTATAGCTTGCATGACCATACCCGTCATAGCCTGAGAAAGTTACTTTGATATCTTTTGTAACATCAACTGGTCTCGTTTTAACAAATCCAAAAATGCCAACAGCAACGACCAAGATAGCTACTATTGCAATGAGCAACTGAGTCGGAATTTTCTTCTTAGTCTCAGATTTACTAGGTTGTGACTCTTGCCCTTCTATTCTTTCAGGTGACACATGTGTCATATTCTCGATTTTTTCAGAAGTTTTCTCAACTGTTTTATCCGAAACTGGCACTTGTTTTTCTGGTGCAGTTTTAAATACCGTATCAGTATTCTCAGCAGTCAATCCAGCAATTTTCTTAATTTGTTTTGGATCAAAACCATTTTTTTTGGCCTGTAAAAATTCTTGAGGTGTCAATTCTCGACCAACAATCGCTTTAAAAAGTTTGGCGTATTTTTCTTTTTTCATTTTGTATTCCTCTCAAGTCATCATTCCTGATAATTTACATTGTAAATGCTGATTTAAAGATAATTGTTGTGAAAATCAATACGAGAATAAATGTCATCACACATATAATTGCGCCACATGCCATCAGTGCTAATAATTTCGCATAAAAATCATCAAGTTTTAAATTGTTCTTAGCTGTCAAAATGATATAGTACAAAGCAATACTCATGATAGATAATGCCAAGATAAAAACGATGTATGATAGCATATTTAAACGAATTAATGACAAAATAGAGGCAATGACAATTAAAAATGTGGCTGGTATAAATAAACTAGTGTATTTATCTGCAACATTTGAAAAAGTCAATGGTGATTTAAGGACTTTCAATGCTACCCAAGTTGCAAAAAATAAAGTCAAGATAAAGAGTGCTGCTACAAATAGCAAGCCAATAAATGTGCCAAAACCAATTGGATTCTTTGTACTAATACCAACAAAACTGCCAAATTCTGAAAAACTAGAATTGACAATCGTTTTTTCATAAAATGCATGCAAATTCAAGGTTGATGACAAGGATGCAAACAGAATAATAATGCCTAATGTCAAATAAGTATAAAGAGAATTAAAGCCACTTGCCTTACTCATCGGGTGTTTCATCGTCTCAAGTACCCAAGAAAAATAATTAGAGGCAACTTGTACGCCATCTGAAATGACCTGATTATCCTTCAATTTTTCGATTACTTCTTTTTCTTTTGACTTAAAATCAGCAGTTTTGTTTTCTGTTGCTGATGTAATACTTTCGTCATCAGAACTTTCGACTGATGTGACTGTTTTGCCTGATTCATTTCCTTCTTTTGAAACAGTTTCTTCAACTATCTCAGCTGCCTCAGCAATTTCATCATCTGAAAATTCACCTGCAACAAGTGCTTGGGCAATTTCTGCCTCATTCGGTATTCTTGAGTGAATAGCCTCAAAGTATTCAATCCAATCTGTTTTGTTCATATGACGCCTCCTTGACATTTCTTTTCGAAAATATAATCAATTAACAACAATATAAATCAATCGACTATTCTAATTATAGTCAATATTTAAACAAAATTCGAGTTTTTGTTGAAGTTAATTTTTGATTAACCTTATATGATAAAATTATAACACAAAAAGGCATTAAATGCCTTGTTTATATCTATAGAAATGATTGGTTAACTAATTAGTACAACATTTTAAAGCATCAAAAGCGATAAATCCTCAAAAAACGCTGGATATGAAGTTTGAATTGCCTCTGAACGTTCAAGAATTACATCGCCGTCAGCGACTAATAATGCCGCAACTGCTGCTGTCATACCAATGCGATGGTCACCTTGTGTATTAATTGTTGCACCGTTTAAGTTCGTTTTTCCTTTGATAATCATGCCATCATCAGTCGGTGTAATCTCAGCACCCATATCATTTAGCATATCAGCGACAACCTGAATTCTGTCAGTTTCCTTGACTTTCAATTCTTCTGCATCTCTAATCACTGTCGTACCATTAGCTTGCGTTGCAAGCAGGGCAATAACAGGTAATTCATCAATCAAACGTGGAATGATATCTCCTGAAATTTCGGTGGGGTTCAGCTGAGAAGTTCTGACTGTCAAAGTCGCTGATTTAGCAACTTCATCCACATCAGATATAGTCAAATCACCACCCATGGCTTGGATGACTTCGATGATACCCGTCCGTGTCTCGTTAATGCCAACATTCTCTAGCGTAATCTCACTGTTAGGTACAGTTAAACCAGCTACCAAGAAAAAGGCTGCACTTGAAATATCACCTGGGACTGTCACATCAGTCGCAGTAAAGCTTTGCCCACCTTTGATGCGAATTTCTTTACCGTTAACAGAAATGTCACCACCAAATTGTTGAATCATGTCCTCAGTATGGTTACGCGTCTTTTCTTTTTCAGTGATAATTGATTCACCATCTGCCTGCAAGGCTGCAAAAATCAAAGCAGACTTAACCTGAGCTGAAGCAACCGGTAAAGTATAGCTAATCGGTGTCAACTGATCAGAACCTGTGATTTTAAGCGGGGGTAGATCACGGTCGGTTTGCCCTGAAATATCTACTCCCATTTGGCGTAATGGTATCGTCACACGATCCATTGGTCGTTTTGAAAGTGAATCATCTCCGAACATCTCTGCAGAAAAAGGCTGTCCAGCCAAAACGCCTGAAATCAGTCGGATTGATGTACCAGAGTTTCCCATGTCTAACCGCTCTTGAGGCGCACGTAAACCATCAAAACCAACACCATGGACAACAACTTCACTACCTTTATCTTCAATGGTCACACCGAGTTCACGAAAAACAGCCATGGTCGAAAGGACATCCTCGCCACGTAAAATATCGTACACTCTGGTTGTACCTTTGGCAAGCGAGCCAAACATAATTGAGCGGTGGCTGATTGATTTATCGCCGGGTACTTTGAACTTGCCCTTAAGTCCCGTCGCATTTGTCTGCAATTTCACTGTTATCTCCTCTTTTTCCTTCTATTACTGGTAAACATCATAACTAGAATTTTCCAAAATCAGACGCTTAGCGGTTGTCTGGTCCTTTTCCGTCTTGAAAGTAATCTGCAAAACACCGTTAATTTCAACACGTGTTTCATTAATTTTGATATTGATAATGCTAAGATCGTGCCCCGCAAAATAACCCAAAACTTCGTGAATCACGTCCGATTTATCTGGCACACTAATAAAGAGGTCATAGAAGTTTTCCATCGCCCCTTTGTGAATGGGCATCTGAGCTCTGAGTTTGCGTGCATTATCAAAAAAGTTCCAAATTTCAGCACTCTGTCTTTGTAGTATCAACTGCTTAACATCTGCTAGTTTCTGACTAAATTGATCGATTTGGTAAACGATATGATCTGAATTTGACATTAAAATCTCAGTCCACATATCAGGCGAGCTTTCTGCAATCCGAGTCATGTCTCTAAAACCACCTGCCGCTAGATTTTCTGTAAAGGGCATGATTGCTGCAAAATCATGGGCATTATCTACTAAACTCGCTGCGACAACATGTGGGAAATGACTGGTAACCGCCGTCATCGCATCGTGCTCTTTTGCTGTGAGTTCGATAAATTTTGCCCGTGTGTTGACAAGGACTTCTTTAAGTTCTTCGACATCTGCTGGTTGTGATAAAGTAGATGTCGTTAAAATGTAATAGGCATTTTCAAATAAAAGTTCATCTGATGCGATGACACCTGATTTATGTGAGCCTGCCATAGGATGCCCACCGATAAATCGAATGGCTTTATCTTTAAAAATCTCTTCGGCAGCAGTTACAATTTCAAGTTTAGTCGAGCCAGAATCTGAAATCAGGACATTTTCTTTCAAGGGTAATGTTGCCAAAATTTTCAGAAACTGAATGGATAACTGAACAGGAAAGTTCAAGATAATGACATCCGCTTTGACAGCTAACGTAGCAAAATCATCTGATACTTCGTCCACAATCCGTTCTTGAATAGCAAAGTCTCGTGGTGCTTGACTCCGATTATAGGCCGCAACATGATAGTTTGGATGACCTGATTTGATTGTTCGTGCTAGTGAGCCACCAATAAGCCCTAAGCCTGCAATTAAAATATTTTTTTCTAGCATCTAGTTATCTCCACCATGAATTTTGGTACGGCCATGTGGCGTTTTTTCATTTAGTTTATCATTTGGTCTCAAAAGCCATGCTGAATGATGTTGCTCAAAGCCGATATGCGGATAATAATCCTCAGCTTTCTGAGCGCTTTCTATCCGAAATCGGTCTACAGTCAGCAAGTATGGTGCTGCGATAAAGGGCAATCACATCATCCATGTTTAAATCATTACCTATTTTGTAAGTAATCATCTTAAAATCCTTTGATATAGTCGTTATGACGTGCGATATTTTCTTTAAGTTCTGCCAAGTTATCAGAGGCAAATTTCTCTAATATTTCAGTTGCTAAAACCGTCGCAACGACGTGCTCCGCAACAACTGCTGCTGCCGGCACTGCGGTCGGGTCAGAACGCTCAACTTGTGCTTGATATGGCTCGTGGTTTTCGGTATCGACTGACATCAAGGGTTTGTAGAGTGTAGGAATGGGTTTCATGACCCCTCGGACGACGACCAATTCACCATTAGTCATACCTCCCTCAAAACCACCGAGGTTGTTTGATTTACGGGTATAGCCATCTGTTTCTGACCAAGCGATTTCATCCATAATTTTGCTACCTGGTTGATAGGCTGCTTGAAAGCCAACACCAAATTCAACGCCTTTAAAAGCATTGATAGAGACGACTGCTTGGGCAATTTTGGCATCTAATTTTCTATCCCATTGGACATATGAACCCAGACCGACTGGCAGGCCACCCGCAACAACTTCAACGACACCACCGATGGTATCACCGTCTTTTTTAGTTTTATCAACTAACGCTTTAATGTCTTGTTCACGCTCTGGATTGACGATAGAAACTTCTGATTCGCTAGCACGTTGACGTATTTCTGAAACCGTTAAGTTATCTGGTACATTGACTTCAATGCCACCAAAAACCGTCACATGACTGGCAACGTCAATATCAAGTTCAGCTAAAAGTCGTTTTGCCACAGCACCGATTGCCACGCGCATCGTTGTTTCACGCGCACTCGAGCGTTCTAGAACATTTCGTAAATCACTAAAGCGATATTTCATGCCACCGACCAAATCGGCATGCCCTGGACGTGGTTTAGTTAGTTTGCGTTGTGATTTAAACTTGTCTTCAACATCATCGGCACCCATGATGTTGGTCCAATTTTTAAAATCTTTATTGGCAACGTTTAAGGTGATTGGGCTGCCCATAGTCAGACCATGACGAACACCTGACGTAATCTCAACTTGATCGCTTTCAATGAGCATACGACCACCACGACCATAGCCACCTTGGCGACGTTTGAGCTCAATGTTAATATCTTCAGAACTCAAGGGTAGTCCTGCAGGTATTCCCTCAATAATAGCCGTTAAACGCGGCCCGTGACTTTCTCCAGCTGTAAAATATCTCATTATCGTTCTCCAATTTTCGCAATATTACTACAATTATAACAAAAAAGCAGCTCAAGTGCTACTTTTACTCATGAGACGATTAACAAATACTAGTATCTTCACCACTTGCAATCGTCTCTATTGCTCAAGTTTGATAATAGCTATTAATTTCGATATAGGACTCAGTAAGGTCACAGCCATATACTTTATGATGATGCTCTCCTGTGTTCATCTCAACTTTAATTTTGATGTTCTTCTCTTTTTTCAAATATAGTCGAATTTTTTCGATATTGTCAACTATTTCATTCTCGTTTTTAAATATCTGATATGTACCAAAATAAATGACAATATCTTTTTTACTTAGTAAAATGTCAGCTGTCTTTCCGATTGCCATGATAATTCTTCCCCAATTAGGGTCTCCACCGTATACAGCAGTTTTGACAAGCGGTGAATTGATAATTGATTTTCCAATTTTTTTCGCTTCCTCTTTAGAAATACATTTAGAAATTTCTACTTCAATTAAATGTTCTGCACCTTCCGCATCTTCTAAAATATTTTTAGCCAATTCTAAACATAATGCTGATAATTTTTCAGAAAAGACCTCTAAATCGACTTGAATGGCATTATTTGCCATTAAAACAACCGTATCACTTGTTGATGTATCTGTATCAACACTGATACTATTAAATGATTTGGAAACACTTACTGAAAGAAAATCGTCAATTTTATTTTCCGGAATTATCGCATCTGTCAAAATATACACTAGCATAGTTGCCATATTAGGTTCAATCATGCCGGATCCTTTAGCAATTCCTAAAATTGACGCATCACCCACTTTTCGGGATACAATTTTTAACTTATTATCTGTCGTCATGATAGCATTGGCAAAATCAAGCAGATTAGATTCGGATAATGACTCAGAAACATCCGCCATCCCATCAATAATTTTTTCAATTGGTAACTGCGGACCGATAATACCAGTTGAAGAAGGTAAAATATCAGCTGGTGAAATTTCAAGTTCCCTTGATAATTGTTTGACAATTTTATTGGCATTCTCATAGCCCTCTGCGCCAGTAGCGACATTGGCAACACCACTTGTCACAACTATCGCTTGTAAAACATGATCAGATACAGCTGCTTTACCGATAGGAATTGATTCTCCACAAAATTGATTTTTAGTGAACATAGCTGCTGAAGTACATTTTGTTTCTGAAAAAATAATACCTAAATCTTTCTTCGCTTTTTTTATCCCAACATGCTTACCTAAAAATTGGAAACCCTTTGGTATGTCATTGTTCATCTTCATTTTATTATGCCTCAATCTTTCATTTTATAAAATGCAATATCATCCTAATCAAGTAATGCTATACGAAAACATACCTACCTTTCATCTTTTTATAAGTATACTTTTAATAATGATACACCAAAACGAATAATTATGCAAATATTTTTAATAATTATTCATTTTGCTTTTCGCTTTAATAGCTAGCCTATTAGAACTGAATTAAAAAAACTCAAGGCAGCTAAACCTTGAGTATTTAATCAAAAACCATTTAAATGCAAAATGCAATTTAGCTCAGCCACTCAGGAACGTCAGTCATAGCAATTTCATTAATGAATGCTTCACCGATTTTTGGCACTAAAACTGTTTTAACTTTTGCGCCACGCGCTTTCTTATCTAAAGTGATAGCTTTAGCCAGACGCGTGATATCCCAACCATCAAAGGTGATTGGTAGATGGAACTTAATAACCATTTCTCGAATCTTTTCAGTCAAGCCTACTTCTACTAAGCCTTTAGCCTCCGCAATTTTAGTGATTTGAATCATGCCAATCGCAACGCCCTCACCATGCATGACCTTACCGTAACCGGCGGTTGCTTCAACAGCATGACCAATAGTATGTCCAAAATTCAGGTAGAGCCGCGTCCCATTATCTAACTCATCTTCTACGACAACTTTTCGTTTGACATCACAAGAATGGTAAATCAAGGCTTCAGCATGGTCTAAAAGATTATCAACCTCACCAGTCATCCCTTGCAAAATAGTCCAAAGTTCCGCATCTGCAATCAAACCACACTTAATGACCTCGCCCATGCCCTCATAGAGTTCACGTTTGCCTAACGTTGCCAAACAATCTGGGTCAATCAAAACGCCGTCAGGCTGCGTAAAAGTCCCTACCATATTTTTGGCATAACTAGTATTGACACCTGTTTTACCACCAACTGATGAATCCACTTGAGCAGTCAAACTGGTCGGAATTTGCAAGAAATGAATGCCACGCATATAAGTTGACGCCACAAATCCTGCCAAATCTCCGACAACACCACCACCAAGTGCCACAACACCATCAGAGCGTGTCATACCAAAATCCGCCAAAAACTGATAGGCTCTATCAACTGTCGTCAAGTTTTTAGATGCTTCACCCTCTAAGAAAGCAAAAACTGCAACTTCAAACCCTGCCGCCTCAAACGATAATTTAACTGTTTCAGCATACAATTTTCCGACATGGTTATCTGTGATGATAACCACTTTCTGCGGTTGCCAAAGTTTGGCTGCCCATTCCCCTGACTTTGATAAACTTGCGCGTTCAACGATAATATCATAGGGATGGTCAGGTAAATTCACATGTAATGTTTTCATAAATAGCGTTTCCTTTCAACTTCAACTTTCAGATAGAGGGGATGGCGCGGATTACCCGCTTTCGTCGGTGGCGCAAAATGAAAGACCTTAATGTCTTGCTCAGCTAACACCTTAAGAATCGCATCACGTCCCTGTTTAAGCGCCTCATACTTGAGATCACCCCAAGCACCCCACACTTCTTTAAGCTCATTTTTTATCAAAAACTCCTTGATTACTGCGACATTTTCCTGCGACAAAATGACATCAAATTCATCCAAATTCGCCGCATCCGTCGCACGCTCAGGGTAAGTGTTGAACACTACCCAGCCATCATAGCCCAACTTTTGACTCGCCGCAATCACCCGATTAACCGTTCTATCGCTCGTTTCATCTCGTGCTGCCGAAGGATTCATGCAAATAGCAACCAGAGGATTTTTCGATAATTTTCCTAAGCCGAAACGATAGGGTTTGTATGCTCTAGGTTCGACCCACGTCGGTGCTTGGTTTTCTGGATAGTTGACAACAATTGTTGTGACTTTTGATTTACCCATATATTTTTTCTTCCAATTTTTTCAAAATCATATCTGTCGGCATCTCCTGACCTGTCCAGAGTTTAAAGCTTTCTGCTGCCTGATATAAGAGCATACCTAAGCCATTAACAGTTGGATTACCTTGAGACTTGGCATAGGTCAGTAAGGGCGTCTCAATTGGCTGGTAAATCACGTCAGCCACTAGCATGTCCTTGGGTAATTGTAAGTCCATTGGGATAGGAAGACTCACACCATCCATGCCAAGACTCGTTGTATTGACTAACAAATCACCTGTCAATTCTGTTAAATCTGACAACGGTTTGAACACAATGTTTCCTGGATAATCAGAAAACAGCTCAGGTTTGTAGGTTCTGTTATAAACAGTGATTTGACCTGCACCTTGTACCGCTGCCTCTGCAATAATCGACCTTGCTGCACCACCAGCACCAATAACGGTGATAGTACTACCTTTGACCTTAAAGTTTTTCAGGGACTTAAAGAAACCTGCACCATCCGTTGACGTGCCGAAAAGCTTGCCATCTTGATTGACAATCGTATTGATGGCACCTGTCAGCTTTGCTACTTCAGATAGTTCATCCATATAGGGCACGGCTGCCTCTTTATAGGGCATAGATAAATTGACACCATACATATCAAGTGTCTTGATACTCCCAATGACAGAGCCTAAATCAGTTTCTGGTGTTTCGAAAGCAAGGTAAACACCATTTTCATCGACATGGTCAAAGGCCAAATTATGTATAAAAGGTGACAGCGAGTGCTTGATTGGGTTCGCAACCACCGCCGCAAGTTTTGTATAACCGTTAATCTCCATACAGCTATTCTAGCGTAATTTTCGCAATTTTTCAATAATTCACCAGTCTTTAGATAATAAAAAAAGCCAATCAAACACAAAAGTTAATTGGCTAGTTTGTATTAAAACAACGAGGTCGAATGCGCGTGGCTTAATTTACCACTATGAATTTTTGTCATGATTTGATTGACAGCATGTGGGCCTTCTTTAAAGCCTTCAACGATTAAACCGAGCTTGCCATCATAGTTGGCGGTATCTCCGATGGCATAGATATTTTCACAACTCGTTTGATAATGGCTATCAACCATGAAATGCTGACGTTTCATCTCAAGATTTACCGACCAAGCGCGGATATCTTTATTATTGCTGAGGAAACCATGCTGCACAATCAAATGGTCCACTTCCAACTCACGGTCATCAGATAACGCGATGCGCAAGCCCTCTTGATAATCTGAAATACTGCGAATGGTCACAGGCGTCACGACATGAACGTCAGAAGCATGCAATTTATCGACAGATGATTCATGCGCTCTAAAGGCATCCCGTCTGTGAATGAGGCTAACAGATGCTGCTACTTCAGAAAGCATCAAAGCCAAGTCAATGGCAGAGTCACCGCCACCTGCAACCGCAACTGTTTTTCCTGCATACTGCTGCTTATCGGTTACACTATATCCCAATTTAGTGTCATCAAACTCTGACGGTTCATCAGTTTTCAAAGGTTTTGGTGCAAATGAGCCATTGCCTGTTGCGATAATGACAGCTTTTGTTAAATAGCTAGACTTAGTCGTTGTCACTTGGTAAACGCCTTGATTTTCTGTCGGCGTGATGTCAACGACTTTCTCAGATAGGCGGATTGGTACACAAAATTGAGCGGTTTGCTTGACTAGATCAGCCACGAGCGTTTCAGCCTTGACTGCGAAATAGCCTGGCACATCATGTATCGTTTTTTCTGGATAGAGGGCGGTTAATTGACCGCCGGGTACTTCGAGTGAATCTATAATTTGGACTTTATTTTTACGCATACCGGCGTAGAAACCTGCGAATAAGCCACTAGGTCCTGCGCCAATAATCGTTATGTCATATATTTCTTTTGTCATTTTTGACCCCTTTTTGATATAAATGTCAAATATATTTTACCATATAAGGGGGTGGTCGTTGTTGTTATTTGTCTTGAAGATGTTTGTTAGGTACCTTTACTTCTTTTAGTTTTTGATAATTTTCTCATCAACTAAAACAACCTTAACTGCTCAGGCTCCGAATTAACCTGCTTATAACCAGCAACAATATCAGCCATCCGATACAAGATACCATACTTCTCACATTCCGCAGCAAAGAGTGCTTGTTTTCGCGCCATATCAGGCACATTGCACTGGTAGCGATTGCCATACATGGTGAAATATTCCCGCTCAAGCTCAGGGAAATATTGCGCCAATTTCTCAAAAAAATGATCCCGCTGAACATCTCGCAAAGTCACGCCAAACAGGCTATAAATAAACTTAGCACCGTGTTCATGGGCTAAGTTCACGATATTTATGATATTCTCATCGCTATCCGTGATCAAGGGTAGGACAGGCATGAGCAAGATGCCTGCAAAAATGCCATTATCGCTTAGCTTGCGAATCGCTGCAAAGCGTTTTGAGCTAAGGCTTGCTGACGGTTCAATTTTTCTGGCTAGGACATCATCACTGGCAGTGATAGACAGCTTGATAATACAGCTCGATTTTTCAGAAATGCGTTTCAGAATATCAATATCACGCGTGATCAAATCGCTTTTCGTTTCCAAGGAGACACCAAATCCATAGGTTTCAATTAGCTCTAAAGCGCCCCGTGTCACCTGTAATTTTTTCTCATAGGGATTGTAACTATCTGACATGGCGCCAAGCCCAATCACACCTTTAGGAATTTTTCGACCTAATTCCTTGGCTAAAATCCCTAGACCGTTTTCCTTGACCCGCACGCGATCAAAATCGTCAATAAAATATCTGGCACTCCGACTATCACAATAGATACAGCCATGATTGCAACCCTTATATAAGTTAATATTATAGTCAATGCCAAACCAGAGATTGCCGTCAAATTTCACCTTTTGTAAAATCGTTTTAGCTGGTATATAATCCATCTTGCCTTCCTACTGAATCGGGTGTCGAATAACCGTTTTTAATTTTTCAGGTGCTACTCTTCTGGGATCGCTCAGATAAATTTCATGGTGCCGTCGTGTTGCTGAAATGTCTACCCTATGACCAGATGCCACGATAAAGTCATCCAAAGTCTTTATCGTTGCAGGCTCGTCATCATAACTGCCAATGTGCATGATTTGCCCACACAAGCCCTCTGACAGCATTTCCAAGCGTGCCAGTGACACATCTAATGTCGGTTTCTTTTCCTGCACGATTTCACGAAAATGTTCAAAAACAGCCACCGTGACAAAATCAGGTTGGCGGATCATGGCAGTCCAGTTAAACTGATCTTTATCTAAATGACCTGAAAATGGACTGGCATCATTTGGCAGCCACCATAAGCCCTCAAGCGGCGCCACAACATAGTCAAAATAGCCGTCGGGTGCATCGTTTTGCTTGGGACTCATCTTAATCGTATAAGATAGGGCGTAGAGAAGGTCAAGCGCTTGTTTATAAGTAGCGCTCGTATTGGGATCGCCCTTGCCATTAACCATGATAAAAGGCATTTCTGGGACATCAATAATCGTCGGGCTAGTTTTGGCTTGATAAAATTCTTTTTGCGTTTTTTTAAAATCTACTTTTTCAACGGTCATTTGACTGTCCTCTATCGTTATTGATTGGCTTTGATCTGCTTTCTCAATTTCTTCATCGCCCAGTCATAATGGCTAGGGGCAGCGGATATAAAGTAAGCACCGAGTGAGGTCGTACCTGTCCAATCAAACATTTTCTTAGTGAAAAGTTCTTCATTTGAAAATGTGTCTGCCAAGGTCATCACGTCTTGATGACTTGCCTCAAATAATTGTTTAGCCTCATCAAGTGGTGTTGACTGGTGCTTTTCCCAAAATTCCTGATTCATCTGACCATAGGATTTCCAAGTATAGGGTGCTGGTAGAAAAGGTTCCGCCTTGCCATTTTGATTAGCAGTTACCCATTTTAAGAGCAACTGATGCCATTCATAGAGATGAATGAGCACATCTCTTAGATTTTTATCCCGCTGCCAATGCGCCTCTGTCATTTTTTCAGTGACTTCAAAATTAAATGTCTGGTTCTCATCTGGCAGGGTCTGCATCAATTTCTCTAATTTCAAAAACTGTGTGTTTCCCGCTTCAAGTAAGTCTGTCTTGCTTGTTGGTCTACTCATTATAATTTTCCTCCATTTTTTTAATCATTGTTAATAGCTCTTGTTTCAAGGCAAATGGTTCTATCACTTTCACTGCTTGTCCAAGTGATAAGATATAGCTATAGAGCCATTCTGTTTTTGGGAACATTCCTTCAATTAATAATGTCTTATCCGAATATTTTTGAATAGTATCTATCGGAAAATCGTCATAAATTCGATACCCTAGCTGTAAGGACACTAGCATTTTTAAATGGATCATTTCAGGCGTTTGCGGTTTCAAACTGTTAACGACTTGAACATCAGACGATCGATTTTCAACGGATTGTTCAGTTGTTTCAAGTTTGGTTATTCGACTAAGTTTAAATATCCGGACTTCTTGTTTATTTAAACAATAAGCTTTGAGGTACCAACCCATGCTTTTAAAAATGAGTTGTGTCGGTTCCACCGTCCTGAAATTCATCTCACCTTTTGAGTTATGGTAGTTAAAAGTTACTACTTTCTGACTTAGTATGGCCGTTTTTAACTGTTCAAAATCATGTGTGCTAAACCCGTACCAAGTGCTAAAATCAATCGCCAACCAAGGGGGATCTTGTATGCCAAATAGTGCTGTCAATTTGGCTAATGTCTCTTCATTTTTTGGATCAAAATTAATAGCACGTGTCGTTTGCAAGGCCTGTAAAATACTTTTTCTTTCATCGGTATCTAACAAAACTTTGCTCAAAACAAAATCAGATAAAAGACTGACGCCACCACGCTTACCTCGCTCAGTGTAGATTGGAATCCCTAGCTGGCTCATTCTATCAATATCGCGATAAATCGTGCGAATGGACACATTGAACTTTTCACTCAGCATTTTGGCTGTCATATGTTCATGATTTAACAAAAGATAAGTGATACCAAAGATACGATTAATCTGCATTATTTCCGCTTTCAAGCCGGTATAACTAGACAACACGGCATACTGTTTCACTTCTTATCATTATCTTATCATAGGATAAGTGACAAGGTATGTCATATTTGAAAAATCTTTTTTTATTCTCTTTATTCTAAGTATAATATGAAAGAAAACACCTGTCAACAAAAAAACTATCGCAAGATAGTTTTATCCTAAAATTATTTACCAAAGAAATCAGCAGCAATTTGTTGACCTTGGTCAATTTTAGCCCACTGCTGACTTTCAGTTAAGGCATTGCCATTATCACATGATGCAAAACCACATTGATGAGATAAAAAGAGTCTGTCTTTTGGAATGATTTGACTTGCTTTTTCAAGTAGGTCCAAAACACGTGTCTCATTATCTAAAGTTGCTGTTTTACTAGAAAGTAAACCTAGCACAACTTCCGTCTCAGTACGGTCTTTGAACACGTTGAGTGCTGAAAGATCCCCTGCTCGCTCATCATCCCACTCTAAAAAGAAACGGTCATACTTTTGCTGTCCTAAGAAAAGATTAGCGATCGTCTCATAAGAGCCTCCACCCATGTTACGAGAATCGTAATTGCCACGACAATTATGCGTCCAAACTTTGAGCCCGAGTCGATGACCATAGTCGATGACTTTATTATTAAGGTCAATGAATGTTTGCGCGAGGTTCTGGATACTCGCTTGGTCAATATGTCCACCAGTGAAAGGTGAGTTAGGATTATCTGTTGAGAACATCTCCCAGAGGCAGTCGTCGAACTGTATGATTTTGCCTCCGATTGTCGCATAGTCACTCAAAAATTCTTGGTAAGCGTTAGCTAAATCATGTTTAAAAATCTCAGCTTCCTGATAATAAGAGTCGTTAGACTGGTCAAGATTTTGCTCACGCGAAAACGACCATTCCCCGAAGATATGTGAGGGTGACGGAATACACAATTTTGTCGTCTGTTCCTCAGCATCTGCTTGGATTTCTTGGTAAATGTCGATGAAATGGTGGTTGTGACCGCTGAGTTTATCATCGAAAGCTAAGGCAATATCACGACGTGTTTCATAGGTCTGCGTTTCGTCGAAATCTCTGAAAAAATAGCCGTGTTCTGCGATTAAACGCCGCACACCTTTCAATCCCCAGACAAAATCTAAATGCCAGAGCGACTTTGAAAACTCACCGTCTGAAATAATGCTGAGCTTGTGGTCGATTTGTTTTTGAATGACATCTTGAATGGCTTGAGTTTCACAAGCTTGATAACCTTCAAAATCGTTATAGAACGGATATTGAATGTCATCACGTTTTTCGATTTGGCTCTTATAAGCCAACAAGTTTTGTGGCCTTAACAGACTGCCTACAATTTGAAATTTTTCACTCATTTTCTGATTCCCCTTTTTCCTGTTTTATTTTTGAAATGACCTAGTCAATCAGTCAACACAATTATTTTTTGGATAATTTTATTATAGGGTAAAATATGTCGGTTGTATAATACTGAAATGTTGACCAAAGATATAGTTATAGACTATATAAAAAACGGTTGATTATTGCTTTTGATATAGTTTATGCCAATAATAAAAAAACCATCTTGCGACAGTTTTTTGAGTCACTTAAACCCCAACTTCCATATCTTTTTTCATCTGTTTCTTAGCCGTCGCCATCATCAAGCGAATGCGGTTGAGTTGGTTGACAACAGAAACGGATGGATCATAGTCAATTGGTGTGATATTAGCTCGTGGGTATTGACGACGGAGTTCTTTGGTCATGCCTTTACCGACGATGTGGTTAGGCAGACAGCCAAAGGGTTGGAGACAAACGATGTTATCGACACCGTCTTGCAAGAGCTCAATCATCTCGCCAGTCAAGAACCAACCTTCGCCGGTATGATTCCCAATCGAAATAATTTTCTCTGTATCGGCAGCCAGTGCATCAATCGAATGAATCCCATCAAAGCGGCTTGACGCTTTCAAGGCTTTATTCATTGGTTTTTCAACCATTTGAATGATATTAATGAAGGCACGTGCGAAATACTTAGCTTTTTTACCCATGTCCAAATGATCTGACTTCCAAATCTGGTTATAAAGAGAATAGTTCATAAAGCCAATAATATCCGGCACGACAGCTTCTGCACCCTCTGCTTCGATGATGCTCACAATATCATTATTAGCCGTTTTCGAGTATTTCACAAGAATTTCACCCACAACACCGACACGCGGTTTTTGAATGTCTCGTAAAGGCGTTTCGTCAAATTCTCGTATGATTTGTTTCATGTTGCGATTAAACTCAAAAATCGAACCAGTCTTCATATTATGCTTGGCCTTAGCTAGCCACTTGGCATGTAGCGCATCAACTTGCCCCTTAGTCATTTCGTAAGGTCGCGTCCGATAGACAACGCGCTCAAATAAGTCACCATAAAGCGCACCAATGACTATGCGCACCATCAAAGGCACCGTCAGCTTGAAACCGTCCGACTTCTCAGTCCCCTTATTCCCCATCGACAAGGACACAACAGGCACCTGACCAAAACCTGCGTCTTTCAAGGCCTTGCGCAATAAAGGAATATAGTTGGTCGCCCGACAGCCGCCACCCGTCTGAGTCATCAAAACAGAGGTATTATCAACATCGTAGTCACCAGATTCCAGTGCATGAACCAACTGCCCGATGGAAATGATGGCAGGATAGCAAGAATCGTTGTTGACAAATTTGAGACCAGAGTTGATGGCTGATTTGTCTTCCGGCAAGAGCACCACATTGTAACCAGACTGTCTGAATGCCTCGTCTATTAACCCCTCTTGATGAATTGGTGATAGCATAGGCATCAAAAGTGTATGTGTCTTTTTCATCTCCTTAGTAAAGACAGGATGATGCGCTACAATTTCTGACATCTGTTCTTCAGATACCTCAGGCAACTGTCCACGTTTATCACGTTCATTGACCGCAGCCTTAAGTGACCGCAGACGAATTCGAACAGCCCCCATATTGGAGCCTTCGTCGATCTTCAAAACGGTATAGAGTTTATGGTGGGCTTGCATGATTTCTTCAACTTGGTCAGTCGTTACCGCATCTAAGCCACAGCCAAAACTGTTGAGCTGAACGAGTTCCAAATTTTTATTTTTGGCAACGACGCGAGCAGCGCCATACAGACGAGAATGGTAAACCCATTGATTGACCACACGTAACCCACCAACTTCTGATAAGTGCGCAATCGCATCCTCAGTCAAGACATGAAAGCCTTCCTGGGTAATGATATCTGCAATTCCATGATTAATTTCGGGGTCCAAATGATACGGACGGCCAGAAAGCACAATCGCTTTTTCGTGGTTGAGGTTAATCCGCATCATCAACTCTTCTGCTTGATTGCGAATGTCCGCTTTGAAGTCATCCATCACTTGGAAACCATGCGTAACCGCTGCTTTAACAGCATCAAAGGTCACATCAAAAGCAGCAAGCGCCTCATATAAGTTCTTCGCCATATTGTCAGCATCCGCTAGATTGATAAAGGGATGAATGTAGCCAACCTCACCATTACGAATTTCATCAATATTATTTTTGATGACTTCCGGATAAGACTGAACAATTGGACAGTTATAATGATTTTGCGCACTGGCATCTTCCTGACGTTCATATAAAACAGACGGATAGAAAATCGTTGGTACATCTTTTTGAATCAAGGTCATGATATGACCATGACTGAGTTTGGCAGGATAACAAACCGTATCAGATGGAATGGTTTCAATCCCTTTTTCGTAGAGTTCCTTATCAGATTTCGGTGACAAAACCACACGGAAACCTAAATCTGTCAGCATGGTATGCCATAATGGATAGTTTTCATACATGTTTAGGACACGAGGAATACCAATTTCACCATTGACAGCTTTTTTCTTGTTGAGTGATTTAAATTTGAAAAGTTTTTTATACTTGTAATCAACGAGATTGACTTTTTTTTCTGCTTTAGCAACCTTGATTTGCATGGCTTTTTCAGCACCACGCTCACAACGATTACCTGAGACAAATTTAGAACCATCATTAAAGACAGTCAAAGTCATCTTGCACATGTTCTCACACAAGCCGCAAGTTGTAAACTCTTTCATCGTTTTAAATTGCTCTAAGTCTGACAATGTCAAAATCGTAGACGGTGCTATGTCATCTAACGCATTTTCCATGGCAATCAAGGCACAACCATAGGCACCCATCAAACCAGCGATAGAGGGACGGACAACCTCACGCCCTGAAATCTTCTCAAAGGCACGCAAGACGGCTTCATTATAGAAAGTCCCACCTTGCACGACGATTTTCTCTCCGAGGTCTTCAGGTCGTTTGACTTTAATGACCTTATACAAGGCATTTTTAATCACAGAATAAGACAAGCCTGCAGAAATATCACCAACTGTCGCGCCTTCTTTTTGAACCTGCTTAACCTTAGAATTCATAAAGACCGTACATTTTGAGCCAAGGTCCACAGGGTGTTCAGTCAGAAGCGCCGCTTGCGCAAAGTCTTTAACATCATAGCGCAATGATTTAGCAAATGTTTCAATGAATGAACCACAGCCCGAGCTACAAGCTTCATTGAGCTGGATACTAGATAGCGCACCATCTCGAATCGTCATGGCTTTCATATCCTGCCCACCAATATCGATGATAAAATCAACACCAGGTTGGAAAAACTCAGCAGCCTTGTAATGCGCCATGGTCTCAACTTCGCCAATATCCACTTTAATAGCTGCCTTAATCAGCTGTTCACCGTAACCTGTCACAGCTGATTTAGCAATATAGACATCCTCAGGTATCTCCTGATAAAGGAGGGTCATAACCGCTAAAACAGAATCCAACGGATCACCATTGTTTGAGCCGTAATGCTCAAACAAAATATTGCCCTCATCATCAATCAAGACAACTTTAGTCGTCGTTGAACCTGCATCAATCCCTAAATAGGCTGCGCCATGGTGGCTAGCAAGCGGTTTATGATCTGCTGCTGCCTTAGCGTGCCGGCTTCGAAACTCGGCCAAAGCTGTTTCATCTTCGAAAAGAACCTCTAGCGTATCTTGGGGGATGAGGTTTTCGGACTCATCTTGTTCAAGTTTACTGATAATTTCTGTCGCCGTAAACTCTGTCGCATTTTCCTCATCAAGGGCAGCACCCATAGCGACAAAAAGCTGGGGATGTTCTGGAAAAACAACATTTTCGGGCTTGATGTCTAGCGTTTCAATAAATCGTTTGCGGAGTTCACTCATAAAATAGAGCGGTCCACCTAGAAAAGCAATGTTACCTGTGATTTTACGACCTGCTGCAAGTCCTGCAACCGTCTGATTAACGACAGCTTGGAAAATACTAGCAGCTATGTCTTCTTTTCTAACGCCTTCATTTAGTAATGGTTGAACATCCGTTTTGGCAAAAACACCACAACGACTGGCAATCGGGTAAAGATTATCATAGTTTTTAGCTAACTCGTTAACACCCGCCGCATCAACTTTGAGTAGTTCGGCCATCTGGTCAATAAAAGCACCCGTTCCACCAGCACAGGAACCATTCATTCGCTGCTCCATGGCACCATCAAAGAAAGTCATTTTCGCATCTTCGCCACCCAGTTCAATCATGACATCAGTTTGTGGGATAAATTTTTCAATGGTTAAGGTTGAGGCAATCACTTCTTGAATAAAGGTTGCACCAATCACATCAGAAAGCCCCATACCGCCCGAACCCGTGATTGAAAAGGCAAACTGTATATCCCCTAACTCAATCATCATATCCTTGAGTACTTTAATCGTTGCCGTCTTAACATCAGAAAAATGACGTTCATAGCGAGAAAACATCATACCGTAGTTATCATCGAAAACGACCATTTTTACTGTTGTGGACCCAACATCAATACCAGCTTTATACATTGCATCCTCTTTCTTATCTAGCTCTTTCAAAAACAACAGACTGTTGTTTATCATATATATTTCAATTTTACAAGTAATTTGACTTGTGTGCAACCACTAAAATGTGCTAAACTGTTAGTAAAACAACACTAAACAACAAAATGTTGGATAACCTTAGCAACTTTCAGAAAGAAAATAAAAATATGCCAAAAAAAGTTGATTTACGTATCAAACGAACAAATAAGTTAATCACTCAAGCCTTCATCAAATTATTACGCTCAAAAACCTTTGATAAAATCACAATCAATGATATTTCTGATGAGGCCATGATTAACCGTGCAACTTTTTACAGTCACTTCAAAGATAAATTTGATTTATTTGAGCAGATCATTGATAAATTTTTGGGTGAGTTTGCTGCAGTCCTTGACGAAGAAAATCTCATTGAAAAAAACTCTGTCAATGTCAAAAAGATAGAGTGCTCCCTCACCAAATTCTATGAGTTTGTTCAGGAAAATCCCGATTTGGCACGCATTATCGTGACACATAGTAACAAAGAAATTTTATCCGAGCGTTTATTAGCCATCTTATCCGAACGATATTCAGAAATTTTTAATGCTTTGGATGTTCGAAATGACAATTTAAAAATTCCAACTGATTTTGTGGTTTCTTATATCACAAGCATCTTTACTGGCACCTTAAATTGGTGGATTGGACAAAAAAATAACGAGATAACCGCAAGCGAATTTGCTGCGCTCGTCATTAAGTTGATATCAAATGGTCATTTGACTGTGCTTGGCGTTAATATTAATCGAGATTGACACATCAAGAGAAAAAACTTGACACGACTGATAGTGTGTCAAGTTTTTTGATTTAAGCGATCATCAAATCTTTGACTAATTGAACAAAGACAGCTGTACCAACAGGTAAACTATTATCATCAACTTTAAATTCTGGAGAATGATTAATATGACCATAGCCGTCTTTTGCCTCGCCACCACCTAGGGCAAAGAAACAACCAGGTTTTACATCTGTATAAGCTGAAAAATCTTCTCCACCCATCATGTCTGGGACTTCAAAAATGCCGCTTTCGCCAACAATTTTAGTAGCGCTTTGACGTAGCGCATCCATTTCAACAGTCGAATTGACGACTGAACTATAACCATAGATGAAATCAAAGTCATAGGTTGCACCGTAAGCCTCACAAATACCTTTAACAGTTTGCTCAATCATATCTCGCATTTGTGTCCGAATTTCAGGGTTACGTGTTCTGATGCTGGCTTTAATTGTCGCTGTATCAGGAATAACATTATTTGTATGTCCTGCTGAGAATTGTCCCCAAGAGATGAGGCCCGCGGCCAACGGTGAAATACGTCGCGCAATGATGTTATTACAGTTTGAGATGATTTCGGCACCAATCGTAATCACATCAACTGATGTTTCAGGGGACATGGCATGGGCTCCAACACCATGGATTGTCAAATCAAGCGTATCAGATGAGGCTGTCAAGGCGCCATATTTATAACCGATAGCACCAGTTGGAATCATGGGGAAAATGTGCAAGCCAAAGACTTGATCAACATCATCCATGACGCCTGCTTTGACAAACTGTACTGCACCACCAGGTGGCACTTCTTCTGCAGGTTGGAACAGGAATTTAATCGTCCCAGCAATCTCTGCCTGCATAGGTGCCAACATTTTAATGGCACCTAAAAGTATTGATGTATGTGTATCATGCCCACAAGCATGCATGACACCATCATTTTGTGAAATAAAACCAACGTCTGTTTCTTCTTGAATTGGCAAAGCATCGATGTCAGCACGTAGGGCAATTGTTTTGCCAGTCTTGCCACCCTTTAAGATTGCAACAACACCTGTTTCAGTTGGTCGTTGCAACTCCAAATTGGGGAATGTTTCTAAAATAGAGATGATATAGTCTGTTGTTTGATATTCGTGGAATGATAATTCTGGATGCGCGTGTAGATGGTGACGCCAAGTTACGATATCTTGCACAGGAACTTGAGCGAGTAAAGATTCAGTAGTCATTAAAATTCTCCTTAAATTATACAAGGCCTATTAAGCCGAGCCTATTTCAATTTGATATGAGGTACTAAGTGTAACCTTAGGTAGTCTCCTATTTAAGTCATATTTCATGGTGCTGGTCGCTAATTGCTTATAGTTCATGTTCAAGTAATTCCTCAGTCTCAGTCATGACTGGTGCTTCATCAATTGGTGCATAGTGTTTAGGCAAAAAACGAATTGCAAGCGCAAAAAGTAAACCAACAACTAAAAATGATGTGAAAACACTAGCATAGCCACCTGTTTTTTCGACTAGAAAGCCAATCGAGTAAGGTGCAATAAAACCTCCTAATATACCTCCCATTGCCACACAAGCATAGCTTGGCGCAAATTCAGCAGGTTTGAATCGCTTCAAAGGTAAACTTAGAAGTGTCGTGAAAGCAATGGCATATGATAAATCACCAATCGCAAAACAAATCGTCATCGGTATCATATTCATGGCACCACCATGTGGGATATGAAAAGCCGTAAAGAGCGCAACTGATCCCAAAATCGCAAAAACGGCGATAACATCGCGTTCTCTATCCGCAAAAAACTTACCGACAAGATAGCTCCCACCTAAGGCACCAATCAGAAAGAATGCACCCGCAACAGAAGTCATTTTGCCTTGCTGTGTCAATGTAAAACCAACTTCATCACTCGTTAAAAATGAAGGAGTCCAGTTAATCACGCCATACATCACGGCGTTAACAAAAAAGTCACAAATAAGCAACAGCCAAACGATTTGATTAGATAATATTTTGCCAAGTGACACTTTAGTCACATATTCGCCATTTGTATTTGTCATCTGTGCATGATCAGAATTTGGAATAATAGCAACTAATACCAAACCAATCACTAAGGCAATAACGGTCAAAATGATATAAGTTTGCTTGTAGCCTAAATTTTGCACGGCAGGTGAAACAAAAATCGGTCCTAAAATACTCGCAATACCAGATGATGAAAGTAAAATACCATTGGCAAATGTTCTCTGAGAGACGGGTACATTGGCTTGCACTTCTTTACTGACACTCTGAGCATAGCCTGAATGCGCAAGTGCCCCAGATAAGAAACGGATCAAAACAAAATAAATCACCGATGTCCCAAAGCTAAAGAGTGCCGCAAATAGGCCTAATGCAAAAATGCTTGCTGTTAAAATTTTCTTTGAACCAATCTTGGTATTTAGAAACCCAATCGGTACTTGCATGATAGCATAGCCCAGAAAAAAGGCACTCATGATAAGGCCTTTTTGCGAAGGAGATATACCCAAATCTTTTGACATCGGTACTAAGCTGATACTAATTGATAATTTATCAATATAAATCATCGTATAGCCTAGGAACATCGTGGCGATCAAGATAACAGTCTGTAACCCCGTTTTACCCCCTGATGATGTCTGAGTTGAACGTGTATTAATCATATGTAAAATTTCCTTCTAACTAGAAAAGAGTGTTTGTTATATTGTGAAGATTTAACACAACTATTATTGTAACACTTTTTTATTAGAATTGGAAATAATTATCATTAGATGGATGATGGAATAGTCTTATTAAAAACTCATAATTTAACAGATTGTAGGATGAAATAACCTTTTTCTTTAGAAATCACTTCACAATTACCAAAGACTTCTGTCATCTTCTTTTTAGCACTGGGTGCACCTTGTTTTTTCTGAATAACAATGGTCAATGTTCCCTGTTCACGCAAATGTTCGTAAGCGCCTGAAATGACACCATGCACAACATCTTTTCCAGCACGAATCGGTGGATTAGAGACGATATGATCAAAAAGACCTGAAATATTGGTATAGAGATTGGACTGGAAGATATCTGCTGTCACACCATTTTTAATGGCATTTTTCTCTGCAAGTGCAAGAGCTCGCAAGTTAACATCTATTAATGTGGCGGTCACGCCCTGTACTTTCGCTAAGCTCAATCCCATGGGTCCATAACCGCAACCAACATCTAAAAGGGTGGAGTTTTCTGGAAAATGGACGGCATTCAAGAGGACCTGGCTACCAAAATCAATGGCTTTTTTACTAAAGACACCAGCATCCGTCGTGAAGGTCATTTTTTGACCGAGCAAGACTGTTTCCAATTCATGTAGGTCGTGCGCAGCATCTGGATTTTCATCATAATACATTTTTTGGAATTTTTCAGACATGTGTTTTAGCAAGCTCCCGTGATTTGACATCGACCGCAATTAGCGAAGTAATTAGTTCATACCCGTCTTGTGAAAAATGAACGCCATCTGGACCAACGAACTCGTCAGAACCTGGGTAAACCGTCATCGCATGGTTGAGGTCAACGATTTTGGCGCCGGTTTCCTCAGCGACAGTCTTGGTGGCTGCGACATACTGTGCGACATTTGCATTACTGCGGCCAAGCATTTCATGTGTTTCGGCAATGGCCACTTCATTCACGTACGACGGTGTTAAAATTGATGTTTTGTCAGCACCCAAGGCAGTGACAAATGTGGTTAGATTCGTAATAAAATCGGCAACTGAAACATCATGGTGAGCAGCCGCATCGTTAGCACCAAAGAAAATATAGTTATAATCTGCTTGAGCTGCCACGACTTGGTCCAATCGTTTCAAGGCATCTGACGTATCCTCACCAGGCACAGCGAACAACTCGACCTGTCCGGGAAACCCCATACGAGTCAGAAAGTCTTCTGTCCAGTTTTTCATGTCAAGTTTCGCTGAAATTGAGTCACCAAACACTGCTACTTTCATTTTTTATCCTCTTTTCGTTTTATTTCTATCCCTATTTTAACACAGGACGATGATTTTATCTCTTTTAGATATTGAGAAACAATTCAGCAAATAATCTATAGTGATTAAATGCATCAACACTAATTTAATAGATTTGTAAGCGCATTCTGGCAAAACAGGTCTTATTGTGGTAAAATTATTTTTATGGAAACTGAACTGATTAATTATGAAAAAATTACCCGCCATATTTGGCAAAATCTCTATAAAAAGACGATACCGCCTCTGACTGAGGCAGAACTTGATAATATCAAATCAATCAATGATGAAATCAGCGTTCAAGATGTCAACGATGTCTACTTGCCGCTAGTCCAACTTATCCGTATTTACAAGAAAACGATGAGCGACCTCAGCTTTTCTAAGGGGCTATTTCTCCAGAAAATTGCTGAAAATCAACCCTTTATCATCGGCATTTCAGGCTCCGTTGCTGTCGGAAAATCGACAACAGCACGCTTGTTACAGTTACTTTTAACACAGTCGTTTAAGACGTCAACTGTGGAACTTGTGACAACGGATGGTTTTTTATATCCCAACCAAACCTTGACGGAGCAAAATATTCTCCACCGAAAAGGGTTTCCCGAGTCCTATGATATGGAAAGCTTGATTCGCTTTTTGTCTGAGATTAAGGCTGGCAAAGATGTCGAAATTCCAGTTTACTCCCATGAAATCTACGACATTTTACCTGAAAAAAACTTAGTCAAATCTCCGGATATTTTGATTGTAGAAGGCATCAATGTCTTTCAAAGCACACTCAATAAACGGCTGTATATCAATGATTTCTTCGATTTTTCAATCTATGTCGATGCAACAGAAGCCAATATCGAGCGTTGGTATTTAGAACGCTTTAAAACACTATTAGAGCTTGCCAAAAAAGACAGCACCAACTACTATCATCAGTTTACAACTCTCTCCGCTAATGAAGTGCTAAAAATGGCGCGCGATACTTGGAAAAAAGTCAACTTGGTAAACCTACGAGAATTTATCGAACCCACACGAAGTCGCGCAGAAGTCATTTTACACAAGGATAAACGCCATAAAGTCGATAAAATTTATTTGAAAAAATACTAAAAGGTTTGATACTAGGTATCAAACCTTTTTTCTATTGGAATATCTCTCGAATCGTAAGCATTTCCGAAAGGCTCAGTTGACCAGGCGCACTAGTCGTGCCCACAGAGGCAAAGGTCCAACTACTGCCAAAACTATCGCTTGCCACTCGCGTGATTTTTCCAAGCTCACCCATCGCCATGGTCACTAACGTCAAGTCCGAATGTTTTTCCGCAAAACGTAAGGTTTCAGTCATCAGTCTCAGGACATCTGATTGCTGCTGTGGCATACCGGCAAATTTAATAATTTTTGCGCCTGACGCTATCATTTTTGATAAAATCTCTGGTAGATTTTGAGGGATTTGCGTAAAATCATGGTAGGACACGACGGTATTTTCAGGCAAAACAAGCCCTGGGTATTTTAATATTTCAACATCAACGTAAGTAAATTCAGCCGAAAATTGATGAATGACTCTAGTGTAATCTTCTGCTGAGATAATAGGCTCAGCTTTGTCTTCTGTTCGATATGTAAATATAATCTCTTGATTGGGAAACTGAGCCTTAATGTCTTGTGCTGCTTGCTTTAGATCAGGTATAGGCATGAAGTCTGCACGCCATTCGACCAAGTCGGCGTTAGCGTACTGGGCCGTATCGAGTTTAGCGATTTCGCTCAGGTTTTTTGGCATAATCGGAACTACTATTTTCATTTGTTATTTAACCTCTAATACAAAGACTTTGAGATAGTCAGACTGGGCGTCCGCAGGGTTGGTCGCAAAGTCTGCTGGTAATCTAAATTCTGAAATGATTTCAAATTTTTGAGTGCCGAAACCTTTACGCAATTCGTCTAAAAAGTCTGTACGACTCAATCTGGCGTGATTAGTTGAAGCAATGATTTTACCGTGACGGTTTAAAATTGGAAGCGCATCAGTAATGAGCTGGTGGTAATCTTTGGCGACTGAGAAGGTCATTTTTTTATTGCGCGCAAAACTTGGTGGGTCGATGACGATGAGGTCAAAACCTAGTTTTTTTCTAGCGGCATACTTGGCATACTCAAAAACATCCATGACATGAAATTTGTGGGCATCAAGTGATAGGCCGTTGGCTTTGAAATGTGTCTCGGATAATTCTCGCGAGCGTTTAGCTAAATCAACTGATGTCGTTGACTTTGCGCCTCCCATTGCCGATGCAACAGAAAAAGCTGCGGTGTAAGAAAACAAATTTAAGATATCTTTTCCGGCTGCCAAATATTCAAGTAAGGCGCCTCGTACTTCATGTTGATCTAGGAAAATACCTGTCATGAGACCGTCATTTAGGAAAACTTGGTATTTAACACCATTTTCTAAAATGATAAATTTTTCTGGTGCCACTTTGCCGTAGATATGGCTAGAAATCGGTAATTTGCTTTCAAAACGAACCTTTTCATAAGCGCCTAGAATTTCTGGAAAAACAGTCTGAAAAGCCGATAAAATCTCATCTTTAAGTGTATAAATGAAAGCATTATACCAGCTGAAAAGGGCATAATCACCGTAGATATCAATAGTCATGCCACCAAAACCATCACCATCTTGATTAAAAATGCGATAGGCTGTCGTAGATGAATCTTGCGCATAAGTTTTGCGTTTGTTTTTAGCATCTGTCAGGAGTTGGCTAAAATCAGCAGATGTGACTGTCCAACCAATCCCTTTATTTTGGCGTGAAAAATAAGCCTTGCTGACAAATTGGTGCTCAAAATAGAGGTCAGCAAATCCCTCAGTATAACTATTACCAGGAAAATCACGCGCATCAAGCACAGCAATTCCTTGGGAAATCTTTTTAGCAGCGTATTTATTTATCGTTAATTTAGTCATTACTCTAAATTATACACAAAAATCAAGTTTATTGCTATGGTTTGAGGGATGATAAGGCTAGTTTTAGGATAGATGACACATTTAAAACACCGATTTTTTCATAGTTTCTGACAATAGATGCATCAATATTTGCGAAAAAGACTAAAAAAGCGTAAAATGAAAGGAGATATTTTAGGGAAAATTTTGTCGTCCAATGAGGGTTGTGCCTCTGAGGTTGACTATTAAAAGGAAACTACTAACTTGTTAAAGAAATTTTCAAACATTGTTTCGACACGGCTTGGATTTACAGCTTTTTTAGTCATTCTATTTTGGCTCAAGACTTTATTTGCCTACTTTTTTAAATTTGATTTGGACTTTGACAACTCCTTTCAAATCTTTTTAGCAATCATCAATCCGATTTCAAGTTCACTTTTACTGATTGGGCTTGCACTTTATGCAAAAAACACCAAGCTTTACTATATTTTATCAATGGTCATCTATATCGCTTTGACTGCTCTACTTTTTGCTAATTCGACCTATTTTGGTGAATTCACTGATTTCATTACCATCAATACGATGTTAGCAGCTGGTAAAGTTTCTGCGGGACTAGGTGAATCTGCTATTAACTTATTCAATTTAGGTGACCTCGTCTTTATAGTTGACTTTGTCTTAATTGCTATTTTGATGTGGCGTAAAGTCATTCGGTTTGACCAAAGGCCATTTAACAAACGCGCAAGTTTTGCGATTACATCCCTTTCAATTCTAGCCTTTACGGTCAATCTCTTTATGGCTGAAATTGACCGCCCTGAACTTTTGAGTCGTGGGTTTTCTAATACTTACGTCGTCCGCTACCTCGGTCTCGTCCCTTTTACAGTTTATGATGGATTTAATACCTATAAAACAAATCAGGTTCGTAAAGAGGCTAAAGCAACGGATGTCAATGAAGTCAAGAAATACATCACGGACAATTACGCCAAGCCTAATCCCGAGACTTTCGGGATTGCTAAAGGCCGAAATGTTATCTACATTCATTTGGAAAGTTTCCAACAATTTTTAATCAACTACAAACTGAAAGTTACAGACCCTGAAACCAAGGTTGAAAAAGACTATGAAGTAACACCATTTCTCAATTCACTTTTCGGCTCAAAAGAAACTTTCGCTTTTGACAACTTCTTCCACCAAGTCAAAGCTGGCAAGACATCCGATGCTGAAACATTGATGGAAAATTCCTTCTTTGGTTTAAATCAAGGCTCATTTTTCGTCAGCAATGGTGGAAAAAACACCTTCCAAGCAGCGCCTGATATTTTAGGGCAGGTTGGCGGCTACACCTCTGCTGTCTTTCATGGCAATGTCGGTTCATTCTGGAATCGGAATGAAACTTATAAACGCTTAGGTTATAATTACTTCTTCGACCAAACTTACTTTGATGTTGATAAATCTAATTCTTTCCAATATGGTCTACATGATAAATACATGTTTGGTGACTCTATTAATTATTTGGAGCATTTGCAACAACCTTTCTACACGAAGTTTATCACGGTATCCAATCACTATCCTTATGTTCAATTTAACGGTGATGAATCAGGATTCCCATTAGCTAATACCAATGATGAAACAATTAATGGTTATTTTGCAACAGCGAACTATCTAGACTCTGCTGTTAAAGAATTTTTTGACTATCTCAAAGCATCTGGTGTATATAAGAACTCTGTTATTGTACTTTATGGCGATCACTACGGGATTTCAAACTCTCGGAACCCTGACCTAGCAGAATTATTAGGTAAGGACAAGGAAACGTGGTCCAATTATGACAATGCCATGCTCCAACGCGTTCCTTACATGATTGTCGTGCCTGGGATGGATAAAGGTCATGTCGATCATACTTATGGTGGTGAGCTTGACAATCTCCCAACGCTGCTGCATCTCCTGGGCATCGATAATAGCAAATATCCTGAGCTTGGGCAAGATTTACTGAGTCCAGACCATCGCAACTTACTCGCGATGCGAGCAACCGATAACTGGGTGTCTCCGACATTAACCAATTATGCTGGTAGAATTTATAAAACGCAGACAGGAGAAGAGATTACCAATCCTGACCCGACGACCAAAAATGAAATTGATACGAATAATAAAAAGACTGAGGAGCTACTGAAGATTTCAGATGCGATTACGACGGGGGATTTAATTCGTTTCTGGCCAAATGATGGTCTCAAGACAATCGACCCAAATGAATATTCTTATGTTAAAGGCTTGCAAAAAGCTAAGGCAATTGAGAAGAAATTAGGGGACAAATCTACTTCTCTCTATTCTTTAAATGGCGATAAATCGACGAAAAAGCTCTGGAAAACAGAGACTTTCAAAGAACTGCATCCTGAACTTGCGACAGAAAAGTCAAGTGAATCAAGTAAAAAATAATAACAAAAATAGATTAGCTCAAATCAGCTAATCTATTTTTTATTATTGCATGTCATGACTACTGTAGTAACCAGCCACCGTCTACCGAAATTAATTGACCAGTTATGTAATTCGCATCAGAACTGGCTATAAAAACAGCTTGATGCGCAATGTCATCACCTGTCCCACGTTTGGATAGGGGCAAGCGATCAATTAAGGCTTGGTAAACTGCTGGGTCACTATATTTTTTTCTTGTCATATCGGTATCGATACTACCTGGTAAAATCGCGTTGACACGAATCCCTTGCTTACCTAAATTTTTGGCAAGGTTTTTCGTTGCTTTATTCAGCCCTGCCTTACTGACACCATAGATGAGATTATGTGTCTCATCAAATTTAGAAGCGATGGAACTGATATTGACAATACTGCCAAAATCATCTTGTCTGGATACAAATTGGGCAGCGAAAGCCTGCGATAACAGGATAGGGGCAATCAAATTGACCTGAAACACGCGGTGAATATCAGTCAAATCACTATCTGCTAGACTGGTCGGGGCTGATATACCGGCGTTATTGACCAAGATATCGACTGGCTCCCCACCTAATAAATCACTGGCTTGATTAAAAACTGCTCCTGCATCTGTCAGAATAGTCAAGTCTAAAATCAAACCTTTAACTGTCTGTAAGTCATTAGCCTGAAACTGTGATAAAGCTTGAGCTAATGTTTCCTCACGTGTCGCAGTGATGACAACTCTAGCGCCTTGAACTGCAAAGCGACTGGCAATGGCAAAGCCAATGCCGCGAGAGCCACCAGTAACAAGGACATTTTTGCCTTTAAAGTCTTGACTCATAATACTACTCCTTTCTGGAATTTCACTTTCTGAAATCTTGAAACTCGACCTACACTAACACGCCAATCAAACAAGGTCAATTACATGTTTAAGCTCGTACAAAATCCCCTAATATTCTAGCCAAAAACTGTTGTGTCCGCTCTTCTTTTGGAAACTCGAAGATTTCTTCTGGCCGACCTTGTTCAACGATTACACCACCGTCCATAAAGACAACTTCGCTTGCGACTTCTTTAGCAAAGCCCATTTCATGCGTGACCACAACCATGGTTTTCCCGGCTTTAGCTAGAGACTTCATAATTGCTAAAACATCACCAACAAGCTCTGGGTCAAGCGCACTCGTTGGCTCATCAAACAATAGTACTTTAGGTTCAGCTGCGATAGCGCGAGCAATACCGACACGTTGCTGCTGCCCACCAGATAACTGGCTCGGATAATGATGCGAAAACTCACGCAAACCGACTTTTTCTAGCACATCCTGAGCAATCGTTTTAGCCACATTTTTGGATAACCCAAGACCATAAATCAACCCTTCTGTGATATTTTGCTCAGCCGTTTTATTCGCAAACAAATTATAGTTTTGAAAGACAAAGCCAGTATGTTTACGAATACCTTGAATATCTTGCTTTGTCGCCTTAGCAATCTCAATCGTCTCACCGTCTAGCTCAATTGTGCCGGAATCCGCTGGCTCTAAAAAATTAATACTACGTAAAAGGGTCGTCTTCCCCGATCCCGAAGGGCCCAAAATGACGACCACATCGCCTTGGTTGACAGTTAAATCAATCCCCCTCAAAACCTCATGACTGCCAAATTGCTTGTGCAAGTTACGAATGTTCAGCATATAAAACTCCTTTCTCGATCGTGACTTTCTCATTATGTTGCTTTTCCATTTGCTTTAGAGGCATGCGTCTGTCTAGGGCGACATAATCGGCTAACTTTTTGAAAACGACCTGAATCGCCGTACACACCAAAATGTAGATAGCGAAGATAACCAGATAGCTTTCGGCATAATTATAGCCATAACTGGCCTGAATTTTGGCAATTGCGGTGATATCTTTTACAGTCATGACAAAAACAAGTGAGGTTCCTTTAACTAGCGTAATCGCAAGATTACACAAGTTGGGCAAGCTTGAAACCAAGGCTTGCGGTAAAATAATCCGAGCATAAATATGAAAGGTTGACAGATTAGCCACCTTGCCTGCCTCAAACTGTCCCCCATCGACAGCAAGTAAAGCCGAGCGAAAAATCTCAGCGACTGCTGCAATGGCAACAAGTAGAAAAACGGTACAGGCATAAAATAGAGGGTTAACCTTAAAGATATCAATTGCGATATCATGCGCTTTAAAAAAAGCATTAAGAAAACTTGGTACAAAACTGTAAAAAAGTAGAATCAAAAGAATCAAAGGTGTACCACGAATAATCAACGTATAAAGTCTAGCCAATTGACTCAGGACGGGTATTTTTTTGAGCCGTGCAATCGCAAGCAACAATCCCAAAGGCAGTGCTGCAATTAAGGCGAAAAAAGTGATGAAAAGTGTCATTGGGACACCTTTTAAACTTTCGATAAAGGTTGCGATTAAATAATCAATAGCCATTACGTTTGTCCTTCCAATCTTTGTCCTTTATGTCGACTTAATATTTTTTCAAGTTGTAGACTACCACCTTCTATCACAAGCGCTACTACCCAGTAAACTAAGGTTACCGCCACATAAGTCTCTAAGCCAAAATTCCCTAAATTTCTTGAAATGATATTCTGCGCCTGCCCCATAATATCAACATAGCCAATCATATATGCCAGTGAGCCTTCTTTTAACAAGGTCAAGAGATTATTAGCGATATTAGGAAGCGCAATGACTAGAGCTTGGGGTAATATGATTCTGAAAAAGGTTCTGGTCTCAGATAAACCACTCACCAAACCTGCCTCAGTTTGCCCCTTAGGAACAGCCAGATAGGCGGCCTCAAAAGTCACTGCGATATTAGCTGAAAACAAGAGAACAAGCGCGCTGATAACGAAAACACTTTTTGGCCAACCGTTGATATCTACCAAAAAGATAGTCTCAATCAGTTTGGGAAAGGCATAGAAGACCAAAAAGATTAGAACAATCGGTGGGGTACAGCGCATCGCCGAGATATAATATTGTGCTATTTTATACTTGACACTCCCTGTTTGTAAATGCCATTTTGCAAGAATAGCGCCTAGAATTGCCCCAAGAAATGCTGTCAAAACAACGATTTCTAGCGTTTTTGGAAATTTTGAGAGAATATCCGGTAAAACTGACCAGACGCGCTCTAGATGAAATGGAATCATAATCTTTACCTCACAGGCAAGCTAGTCCTTTATGTACGAAAAGACATCCTCACCGAAATACTTCTTAGACAGTTTTGTTAGCGTCCCATCAGCCTCGAGTTCTTTTATCGCTTTATCATAAGCTTTGGCAAAAGACTCATTTGTTGCATTTTTATGGATGATTGGATAAGTTGGAATTCCTTTATAAGGCACGTAAGACAGTTTGCTCGCATAGTCATGGTAAGGACCGTCAGCTGCAAGTACTGAGTTATCAAAGCTGAGTTTAATGTCGAAGAATCCATCGTAACGGCCTTCTAACAGCCAAGCGTAGGCATCACTAATCGTGAATTGATCGGCTGCATCTAATTTAATCGGGGTCTTAGGATTGATAGCGTTGAAATCTTCAATGACCTTATATTGGGCATTTTGTGGGCTAATTGGAATGAGCTTGCCGTTTTGTTTCGCAAAATCTTCAAGATTGCTATATTTGGCTTTGTCTGCTGTCCGATAAGTCAAGCCAATGACAGATGCCGCGATTTTTTCTTCTGGAATAATGAATTTCTGTTCACGTTCTGGCGTTTTCCAAGCACCTTTAGTTCCGATATCGTATTTGCCAGATTCCAAACCAATCAGTAAATCTTCATCACTTGTTGGATTATAGTTGAATTTATAATCTGGTAGTTTTTCGTCCACCGCTTTTAAAACTTGAACTTCAAAGCCATCTGATTCGCCCTTGTCATTGACAAAGTCATAGGGCTTATAGCTTTGCGTGTGTGCGACTTGAAGGACTTTTTCGACTTTTGCTTTCGCACCGGTAGTGGGTAATTTTTTACTTTGTATTGTTCTGACAGCAACAATTGCACCAACAGCAACCACAACTGCTGCACCAATTAGGATTTTTTTATTTTGATAGAATTTTGTCATAGATCATCTCCTTATTTGAACTTCTAGGTAAAGTGTGCGGCTACGATTATTCGCACCCTTTCAGTATCATTCTTTATTGATTTGCTGGTGCATTTAAACAGTAATTGGTTGTCTGACTGCGGCTTTTCTTGCAGCTACCAAATGTTTCAGGTCAATGTCACGTGGAACTGTGCAGTCAGCACCGATTAAGAAACGGGTATCATCGCCAAAGGCATTGATAATCTCTTGGGTTTCTGCCACAATATCATCTGTTGTACCTCGATAAAGGACGTCTTTTGTCGTATTGCCAAAACCACCTAGTAGCACTCGATTCGGGAATATTGCTCGACCTTGTGATAAAGTAACCCCTTCAACAGCTGTCGCCCAATTCATAATATCTGCGGGATAGTTTGCGAAATCTGTTAAGCGATTACTAGCGCCTTCATAACCGCAAATATGTAAAATGTTAGTGCCACCTGCTGCTTTAGCTGCTTTTAGGACAGCAATATCACTCGGTTTAATAAATTGATTAAAGATAGTTTGATCACTTATGCTTTGGATGTTCTGTGTACTATAATAAATCCCGTCGGCACTACCTTGCTTGATAACCTTTGCTACTAAAGTAGCGATGTCATGACTGACGATATCAAAGATATGCTGGATACTCTGTTCACTGTGCGTATTGACAAAATTAACCAACTGGTCATCACCGCCCAAGGCAAATTTAAGGTAGGTCGCAGGAGCAAAAATATTGTAGAAAGAAAAAATATCTTCACTAAATTGCGCATGTTGTGCTTTGACTAGTGCAACTTGCTCTGTTATCCAGATATGGTCATGTCCGATTGATGTGACTGTTAACAACTCAGCATCGCTAGCCGTGCGCCATTTTGAGGCATTTGGATAGTGAAAATAACCGTCGCTCATCAGTTTGATAAAATCTGGCTTAAAGTCTGAGATGAACTTTTGATGTCCCGTTACATTATCAGCGATTAAATCAGACTGACTAGTAGCCTCGTCTAATTCATCTTTGAAAAAGTGGTACCAAAAACCTGTTGGAATTCGGTCAACTGCTTGACCATCTAAAACGGCTTGAAATCTTGCTCTCTTTTCTGACATTGTCAAATCCTCCTAAAATATGGTGTTGTTACCTATTGCTTGTTATTATTTTAACCGCGTTTCCTCATGTCTGACTTTCTTTTTTTTAATTCCGGTGTTAATATTTTTCAATACCGTTTATTTATGAGAATAGATCCTGTAGAAACTCGCTATTGTTCATAAAAAAAGTAAGCCCTAGGGCTTACTTTGGAATAGTTATTTTTTGCGTCTAATGACTATCATAACCATAGCGATATTTAATTAATCAAAAGTGCCATAGCCGGACGTACAGGCTGCCTACCATTGTAAACAGGATTACGGTAGCTGATATCCCCTGCTCTTACAGCACCTGCTCCCCTAGAGTTAACGGCAACTGAGCGGAGCCAGAATTGATTATCCAAACTGCTACTGAAATTCAGAAGGTCTGAAATCTTATCTGTCGGTGATGCAGGCATGCCCATATGAACATGAATATCCCCATAGCTAAGCGCAAAAGCCTGTTTGGTACCTGTGACCTCTAGCTCTGTTGCAAAATGATCATCCATATAAGAGTTGAGCCAAGAAGCGCCACCTCCGTTATTGCCCCAAGTTAAATTATTAGCTGCATTATACTCAGCTAGAGTCGGGTTGTGTAGATTAACGGCTTGAACATGATCAGTGTAGTTAGCCGCAACGGTCGACATATAATAATGGTCAATCGCACCTCTAAGTCCTGTTCCTACAGCCAGTTCATAACTATTCGTACCATCTGAATTAAAATAGTTATCAGGGTTGGTGGTGTCATCTTTGAAGTGTGAAATGTAAGTAGCCATACCACTGTCACCCGTAGCCTCATCTGATGTCAATGCCTCCATTTTAAGTACCAGTGCCTGTAAACCATTCGTGACATTATTATCCATATCATCGTCAATAATTTGCCACCAGCTATTGGCAACCCAGACGGTATCACCTTGGTCACCTAGAGTATTATTACCATATTTCGTTCCTAAATCATTATTGGTTCCTGCCTCAGTGACAGGTAATCCCCATTTGGCATAGAGCGTTATATTACCTGTAATTGGTGTGTTAAAGTCAAAGGCAGTTGTTAATTCTGGATCAATATACCAGCCTCTGAAGATAAAATCATGTTCCGGAATAGGACCAATGGTAGATACACCAACTATCTCATCATCTTTTTCTGGGGCTGTTGGCTCTGAAACTATTGCCCCATGTTCAACATCTTGTATCGTTGATGTCGCATCCGGAAATGCACCACCTTTTAAATCAAAGGTAACTTGATAGACATGAGGTACTGTTTTACCATAGAAAACTTGATGACCTGTTGTCTCTTTAGAAAAACTTGTAAATGCATCACCAGTAAATGTTGCATTATTATACCAACCTGAGAAATCATAACCTTCAAATGTTGGACTTGGCAAATAAATTGTCTTAACGCCAGAAATATAACCATCTGGGTCTAAATCTGTGACTTTTTCTCCGTTGATGTAGTAAGTAATCGTGAAGTTGTTAGAAACACCTGGCTCACCTTTGTCA
>NZ_JXJT01000009.1:0-20268 GCF_002441885.1 Pseudolactococcus chungangensis CAU 28 = DSM 22330 | reverse complement strand
TGTCACATCGTTTTCAAAGTCTCCCTCAGCGGCTAAGTGGAACACCTGGGTTGTGCCCCCTAATTCGACTGCATGATTACGTACTTCATCACGATGATGATAGGTCTCTTCTGCCGCCTTGACAGTTGCGGCGCTGCCTAATCCTGCGATAAGCAAGACTAATGCCAGTACATTTTTAGCGGCTTTACGATGTTTGATAGCGATAATAAGCACTGCTGCTAATACGCCCAGACCAAGCACCATCAAAACTGGTGTCATTTTTTCACCAGTTGACGGCAATGATGTGCTAGTTTTTGTTGCCGTGTTGGTAGCACCTGTCGTTGGCAATGGTGTTGTCGTGACCGTGCCATCAGTTTTTCGACTAACTTGATACGTTTTCGCGTCACCCGCTTTTAGCGTACCCACGTTAACCGTGACTTTTTTCAGGTCTTTATCGTGGAAAATCGTTGGTAAATCAGCCTCAAAGGTCACATTGGTGCCCGTTTTACCGCTGATATTCTTAATCGTCAAGTCGGCGATTTCGGCACCTGACTTGCTGTCTTTGTTTTCGACGACGGTCAGTTCAAAATGATCTGAACCTCCTGTGTCTGCGGCATGTGCGATGCTTGGAAAACTCAGGATAAAAATCATCCCGAGTGCCAACATCAGCGCACTGAGTTTTTTAAGTGTTCTGGTCATCATCATTCTCCCTATAATCTAATCAAATAGATCTAATGAATTACTAATTAACGAAACAAAAACTGAACCCTGTTAAGCGCAGACTAAAAGTCTCCCCCTAACAGGGTTCAGTTATGATGTGTCGTTGAAAAAATAGCATGATAAAACTAAGTCATAGCGCTCTGCTCTGCTCTGCTCTTAAGCATAGGCTTGTCCTCCTTTTCTGTCAAGTTTTTATTGTGTAAATATCAATCAATGTTTGACTATTTTTATCACTTTACTATTTCAAATTCCTTACTATTCTATATTAATTATAACATAATATAATTAATATTAAATATATTATGACAAAAAAACAAACCCACAATATTTCATGCAAGTTTGTCTCATTTAATAGTTTCAGCCGTTAATGTAAAGTTTAAAGAATACCCCAGATTTCACGCGCATAGAGCTCGATTGTATCATCACTTGTGAAACGACCTGAGTTGGCGATATTTTTCATTGCCTTAGATTGCCATGTATTCTTATCCTTGTAAAGCTCTGAAATATAGGCTTGCTTAGCCACATAATCTTCAAAGTCTTCAAGTAAAAAATATTCATCATTATAAGAAATTAAAGCATCCCAAATCTCATGACCTTCATAGTGGGTATTTGGAATCGTGCCATCGATGAACGCATCAACGACGCGTTTCAATCTCGGATTTGTCTCATAGATATAACGTGAATTATAGTCATGACGCGTATAGTGCGCATAAACTGCATCCTTATCCATTCCGAAGATAACAATATTATCCTCACCGACGGCATCTTTGATTTCGATGTTGGCACCATCAAGTGTCGCTAAAGTAAGCGCACCATTCATCATGAACTTCATGTTAGAAGTACCACTCGCTTCTTTTCCGGCAGTTGAAATTTGCTCAGAAACATCTGCCGCAGGGATAATAAGTTCAGCTAGGCTGACATTATAATTTTCTAAGAAAACAACTTTCAACTGATCTCTGAGACGCGCATCATTGTTAATCAAATTTGCCAATTCGTTGATGATTTTAATCACCGATTTCGCAAAGTGATAGCCAGGCGCTGCCTTTGCACCGAAGAAAAAGACACGTGGTGTAATCTCTAATGCTGCATTATCTTTCAAATCTTGATAGAGTTTGATGATATGCATGACGTTGAGCAATTGACGCTTGTAGGCATGAAGACGCTTAACTTGCACATCGAAAATCGCATGAATTGGTAAATCAATGCCTTGTGTTTTCTTGACATAGTCAGCTAAGCGCTGTTTATTTGCCTGCTTGACTTGATAAAAATCAAGCTGAACAGTGGCATCCTCTAGGAAGTCCTCTAATTTTAATAACTCATGAATATTTGAACGCCAGCCATCACCGATTTGCTTATCTAATAAGGCAGACATACTTGGGTTAGCAATTTGACTCCAACGACGTTGTGCAATACCATTAGTTTTATTATTAAATTTCTCTGGATAGAGAAGATAAAAATCTTTAAGAACATCTTCAATCAATAGCTCTGTATGGAGTTTTGCTACACCATTGACCGAATGCCCACCGATAATCGACAAATTCGCCATATGAATCTGATTATTTTGAATAATCCGTGTATGGTCAATTACCGCAGTATCCACTTTCCCAGCCCAAGTCTTGACAAACTGACGATCAATTTCACCGACAATCTGGTGAATCCGTGGCACAATCTCTTTAAACAGACCCGCATCCCATTTTTCAAGTGCCTCTGATAAAATCGTATGATTAGTATAGCTCATGACTTGCGTCGTTGTCGCCCAAGCATCATCCCAATCTAACTCATATTCATCAACTAAGATCCGCATCAGTTCAGGTACCGCCATTGCAGGGTGTGTGTCATTAATATGCACGGCAATTTTTTCATGAATTTTCGCCATCGGAAGACCCATCTTAGCGTAAGACGCGACAATCGTCTGCAAACCTGCTGATACCATGAAATATTCCTGAATCAAGCGTAGAGATTGTCCCTCACGCGTCGCATCATCTGGATAAAGAACACTTGTAATATCTTCGATGCGACGACGGTCAGCCAATGTTGGATAATCTAACTCATACTTCTCTGGAATTTCCACATCCCACAAACGTAGATTATTGACCACATCATTTTTAAAACCAATTTGCATCATGTCGTAAGGGACGGCACGAAGGGTCTTAACATTTTCGTAGACAGGTTTTAAATCACCACTCTCTTGAGGAACAAGATAAACATTACCATAGATTTTGACATCCACTGCCGAGTGAGGCTTCTTAGTTTCCCACACGTTACCATCGGAAGACAGCCAAGCATCTGGTAGTTCAACTTGGTAACCATTCACGATTTTTTGTTTAAATAAGCCATACTTATACCGAATGCCATTACCAAATCCAGGCGCACCGATTGTTGGTAGGCTATCCATAAAACAAGACGCTAAACGTCCTAGACCGCCATTTCCCAAAGCCATATCACGCTCCGCATCGACCAAATCCATCAAATCGACACCGATTTCACGCAAAGCTTCTTGAACCAGATCATAAATGCCGAGATTCAAAAGATTGGTCTGTAACATCTTACCTGGTAAAAACTCAATTGAGAAGTAGTAGGCAGTTTTTTTCTGTTCTTTGACAATTTCATCACGACCACGGAGCCAATCCGGCATGACATAACATTTGACTAATTTTGCTAATGCAATAAAGCGCTCATCGGCTGTCGCCTCATCGTTTTGAATCATGAAATCTTCATGAAGTTGCATTTTAAAATCTTGGATAATTTTTTCTTTGGTTAATTGCATCACGATAGCCACCTCATCTTATTTAGTATGTTTAAAATATCTACTCACATTTATTTCATTTTAACACACGTTTAGGGTAAGGTTCTCTCTAAGTTTTCTAATTCCTAGTATTTTAGAGCGACCTTAATTCAGTAATGATTGATAGAGTTCAAGATAGGCAAGGCTTGCCGTATCCCAAGAAAAATCAGCTGTCATGGCATTTTTCTGTAAGCTGGTCCAAGTAGTCGGATGGTTAAAGTAGACATCTAAGGCATAGAAGAGTGTTTTTACCAATTGGTAGCCTGAAAACTCATGGAAACTAAAGCCTGTCCCGCTGCCATCAAATTCATTGTAAGGTAGAACAGTATCTTTCAATCCACCTGTTTCATGCACCAAAGGCAATGTCCCATAGCGCATACTCATCATTTGTGATAAACCACATGGCTCAAAGGCTGATGGCATTAAGAAAAGATCGCTACCGGCATAAATCATCTGTGCCAATTCTAAGTTAAAAGTGATATTAGCCGAGAATTTATCTGGATAGGCTTGACCAAAGTAAGCAAAATCATGTTCAAATTTCGGTTCACCTGTGCCTAATAAGACGACTTGCACATCGCGTTGTAAGATATGACGCATCTCATCAACTACAAGATTAAAACCTTTTTGATAGGTCAATCGGCTGACAACGCCGATCACTGGCACATCAGCTCTGACTGGTAAGCCTAGACGTTCTTGAAGGATTTGTTTATTAGTATGTTTACCAGATAAATCTGCTACATTAAACGGTGCTGCAAGATTAGGATCTGTCATCGGATCATAAAGTGCTGTATCAATCCCATTAATCAAGCCGGTTAGCTTGCCTGATTCCATGCGTAAAATAACCTCTAAACCTTTACCAAACTCAGCCGTCTTAATCTCCTCAGCATAGGTTGGCGAAACAGTTGTCACACGGTCGGCATAGAGAATACCCGTTTTTAACCAGTTGAAACAATCCGCCAAACGGACAGTCCCATCATCATAGCGCTCTGTTCCCATACCAAATAAATCAGGTAGCATATTCGAGTCGAAATACCCTTGAAATTCAATATTATGAATGGTTAAGACAGTTTTAATCTGAGAGAATGCTTGAATCCACTTATACTTTTCCTTAATCAGGAATGGTAGTAAGGCAGTATGGTAATCATTAACATGCAAAATATCTGGCACATAGTCCAAGCGCTCAATAACTTCTGCAACAGCAAGCTGGAAGAAGGCGAACCGCTCGCCATCATCATCATAGCCATAAACTTCGTCACGGCCACCAAAATAATCCGCATTATCAACAAAATAGAAAATAGTCCCCTCAAATTCTATTTTTTTAATGCCAACATACTGATGACGCCAACCAACGTTGATAAATGTCCAAAAAACATCCTCAGCTTGTACCCCGTATTTCTCAGCAATCTTTTTATAATAAGGCAAGATAACTCGCGTTTCAGTCGTTGCATCTTGCTTTAATGATTTAGGCAAGGCACCAATCACATCACCCAAGCCCCCCGTTTTGATAAACGGTGCCGCCTCTGCTGCCACTAATAATATCTTCATAAGACTCTATCCTCTGTTACACGACCAAATTTTTCAATAATGATTGGTTTTTCTTTTGTACCGATGACTTGAACACCTGGTGCAATCTCAACTTCTTTATCCAAAATGGCGTATGCCACACGAGCACCCTCACCAATTTTGACATTAGGGAAGATGATAGCATCCTTGATTGATGCGTATTTGTCAAGATGACAACGGCGAGAAATGATAGAATTTTCAACACGTCCCTCAATGACTGAACCAGAGGCAAATTGTGAGTTGAAAATTTCAGACGAATTGGCAAAATAAGTCGCCTCTTCATTTTTTACTTTCGTGTAAACTTTTTGCGTTGCATGTAGCAATGACGTGAATTTCTGAGGATCTAGCATATCCATATTCGCATCATAATATGATTTCACATCATGAATATTTTTCATGTAACCCGCATATTCATAACCAAGTGCACCAAGTTCCACCAGTTTATTCAACAAGAGGAAACGTATTTTACGTGGTGCTGCTTCGTACTGCTCAACTTCCATCAGACTAATCAAGAAGTCGGTATTGATGATATAAATTCCTGTTGACATGGCAATTAAATCATCTTCACCATAGCGGCTTGCATCATAGTCTTTCACATCTGATACTGTATCTGTTTCATCCAAATCAAGGACGCTGTTAACAGAACTCATCTGTTCTTTCGGCATCTTTTTATAGACGACACTCATTGTCCGTTGGTTGACTTCGTGCACATGAATCAACTGCTCTAAGTTGATATTGCAGAGCACATCAGCTGTCGAAAATATGGTGTAGACACTGTGTGAACGACGCAAGAAAGTCAAGAGTTGCGGATAATAGGTCGGATCCGTAACAGTTTCCCCAGTATCATCGTTATTATAAAAACCAACGAAGAAATGGTTCAAAAGTGAGTTCAGCCCCCATTCACGACCTGTTCTAATGTGGTCTAAGACAGATGGGACATTTTTTTGTGAGAAAACCCCACAAATATTGGTAACTCCGGCATTTACCAAGTTAGAAAGTTGAAAATCAATCAAACGATATTTACCATCAAATGGTAGTGTGGCAAGTGGTCGTGAATTGACTAATTGATTTAGTTCATGTGTCCCCAGTGCATTTCCTAAAATAGCACAATATTTACCGATCTTCATCTTCTACCCCCACTTTTTCTTTATACCCTACAACTGCGATTTCTTTTTTCGTGCCAATGATTTTGACATTAGCACCAATTCGGCTACCCTCACCAATAATGGCATTTTTGACGACTGCACCTGGCTCAATGATACAATTTGTCATGATAAATGAATCTTCTACTTCGGCGTTTTCATGAATATGAACATCCGTTGAAATAATCGAATGTTTCACTGAACCTGAAACAATAGCACCATCGACAACGAGAGAGTCTCGGACTTTTGCTGTTTCACTGATGAAGTTAGGCGGTGCAATCACATTATGAGAATAAATTTTCCAACTACGGTCACGACTATCTAATTCATTTTCTGGTGAAATATACGCCATGTTGGCTTCGTGTAACGATTCAATTGTTCCAACATCTTTCCAATAGCCTGAAAATTCGTAAGCGTAGACACGCTCCCCGGCTTCTAAATAGGTCGGAATGACATTTTTACCGAAATCGGACATGTCAATCTGATTTTTTTCACCACTTTGTAGAATTTGACGCAGTTCTTTCCAGTTGAAAATGTAAATCCCCATAGAGGCTTTTGTTGATTTAGGAACCTCTGGTTTTTCTTCAAATTCAACGATGCGATTAGAGGTATCTGTGTTCATGATACCAAAACGACTCGCTTCTTCTAATGGTACATCCATTACAGCAACGGTCAAATTAGCCCGACTATTCTTATGCGCTTGTAACATATCATCATAGTCCATTTTGTAGATATGGTCACCTGACAAAATCAAGACATACTCAGGATCCATTTTGTCAATGTAGCCAATGTTTTGGTAAATCGCATGACTGGTTCCCTCAAACCATTTGTTTCCTTCCGTTGCCGAGTACGGCTGTAAAATCGTCACACCGCTGTCAATCCCATCAAGGCCCCAAGCTGAGCCATTTCCAACATGAGCGTTGAGTTCAAGCGGTTCATACTGCGTAATCACCCCGACGTTTTTAATACCTGAATTGGCACAGTTCGAAAGCGCAAAGTCAATAATCCGATAGCGGCCACCAAATTGTACTGCTGGTTTAGCAACAGTTGAAGTTAGAGCACCTAGGCGTGTGCCTTGTCCCCCTGCTAAAATTAGCGCAAGCATTTCTTCTCTCATACTTTCTCCTTTTTCCATCTACAATTTATATCAAGGCAGTCTCATGACGTCTGCTGATAAATCATCATGTCCTGCTAGATAGGCTTAATTTTCAGAGTTGCTTTTTTCAAGTATATCCAATACATGTTGCCAACTGCCGTTTTTCAAAGACCGTTTGTAAAAAGCATACACGCTACCATATGGCGGATACTTTTCAGGCAGTTTAGCCCAGACCGTGCCAGTCTGCTGAATATACAGAGCAGCGTTGACTAGGTCACGCTTCTCATATTTGGAGCGGCTCCCCATTGGGAAATACTCAGCCAGTGATTGCCACTCTACCTGAGTGAGTTGCTTCACGTCCTCTGACGCGACATCTTGACAACTTGACTTGATTGCATGCTGAGTTGACTCAATTGACTTTTTTGCCTTAGTTTTAGCTGCACCATCATCTTTCAATCGTGCCCAAATCACTGCACCAAACGCTGGCAAGGTAAAACTCAACGTATGTTGATAATCTTTCCACTGACCTTTTTGCGTTGCTGTATCAGCATTATGTGCTAACCACGAACCACCAAATTCAGCCATTTCTGAATTTAACACCTCAGTGTAGGTTCCCGCAAACGGAACCCCAATGGTAAAGTTTGAACGTTCAATCGGTGCCATATTAAAAACACAAATCAACTGATTGCCTGACGCATCTTTCCGGATGAAACTGAGGACACTCTGCGCAGTATTATCGGCGTCAATCACTTCAAACCCTGCGTAATCATGGTCTAGTTCAAATAACTGAGGCGATGCCTGATAAAAATGCGCAAGTGCTGTCGTGAAGGCTTGCATCTGGTTATTCATCTCGTCAGAGGCTGCCCATTCAAGTTGCCAATCATATTTCCATTCTAAAAACTGTCCAAACTCTTGTCCCATAAAAAGGAGTTTTTTACCTGGGTGGCAAATTTGGTAGGCCAGGAGATTTCTCAAGCCTGAAAACTGTTGACAACGATCACCCCACATCTTGTGCATAAGCGATTTTTTACCGTGAACGACTTCATCGTGTGAAAATGGTAGGATGAAATGTTCATCCATCATATACATGAAGCTAAAAGTCAGGAGGTTAAAATGTTGCCCGCGATAAAGCGGATCCATCTGATAAAATCGCAGGACATCGTTCATCCAGCCCATATTCCATTTGAAATCAAAACCTAAACCACCCATCTCCAGCATACCGGTAATCTTGATTTGACTACTGGCTTCTTCTGCTGCCATGATTATATCTGGATGAGCGAGCTTAATCACACTCGTTAGTTTTTTGAAAAATTCTACACCATCGTAGTTGGTATTAGAGCCATCTGGATTAGGCGTCCAAGGACCTTGATCGTAGTCAAGATAGAGCATGTTAGACACCGCATCAATTCTAACGCCATCAATATGATAGAAATCAATCCAAAATTTAAGTGATGAGATGAGGAAAGACTGAACTTGTGGTTTAGACAAGTCAAAATTTAGCGCTTGCCAACCAACATTACGGGCGCGATTACCATCTTGATACTCATAAGTAGGTGTCCCATCAAAATAAGCAAGCGCATCATCATTTTGTGAGAAATGTCCTGGCACCCAGTCCACAATAACGCCTATCCCTGCCAAATGTGCTGCCTCGACAAAATCTTGAAATTCTTCTGGTGTGCCATAGGTATGCTCTAAAGCAAAGTAGCCAGTTAACTGGTAGCCCCAGCTCATGCCCAAGGGATGTGTCATAAGTGGCATAAACTCAATATGCGTGTAACCGAGTGATTTAACGTAAGGAATTAAAGTTGTCGTCAAATCTGAAAAGGTATAAAGGCCACCATCTTCATGACGTTGCCAAGAACTCGCATGGACTTCATAGATATTCAGTGGGGCACTGAATATATTGCGCTTGCGACGCGCAGTCAGCCAATCACTATCTTGCCAATCTTTGGGACTGACATCATAGATTTGTGCCGCTGTATCTGGTCGCTCGCCAAAACGAATCGCATAAGGGTCCATTTTTTCAATCACTTGTCCTGATGCGCGTGTCACGAGATACTTATAATAAGTACCCAGACTAGCCTGTGTATCGGGTAAAGTCACTTCCCAAACGCCTTTATCGTTACATGACATCGGCACAGGATACTCTCGCCAATTGGTCATGTCACCAATCAATTGCACCTGCTGCGCATGCGGTGCCCAGACTCTAAAAACACGGCCGCTTTCTATTTGATGACACCCTAAATAGTGTTGCACATGGAAGTTTTCTCCCGTTGTGAACGTCCTTAACGCCTCATCTGCTAATATTTGCCCCATAAATACCCCCCCTATCGTAATTTAATCCTTGCTTTATATATTTCATATTATCATATTACTATTATAATAGCAAAGAATATCATAAAAAATCAAAAAATACTATCTTTTCAGATAGTATTATATTTTGTTATTTAAATTTATAGATGCTTTCAAACGCACCCAAAAAGAACGTTGAAATATCAACTTTTTTACTTAAAAAAGTTATATCATTTAAATCAACCATTATCCCTTGGTTTGATATATTAAGGATAAAGATTGCTGTGTCATTTGCGTCTTGTCTAATAAGTCCGAAAATTCTATCAGAATAGAATAACGATAGATCTCCAGTTATCAAAACTGGAGCAGACTGTCTAATTTTAATCCATTTTTGGTAAATTTGATGTGTTGATTCATTGATATTTTCCCAAGGAAAGAAAGCACGATTTTCCGGATCTTTATGACCAGTTAATCCAGCCTCATCCCCATAATAAATGGTTGGCACACCTGGCAAAAACATCAGTAAACCAACTGCTAAATCAAGTTTAGACAGACTGTCACCCAAACACGTTAAAATACGCTCGGTATCATGGGTACCGATATTATTAAAATTATTTAAAAATACATCAGTTGGATAGTTTTCTGACAACTGCATGAGTTTTCTTGCAGCCGTTTCAGGTGCCATCTCACCTGTCACAAGACCTATAATGACATTCCGAAAAGGGTAGTTCATCACTGCATGTAAAGCGTCACCATAAATATATTTACGATGCTGATCATACGCAACCTTGCGTGATGCATCTTCCCAGACTTCACCGATTAAAACTTGCTCTGGATAATTTTCAAGTGTATCCCGAATTCCTTTGATAAACTCATCGGGCAAATCATCTGCAACATCTAGGCGCCAGCCGTCAATCCCCAGACCATGCCATTTACTGAGTACGCTATCGCTTTCACCATAGATATAACGCTGAAAACTCTCTTTCGATTTATCGATGGTTGGTAAATCTTTAATCCCCCACCAAGATTTATAATCATCTGGATATTGATTAAATATAAACCAATCAAAGTAGGGAGATTGTGTCGTTTGATAAGCGCCTTGACCACCAGACTTACCATCAAAATCAAAGTATTTTGAATTTCTACCGACATGCGAAAAAACGCCATCTAAAATTAACCGCATGTCATGTTGGTGTAGGGTGTCAACTAACAGTTTAAAATCAGCCTCAGTGCCTAAAACAGGGTCAATTTTCATGTAATCACTCGTATCATAGCGATGAGAACTTCTAGCTTCAAAAATGGGATTGAAGTAAAGCGCCGTGACACCCAGTGATTTGAGATAGGGAATTTTATCAATGATACCCACTATATTGCCACCATAATAGGTCCAATGCGTGATATCGCCATTAGCTTCTCGAATATAGTAGGGAGGGTCTGTTTCTTTACCATAGAAAAAGATGTTATCTTTAGAATTTTCTAAATGTCCTTTTCTAGCAAATGAATCCGGGAAAATTTGATAAAAAATCGCTTGCCTATACCAGTCTGGCGCCTTTTCGTGTTTCAAAAATATGGTTTGCGTATAAGGAATAACTGAAATTTCATTGACATAGGTCGTACCTGGACCACCACCAATTTCGGTAGCCCCATAAAAATAGCGGTACTCATGGTTATCGTCAAACTCTGTAATTTGAAAATAGTAGTTATAATAGCCAATTTCTGTCAAACTGGATAAAGTCATGCGAAAAACACCGTCAGAAATAGCCGTCATTTTTTCATAAGATTTAAAACCATTCTCAAATTGTAAAACGATGTTAACCGTAACCTGATGGTTGGTTTGAATCATCAAGTCAAATTCAATCGTCGTACCAACAAGAACAGCACCAAATGGTCTTTTATGTTCTTGTAACCACGAATTGTATGTGATTTCAGCCATACCTATTCCCCGTCATGGCTGGCAATGATGTGTAGATCACCATCAAATTGCCAATCCGAAATATCACTTGTCAAGATGAAGTGATCCCCTTTTTTAACTGGGTAACTTACCCCTGCAACATGTAAACTGCCTTGTCCCTCCAAAACTGAACACAGGGTGTAAGGTGCCGTTTTAGCAAAGGACACTGGACCCGAAATCTCCCATTTTTCAACTGTGAAAAAGTCGTTAGAGACATAGGATGTTTTAACAAGATTTGGTAGCTCTGTCACGACAGGTCTCGTATTGGCAGGCGAACCGACATTCAGCACATCAATTGATTTATCAATATGCAGTTCACGCAAATTCCCCTGATCATCTTTCCTATCAAAATCATAGACACGATAAGTCGTATCAGATGATTGCTGTGTTTCTAAAATCAAAATTCCCTTACCGATAGCATGCATCGTACCACTCGGTACATAGAAGAAATCACCAGCCTTAACTTTGACTTTTGTCAATAAGTGCTGCCAGTCTCCTGCCTCAATCATAGCACGTAATTCCGTCTTATCTTTAGCATGGTGACCATAGATAATTTCAGCGTCAGGCTCAGCCGCAATAATGTACCAACACTCTGTTTTCCCTAACTCACCCTCATGAGCTAGCCCATAAGCATCATCTGGATGAACTTGAACACTGAGCCAATCATTCGCATCCAAAATTTTAGTTAAGAGTGGAAACACTTCTTTTTGGGAATTACCAAATAAATCACGATGATTTTTATAAAGCACATCTAAGGTTTGACCAGAAAATTCACCATTTTTTATCGTTGATAGACCGTTAGGATGGGCAGAAATCGCCCAGTACTCACCGATTTTATCTGATGGTAAATCATAGCCAAAGGCTTTGAGATGGTCGCCACCCCAAATTTTTTCCTGAAAAACTGATTGAAGAAATAAAGGTTCTGTCATATGTCACTTCTTTCTATACTTATTATTATTTTTATGAAAACGCTCTACTTCTATTTTACCAGATATACTTGAGAAATAGGGAATTGATGCAAATTATTCTGACGTATACTCGACACACTATGGACTTGCTTTCTCTAAAAACATATGATAAGATATTCATATGAAAAATATTTCAAATGAAGTCCTTACAGAAATTGTCCATATCCACAAGATTTTAGCCAGTCCTACTCGCGTTAAAATCTTACTACTCTTATCGGAGGGTCAACAAAACGTCTCTCAAATTTCTGAGGCTATTGGTTTAGAACAATCTGCCGTCTCCCATCAGCTCAAGATACTCAAAGCCCATCAGCTCGTTACTCAAGCCAGAAATGGCAAAGCCATCAATTATCAAGTTGGCGATAGCCACATCCTACAACTTCTCAAACTCTCCATCGCCCATGCGCAAGAATTAGAAAGTGACCACATTCATGACCCACAAACATCATCATACGACACCTAACGCGTCATCTGGCAAACGCATCACGATTGTTTTTGTTTTAAACATTGTTTTTGCGATTCTCGAATTTATTTTTGGCGCCATGTTTGGCTCTGTCGCCATCCTCTCCGATGCCGTCCATGACTCAGGAGATGCGATTGCGGTCGGGTTCGCCTGGTTTTTCGAGAAAGTCTCACGTAAGAAATCAAATCATTCCTATACCCTAGGCTATCGACGTTTTTCCTTGCTCGGTGCCTTGATTACTAGTGTCATTCTACTTATCGGCTCTACACTTGTTATCTTAGAGGCGATCCCTCGGTTGCTACATCCGACACCTGTTCAAACGACAGGCATGTTTTGGCTTGCCATTGTCGCCGTTATTGCAAATGGTTACGGGGCTTATTTGATGACAAGAGGGCAATCTCGCAACGAAAGCATCCTTAACCTCCACATGTTAGAGGATGTCCTCGGCTGGATTGCGGTGCTGATTTTGTCTATTGTCATGCATTTCAAACCTTGGTATTGGCTAGACCCACTTCTATCCCTATCCATTTCAATCTTTATCCTGACCAAGGCAATCCCTAAATTTATCGGTACGCTGCGAATTTTAATGGAGGCTGCACCTGAAACGGTGAACTATGCAGCCTTGGTAGCTGAATTGGAAAGCGCACTTGAGATTGATAAAACAACTGAACTTTGTATTTGGTCAATTGATGGTGAGAAGCACGCGGCGATGTTACATATGACCATCACTATAACAGACCAGGCCCTCGCCAAATCAGCAGCCCGAACAATTTTAGAAAAACATGATGTTGCCTACTCTGCTATTGAAGTAGACGAAAACATACAAGAACATCAAACACACAAAGAAAACTAGCTTGAAAATATCAAAAAAGCCGAACAGTTCAAAGACTGTTCGGCTTTTTTTATCTGTCATATTGGCTATTTACTCACCGATTTTATTTAAAATCGCATTGATAAACTTAGCATCTTTTTCATCGTTAAAGGCTTTGGCAAGTTCAATTGCTTCATTGATAGCCACAATACGTGGGGTTTCAGCAAACAAAATCTCAAAAGCACCTAATCTTAAAATCACACGATTAATCGGTGACAGACGTTTAATCGACCAATTTTTCGCTAAATAAGTCGTCATCTTTTCGTCAAGTGCTGATTTCTTAGCACGAACGCCATAAACTAAAGCCATCATAAATTCTAAATTAGGTTTATGAACATCATCAAATCGGTCTGTCAAAATATAGGCAGCAGCTGGAATAACAACAGTTGGCTCTGGACTAACGTCAGCAATGTCTGCTCCCAAGGCTTGCTTGGTCACACCACCTTCACGATTAGGTGTAAAAGAGTAAACAGTGCCTGGGCCTTTACGCTTAGGCTTAACAGCGACTGGGTTTTCATCAACCAATTCTTGACTTGACAGTCTATCGTCATTCGTCAAAGCAAAAACCATCGCATCTTCCACAGTTTCGTCTGGTGTCATTTCAAGTTGGTATAGGGCTTGCACAGCACGAATGCGAATTTCATGCTGGCTTAATGGCTTAGTCGACATCCAAAAAATCCTCATCAAAAAGTTCTTTGAAATCTGGTTTTGGTGTTTTCTCAGGTACAACACCCGCTACGTGAATATTGACTTCATCAATGACGATATCGCTCATATCGAGAACATTGTCTTTGACAACACGTTGCATTTCCATGGCAACATTTGGCACAGAAACACCATAAGTCAAGTAAACATAAATATCTACAACAACTTTGTCGTCTTCTTGGTGGACATATACACCACGACCATCTGCTTTTTTGCCAATGCGGTCTGCAAAACTTTTATTGCGTAGGCCATAGACACCCTCAATTTTTGCTACCGCAACTGCGACAATTGTCTCAACAACTTGTGGTGCAATGACAATTTCACCGAGCGCTTCGGCATTTGTAATTTTATTTGTATCTGTCATAATTTCCCCCGTTTCTTAAGGACATAGGTGGTGCGGTGACGAATGGTTTCGGAGAGACTATCATCACCAGTGAACGTCATCACGACTGTGATTAAGCACGTTTCAAGTAAGCACCTGTCTCGGTATTAATTTCAAGTTTTTGCCCCACTTCGATAAAGTCAGGAACATTAACAACGAGACCTGTCTCCATCGTCGCTGGTTTACCAGAACCAGTTACAGTTGCGCCTTTAATAGACGGTTGTGTTTCAGTTACTGTCAAAACAACTGTTGTTGGTACTTGAACACCAATCACCTCTGAGCCGAAGAATTGGATTTTCACTTCTTCATTTTCAAGGATAAATTTCAATTCATCTGCAACATTTGCCACTGGAATTTCATATTGATCATAAGTTTCATTATCCATGAAATAAGCTGTGTCATCCATTTGATAGAGATATTGCGCATTATGTGTTTCGATAATCGCTTGATCAAATTTTTCTTCTGGACGATAAGACGTATCAAAAGTCGAACCAGTCCGGACATCACGAAGTTTCATACGCATAATCGTATTCCCTTTACCAGGTTTGTGGTGACTTGCTTCTAAGACACGCAAAAGTTTGCCGTCAGTTTCAAAAGTCATGCCCGCCTTGAGTTCGTTTGCTGCTACCATTTTTTATGTTCTCACTTTCATTTTTTGCATATTGATAGGATACCTTTAAAATCATCGTCAACATTTTTAATGGGTACCCTACAGGTTCTCTCCATTTTAACATATTTAGAACTATTTCGCTAGATTTATAACCATTTCGTCGGATTTAAAGGACAATCAGCTCTTTGGGTGCTAGGGTCAGTACTTCGACACCTTGGCTTGTGATATGTAAATCATCCTCGATTCTGACACCACCGATATTTTCGAGATAAATACCAGGTTCATTTGTGATAACCATATGCTCTGCCAAGCATTCTTGAGATGTCTTTGAAAAATAAGGTATTTCATGAACATCAAGCCCTAGTCCGTGACCGATACCATGCGAAAAGGCTTCACCGTAGCCTGCAGTCTCAATCATATCACGCGCTGCACGGTCATAATCAGCGTAAGTCAACCCTGGCGCACTAATATTGGTTACAGCTTGTTGCGCTTGTTGCACGACATGATAAATTTCTTGCATTTTCGGACTCACCTCACCGACAAAGAAAGTCCGCGTCATATCACTAGCATAATGATCGTAATAGCAACCAAAATCAACTGTTACAGTATCTCCAAATTCAATCGGCTTATGCGTTGCACGACCATGTGGCAAGGCACTGCGCTTACCTGATGCAACAATCGTATCAAAACTAATCCCAGATGCGCCAAGATCGCGCATTTTGAAATCTAGGAAGTTTGCAATCTCAATTTCTGTCTTTCCAGGCTCTACAAATTTCAGCAAATCATTAAATGCTTGGTCTGAAATCGCACAAGCTTTTTTAATCGTTGCAATTTCACTGGGGCTCTTAATTTGTCTTTGTGTTTCTATGAAACTGGTCGTCGCGTGGAGTGTCAATCCAGCAAGCTGATGTTGCATAGTTTGAAACTCAGCATAAGTCACGCCATCCTCAAAGCCAACTTGTGAAACGTCTTCTTTTTTTAACAGTTTAGCAATCTCAACAAAAGCTTCTCGTGTTTCAACAATCTCAAAATCTACAGCGGCTTCACGCGCCGCAATACTATAACGTGAATCTGTCAGTAAATATTGCGCCTTTTGCGTCACTAAAATCGTGCCCGCAGTTCCCCAGAAAGCACTCAAATAATAAATATTTTTCAAATTTGTGATGATAATCGCATCCAAATTTTCTGACTGCATCCGCACTCTAACACTTGATAGTTTAGTCATTTTTTTCTCCTTTATTTGATGATGTTTTAACCGTCTGATTATCTTGGAGTAATAGTGCTAACATGACGAAGGCGATGTTGGCACTATGCGAGTAAGCTGTATATCTTGATTCCCAAGATGTCACATATTTTTTCTTGTAGTTACGTAAGCCTTCAAAATTGTAAAGTGAATCTCCAAATTGATAAATCAAATTGGCAATTCTTTCTGATACGAAAGCACTTCGAGTTGTCCCAACATTCGCAAGTGGTGTCATCCCTAAATCAAATTTAGCAATACCCTCAGCTTGAAAATACTCAAATAGTTTAATGAATAAGAAATCCATAACCCCCCTTGGTGCATCTGCGGTATGCCGCATCAAATCAATGGTAACGAAATCTTTAGTATAAGTCGGCATGATATTGGCAAAGGCAACAATCTCATCCTCTGAGCGTACAACTGCAATTGGTGCTTTTGAAAGATAAGCCTCATCAAAATAGCCTAGAGAGAAACCTTTTTCGCGTCTACCATCCAACCACTCATCAGAAATTTCTTTCAATCGTATCAAGAGTTCTGGTGTCAAATCGTCTTGCGCAATCATTTCCAATTCAAAGCCAGCTTTTTCAACTTGATTGACGGCTTGTCGTTTACTTTTATTTTTCGAACCTGTCAAGGTAAAATCAGTCAAATTAACATGACCTTCTTCACCTTGCTTGATAAAGTGATAGCCTAATTCATGAAGCATCAAGGTTGTCTTTTTATCAATTTCATAAAAGACAGGTCGATAACCTAGACGGTCAGAATCTTGGATAAAGGCTGTCAAAGCTTCTAACAAACAAGTATGGTCTCCTGACGGTGTTCCCATGACTAAAATCTTGTCCTGACGAATTGCAAATTGAATGACTAGACGGTTGTCATAGACCCACATCCGCTTATCACCCATAAATAGAAGTTGGCTTTGTGTGTTACCCCCATAGGTTGTCAAAATATCGAGTGCAACTGTTTCATCCAATTCAGTTCCAATTTTTTGGAACCTGCCTTGCAAATAATGCATGTAAAGTAACCACACTGCTGCTACAATAAAGATAGCCATCAAGCCACTTGCCCACATTTTTTCCGATGGAAAAAGGAGAAATTCATTGACTTTGTGATGAAGATGATAGGCTGGACGTGACATGGTACCGACGACGATATAAAGTATCATAAGCACGATAACGAAGAAACTATCAAAAATAATCGTTTCATAGCTTAACACCAGTTGTTCTCGGTATAATTCACTTTTGATAAAAATGGTCAGTAATAATAATACTGTCAATAAGACAATAGAATACCAAGAGAAGTCATCTAAGAAAATATAAACAACAGTTAATAATTCAATCACAAGTGTCGGAATATAGGCGCGAGAGACACGGTTTTTAACAGCACGACTCGTAATAATAAGTAGAAAGCCGAGAATAATTTTTGGCGATTCAGCGATTAAGTTCGCATTCCAAGGCGATATTTGGCGCAACCATCGCAGCTCTAGGAAGGCTTCAGGTACTGTCGCTGTTAAAACAAGAAAGCCACCGGTTACTGCTGTCATAAACGTCACGACTTTGTGCAGAATCTCGCGGCTCATGTTAATCGGAATCCCGCTAAAGCGGGCATCAAATTGGCGTCCTGTCGTCATGACCCAAGAAATAAGCCCAAGTGCAAGTGGCAAGAGATAGTAAGCTAGACGGTAGAGCAAGAGCCAGACGAGGACGATTTCGCGTGGTACACCGAGATGTAGAAGCCCTAACATCATCATGATGTCAAAAGACCCGAGACTACCTGGAACCATGGATAGGATGCCGATGACTGAACTAGCCGTGATGAGAACAATTAAACTAGCGACTGAAATTTTGACATCTAGGACATGCCCGATGACGATGATGGTGAGCATGACACCACTCCACTCAAGGAAACTAGTCAGTAGCAACTCTGCTTGAAAGCGTTTCTTGAGCCCACCTAGATTTTTTCGGGTAAAAAGCAGCACGAGAACGAAATAGACGGCAGCGCCTATGAGCCAGATGGTGTATTGGCTGAGAAATTGGTCAACTTGTCCCAACTGCACTAAAATAAAGCCGATAAGACCATAAATTGAGAGGCCTGACAGCGCAAAGAAAAACACTTTTGAGATGTTGGCAAGTAGCTTTTCCTTGGCATTTTTACCGTAATAATGACTTCTCAGTCCAACGGATACAGCGCCACCAAAACCCGCGATATTATTTAGCGTGTTAATTAGCCAAGACATTCTGATAAGCTTAGGCAGTGGATAATCTGTCCCAATCAATTGATTGAGGACACGGTCATAATTGAGCATCGGCACAACGCTGATGATGCCAGTGAGAATGATCAGCACGATATCAAATAAATTGAGTTGATCAAAAATCAGGCTAATTTTATCGGGTTGGACTTGTTTGAGTAGGCCAGTGATTTGGGTCAGTGCGATGAAAGCAACTGCTATCACAAAAATGAGTTTAAAATACTTTTGATTTTTCTTAAAAAACTGAATCATTCTGGTCTCTTTCTACTTTTGAAATTAAGAGGTGAGGGATGAGAGATTAGGATGAGGCTTGCAAAAATTTTGTGATAACTGCATTAAATGTTTTAGGACGAGATTGAGATACCTTATGAAAAGCATCTGGAATCTCTATGAATTGACCGTGACAAGCTGCCGCAATTTTTCTAGAAGATGATAGCTTAATCAAATCATATTGACCTGCAATCACAAGAACTGGCATTTCAAACTTGTTAAGATCAGCCGTTGTGACACCGACATCTTTAATCAGCAATTCTGAGACTGGTGTATTAAAGAAAATATTTTGCAAAATAGATGTCAGTCTAGAGAAAAAATGCATATCTGACAGAGATAAATTTCCTGAATTTAAGATTAATTTATTAACGCGCTCAGGATGATCTTTGGCGAAAACCATGGCAAGATTAGCACCATCAGAAAAGCCTAAAATATCAGCTTTCTGTATTTTAAGCTGATTCATAACTTCTAAGACATCTTGCGCCATCATTTCAAAATTCAATTGCTGTGAACTGCTTGATTTGCCATGATTTCTAGAATCAATTGCAATCGTGTCAAAAGGCAAGTCCATCTGCGGCTTGAAATAACTGGCGCTCTGGCCATTACCATGCAGTAAAATCAGCGGTGTTCCTGTTCCTTTTCGAACATAATGTATCTTCTCGCCATCATGGGTTTTGATGTAGCCTGATGTTAAGGTATCGGCTTTAACTCGTATTGCCATCAGACTTACTCCTACAATTAATAATATGATTAAACGTTTCATACTTATATTTTACACTTTTTACTGGAAATGTTACAGATAGACTGTGGTATAGTTCTCATCATAAACACATTTTAAATGCAATGGATATGCTTAAAATGATCTCTCACCTTTTTAAACAACAGCAAAAATATAAACAATTTTTCATTAAGTATACAAAAAAGCCCATGGTGATAGGCTTTTCTAGTATTTATTAAGGCGGTAGACGGATTATACATCCTTATAT
>NZ_JXJT01000086.1 GCF_002441885.1 Pseudolactococcus chungangensis CAU 28 = DSM 22330 | reverse complement strand
ACTAAAAGAATACGGCTTTTATCAAGGGACAGAACATCGTACCATTAAATACCTGAATAATTTGATTGAACAAGACCATCGTCCAGTAAAGAGACGCAATAAATTCTATCGAAGTTTACGCACTGCCTCTACCACGATTAAAGGCATGGAAGCCATCCGAGGATTATATAAGAAAACCCGAAAAGAAGGCACTCTCTTCGGGTTTTCGGTCTGTACTGAAATCAAGGTATTATTGGGAATCCCAGCTTAAATCATAGATACCGTAAGGGATTTTATTCTTTATTTAAAACTTTGCAACAGAACCA
>NZ_JXJT01000085.1 GCF_002441885.1 Pseudolactococcus chungangensis CAU 28 = DSM 22330 | reverse complement strand
ACGGCATTCAATCAGTGTTTTTTTGTTACCCACCAGGTCCCACCAGACCCCACGGAACGTGGTATTAAGCGATTTTCAAAAAAATAGACCCCACCAGATCCCATCAGATATGAAGCAACTCGTAATAAATCTCGTAATAAATTTATATCAAAAAAAAGCCTTAATAACGGGCTTTAACAAGAACAACAAATTTTAAACTCGTAATATTTTTTTGTCAGGCAAGGGGCTGTGTATCACTGATACACAGCTTTTTTAAAAAATAGATAGTATTATTTTTATTTAATATGATTTGTCAAATTAAGTTAGAATAAAA
>NZ_JXJT01000084.1 GCF_002441885.1 Pseudolactococcus chungangensis CAU 28 = DSM 22330 | reverse complement strand
TGATTAAAGACTTTTGTAGTTACTTTTTTCTACTTCTCGATCTCTGACATTTTCTTTAACAGATTGGTACACTTTATAACTTTCAACTATTTCATTAAATCGATCATTTAACACTTGTCTTTCAAATTTCACCTCCTCAATTGTTTTATTTAGATCACCTTTCTTAGTTGAACGATTAATTTTTAAGTCTGATAAAATTGCTTCAGAAGTTTCAATTTTTCTAAAATCACCAGAATTAAGACCATCAATGGCGCTAATAATTTTATTCAGACGTGAAATTTTATCGTCTAATTGAGACAGTTCCTTTTCTGTTTCATGAACTTGAATTTCAAACTGA
>NZ_JXJT01000083.1 GCF_002441885.1 Pseudolactococcus chungangensis CAU 28 = DSM 22330 | reverse complement strand
TCAAGTCGTTGATAGTTTAACAGGACAGTATGCCATTACTGCTCTTTGTCATTATCTTGGTATTTCAAGGAGTGGTTATTATAGCTGGATAAAGAAAAACCGCCCCCTTACAAAATCTTGGAATTCTCAGCTGGCAGAGAAGATTCAACTTCTCTTTGATGCCTCTTTTAAGGGCTATCGCTATATCTGGATGCAACTTAAGCGACTTTATGATATAAGCGTCAACCCAAAGACTGTCCTTCGCTATATGCAAGTTCTCGGTTTGAAATCGCCAATACGCAAGAAACGCTTTACTTCTTGCACGAGGCAAGAAATGAACAAAAAAGCGAGAAAGGTTTC
>NZ_JXJT01000082.1 GCF_002441885.1 Pseudolactococcus chungangensis CAU 28 = DSM 22330 | reverse complement strand
CCGTCTTAACTTTTCTACAAGTGATATTATATCATAATATCAACAAGCAATTAACTTTGATTTAAGGCAATCATACTATAATAGAATTACCCTAAAATATTTTTTCATAAAAACCTCCCAAATAAAAGGCTACCACAAGCCTTTTATTTTTTTGCTTTCTTTAGTTCCTGCGCTAACAAATATTTGATGTAATTAGATAAAACAAGTCCATTTTCTTTTGCCAAAAACTTCACTTCATTCTTGAAACTTTCTTTGCAACGGACAACAATTTGAACATTTTTATCCTCAAAAAGTTCTGTCTAAGTAGCCATATCTCTCCTTTTTCGTATAACTAATAGTGATGGCTACAAAAATCATATTGCTATAGATAC
>NZ_JXJT01000081.1 GCF_002441885.1 Pseudolactococcus chungangensis CAU 28 = DSM 22330 | reverse complement strand
ACCAATACCGCATTTGGTGGTCTTTGACATCGTCTAACTTTTTACCCTCAGGATATTTGTTTTGAATTAACTTTGCGAAACTATTCGTAAACTCAAAATATTGCGCAACATCCGCTCTTTCTATCGGGAATTGATATTTTCCATTCATCACGTTGTCTAACTGTAAAAAGTTATTGCTGTCAATGTTCACACCAAGCACTCCATAAACCATATCTAAGGTTTCTTTGGCGCATTGTTCCTTGCTAAAGGTAGGATTTTTCGCATCATAAGGATAGGCGTTTTCAACAACAAAAGTAAATACATCTGAGCCGACGATATGTAATCGCTTGTAAGCTGTATCCACTTCAACCAGAGGATTGTCAAAATTCGCAACAT
>NZ_JXJT01000080.1 GCF_002441885.1 Pseudolactococcus chungangensis CAU 28 = DSM 22330 | reverse complement strand
TTTTCGCCCAACTCTTAACCGGATTTTTAAGTATGATTTAAAAAACAAATCTCATGGTGGTAGACCGCCCTATGACCTTGTTTTAATGTTGAAAATTCTAATTTTACAACGCTTATACAATCTATCTGATGATGCAATGGAATATCAAATGATTGACCGGATTTCGTTTAGAAGATTCCTTAAGATTGATGACAAGGTACCAGACGCAAAGACTATCTGGAACTTTAGAAATCAGCTATCAAAATCTAATAGAGGAAACTGGCTTTTTTCTGCCTTTCAAGAAAAACTTGAATCACAAGGGATGATCGCTCATAAAGGACAGATTGTTGATGCAACATTCATAGAGGCGCCTAAACAACGTAATCCAAAAGACGAAAATGAATTGATTAAAG
>NZ_JXJT01000008.1 GCF_002441885.1 Pseudolactococcus chungangensis CAU 28 = DSM 22330 | reverse complement strand
GGAATTTCCCACACGATTTATTATAGAGCCACTTTTTTAAAATTTGAAATATCGTATGTGTTTATGTCGAAATTTGGTGCAAATTTTATCAATAAAAACAGCTCATTTGAGCTGTTTTTATTATGCTTTCACAAAGATACCACGGTCAACAAGTGCATTCATTTGAAAATAGAATTTTTCTTGAATCATTTTGTTGTCAGCTGATTTGAAGATGTTCATGTTTTTCAGTCCTGATTTATCAGTGACAGAAAGTTTAAAACCTGATAAATCAGATTTGACAATGATTTTAAGTATTGGACCGTCACCTGAATTGGGGACGTTTTCTAAAATGCGAGTGAGTTCATAGTTACCAAGTTTATTTTTAATAAATGTTGTATCCATGAGGGTGTATTTTTTGATGCTAGGTGAGAGTTTATAAGTATATTGACTATCATCCAAATGTTTTTCAGTGACAAATGCCATGATTGGTTTTTTGATTGGTTTTACTGCTAGACCAATCAAATCTCCTTTCTATTGTGTACGATTATTTTTGTGCTAAGATTGATTTCAAGATTCGGACAAATTCCGAAATATCTTCAGAGGTTGTTAAATCTGATAAAGAAACCCTAACAGATTCTTTAAGTTTAGCAGATGTTTTGCCATAGACTGCTTCAAGAACATGCGAGGGTTCAATGACACCAGCGGTACAGGCGGAACCTGTCGAGATAGCAATGCCTTGCAAATCCAACTTCATCAGTAAAAGGTCTTGATTGAATCCAGGAAAGCCAAGATTAAGGACGTGTGGCATGGTTTCACCAAAGGCATTCACATAGTAATCAAGTCCATCTAGTTCAGAGAGGAGTTGTGTCTTGAGTGCTGAGACTTTGTCATAATTGGTATCAAGATGTTGAGCTGAAATCTCAAGTGCTGTTGCCATGCCGACAATATTATGAATGCTTTCAGTGCCTGCACGTCGGCCATTTTCTTGCTCACCCCCATGAATGAGAGTATCGAATTTTAAATCACCATGGTAGAGGAATCCGACACCTTTTGGTCCATGGAATTTATGGGCCGAAGCAGAGAGAAAGTCAATGCCAAGTGTGATGGGATGGATAGGTAGTTTTCCCATAACTTGGACGGCATCAACGTGATAGACAGTTTGATGTGTTTTTAGGCACTTAGCAATTTCAGCGATTGGCAGGATTTGTCCAGTCTCGTTGTTGGCATACATGGTTGAGACCATAATGGTATCGTCTCTTAGCGCATTTGTGATTAAATCTGCGGTATAGCTGCCGTCGGGATTGGGTTTAACGAGAGTGATATCAAAGCCGTGACGGTCTTGCAAGTATTGGACGGTGTGAAGTACAGCGTGATGTTCTATTGCTGTCACGACAATATGGTTGCCTTTGTCTCGATTGGCTAGAGCATAACCGACAAGAGCCTGGTTATTGGCTTCGGAGCCACCAGAAGTGAAGATGATGTTTCTAGCAGGGATGTCTAGGACAGCTGCAATTGTTTTGCGGGAATCTCGGATCACTTTACCGGCAGAACGCCCGTAGTTATGAATGCTTGATGGATTACCAAATGTTGTGTTGAGGGTGTTTAACATTGCTTGTGAAACTTCAGGTAGAACAGGTGTGGTTGCAGCATTATCAAGATAAATCATGTTATTACCTATTGCATCAAAGCTCAGGTATTCAACCGTGATTTGGTCAAGTACCTGAGCTTTGATTATCATTTCTATGTCAGTTAATCAGTTGTTTTATTGTATTGAAAGAGCGGGCTGACAGGTTTGTTTTCGTGGATACGGATGATGGCGTGTGCGAGTAGAGGTGCCGCACTAAGGTATTTAATTGCATCAGGCTTAGGTGTTTCAGTTTTGACGGAGTCTGTAACAAGTACTTCTGAAATTGGTGCAGCGTTTAAGCGGTTAGCGGCACCTGGCGTGAATAAGCCGTGCGATGCAACGGCATAGACATCCATAGCACCAGCATCTTTTGCAATGACTGCAGCACTAGAGAAGGTTTTACCTGTGTTCAAAATATCATCAATCAAAATGACGTTTTTGTTTTTGACATCACCAATAATATAGCCATTTTCACGTTTTTGGTCATCATCTATATAGTCAACGATTGCAAGTGGACTTTCCAGATGGTCAGCCAGTGAACGCGCACGCTTAATACCTGAGTTTTTAGGTGCAACAACGACAACGTCATCACCAACCAAACCTTGCGACTGATAATATTCAGCAAATAAGGGAACAGTGTAGAGATTGTCAGCTGCAATATCAAAGAAACCTTGGACTTGAACAGCATGTAAATCAAGGGTTAAAATGCGGTCAGCGCCCGCGGTTGTGAGCATATTGGCAACGAGTTTAGCTGTAATGGGTTCGCGTGGTGATGCTGTTCTATCTTGGCGTGCATAACCATAATAAGGCATCACGATATTGACCGTATTGGCACTGGCGCGCTTACAAGCATCAATCATGATGAGCAATTCCCACAAATGTGTATTAACAGGATAAGATGTTGATTGCACGATGAAGATGTCGTATCCACGAACACTTTCTTCAATATTGATTTGAATTTCACCGTCAGAAAATTGTTTAGATTCAATTTTGCTGAGGGGAATACCCGCGCATTCAGAAATTTTTTGCGCCAATTCTAAGTTTGAGTTAAGTGAGAAGAGTTTGATATGCTTGTCTTTGTAAGTCATTTTCGTCCATTTCTACAAATAAATTTACTGTCTCTATTTTACCAAAAAAAAGAAGAAAAGAGTAGTCTTATCTTATTGTGAGATAATGTTGTCAAAATCAATGGATAAAATACCTAAGTTCATCTAAAGAAATGGCAACTAAACCTTAATATTGCGTGAATTTTCAGATGAAAAAAGGATTATAATATCAGGAATGAGGGGGGATTATGAGCAATTAGGATATGACTTGACTTTAAAAATAGGAAGTGCTAAAATAACATGTGTAAACGATTTCAGAAAAAAGATAAGTTTTTTCTGAAAGTTTATCTATGCTAAAATTATATTTAGGGCGAGTTTCACCGTCATTCGTACAGTGAACTAAAAAAGGAGGCCTATCTCATGAAAAAAACAAAGTTAATATCACTTTTGGCAGTTTCTGCGTTATCAGTGACATTCTTGACTGCTTGTGGCGGTTCAAGTGACAAAAAAACTGATGATAAAACAACTGATTCAGCTAAGACTGCTGAAGCTTTCACTGGCGCAACACAAGGAACAGATAGCTTTGATACTTTGTCAAAAGGTTTTGCATCTAATGGTGCTTGGTTGAATGCAGTGACAAAAGATGTAGAGGCATCTGACAAAGTTTTGACTGTTGAAGGTTTATTTGCAGGAGACGGTCAAGTTAACCGTGAACTTGCCCTTTACAAATCAGGTGCTGACCATAAACCAGAAGCAACTTACACTTTAACTGTTAAAAAATTAGTTGTAAAATCACCAGATTTTGCCATTGCACAAGGTACAGTTAAAGGTGATGTTTATGTGAACGCATCAGGTCTTAAATTTAAGGGTACTGGCAAAATTGATGGTAATTTGATTTTCGCCTCTGAAGACCTAAAAACTGCTTATGAAGCACTTGATGCTGCAGATAAAGGGACTGTAACAGGTGAGGTTAAGGTTGAGGCGTCTGATGTCACAACAGTGAAACCAGGTGCGATTTCTGTTGCGGCTAAAGGTGGTGCTATCAGCTACGATAAAGTTTCTGACGTTAAAACAGGCGCAACAAAAGGCACTGAAAAATTTGACGACTTAGCGGATACACTTGGCAAAAATGGTGCATGGCTTGGTGCAGCAACTGCTGATATCGATGCTGCTGATAAAACGTTAACAATTGACGGTACTTTCCTTGGTTCTAAGGGAAAAATTGCCCGCAAGGTTGGTCTCTATGCACAAAATGACAAACATCAAGTCACAAAAACATTTACTTTAACTGTTAAGAAAGTTATCGTTAATTCACCATTTACAGTCATTTCTAACGGTGGAATCAAAGGTGATGTCTATGTGACTAAATCTGCGATTGGTTTTGCTGCACAAAATGGTAAAGATGTAGATGGTAAACAAGTAACAGCAAAGATTGATGGTAATCTTTACTTTGCAACACAAGAACAACTTGATACTTATAATAAGTTAGATGCAACTGCTAAATATGACGTAACTGGTCAAACAGCGGTTAAAGCAGCTGAATAATATTGGATAATCACAGTTTCCAATTTAAAACGCCAAGATGGCGTTTTTTTGTTCCTGCTAATTTAGTGACTAGATATCAAAAATAAAGCAATTTTATGGTAAAATAGGACTAATAATATCAAAATGATACTTGTCAGATGTTGAAAAGAAAAGACTAATAAATTGAACAAACATGATATGTGACAGATAGAAACAGACAAGATATCCAGAAATGAGAAAAAATGACTGACTACCAATTTAGCCCAGAACTTGATGAGCGCCTCCGTAGTTTTATTGCGGATTCAGGAAACTTTGTGACAGATATTGGCTTTGTTCACGCCCTACATGCTTATGCTGTTGTTGGCATTGCAGAACCATTCGTCCTGCCGATTGAAGATAAAAATGTCATCCCTGTTTTTACATCAGCGGATGCTTTAACAGACTTTAAAAAACGTGTGACAGAACCTCTAACTTTTGTCAATCAACCTTTCATGACAGTTGTTGATCACTTATTGTCACAAGAATTTGACGCGATTGCTTTTAATTTACAACCTACCGGACAAGATGCTAGTAATGCAATTATGTTAGGACGTAGTGACTTGGTTGCTTTTCTTAACTATTATACGGATGTCTTAAATAAACTCTTAGGCTCTGCTAGTGAGGGAAAATCACAAATCGAGCGCTACTATTTGATGCCAGCTTTTGTAAGAACGACAGCGGATGGTGAGACTGCTCGAATTTTTGCGACACTCTCTAAGCCAAATGGTGATAGTTTTGTACCAGTATTTAGCAATATTCTAAGTTTTGCCAAATGGTATAACCATGCTGATTTTGGCATTCCTTTTCAAGAGCATGATGGTTTAGTGTTAATTTGGCAGCTAAGGGACATACAACATCCAAGCACGGGCGTCAATGATTTAGAAGATGTTTTAGGTGTGGCGGTTGACCCTTTTGATGCAGTTGACTATGAAAAATCCGTCATGCTCTGGGATGTGTTAAATATTTCAAATGAGACTGATGATTAGCAGAGGTTGATGGCTGTCTTGACTTTTTGACAAGAGAACAGGAGGTTTAGAACACAATGGGTTTTTGGCAAGAGGCGTTTAAGGCTGTGAAAGAAAATGATCCTGCCGCACGCTATAATTTTGAGATACTTTTGACATCTCCAGGACTTAAAGCGCTTGCGGCACACAAAGTTTCGCATTTTTTGTGGCGGCATCATTTTAAATTACTGGGGCGTATGCATTCACAATTTTGGCGTTTTTTAACACAGATCGAAATACATCCAGGTGCTGTGATAGAAAATGGTGTATTCATCGATCATGGTTCTGGCCTTGTCATTGGGGAAACAGCTATTGTCGAAACTGGTGCTAAATTATATCACGGTGTGACATTGGGAGGGACAGGAAAAGATACAGGCAAACGTCATCCAAGCGTCAGACGTGGTGCCTTGATTTCAGCTCATGCCCAATTACTAGGACCGATTGAGATTGGTGAGAATGCTAGAGTCGGTGCCAGTGCTGTTGTGACAAAAGATGTGCCCACAGCTGTGACGGTTGTAGGTGTACCTGCTAAGATTGTTCGTGTTCACGGACCTGCGACACCCGAGCGTGATCGTGCTAAGCTTGAACGTGAGCGCCATGTGAGTTTTTATGATCATATGGGTGGCATCTAGTAAATCATCTGCTGTTGAAGTCGTCAGATGATAGATACCCTGCTTTTGCAGAGGGTATTGAACGCAAGGAGAATGAAATGATTAAACTTTATAACACCTTAACCAGGGAAAAGGAGGATTTTGTCCCACTTGTTTCAGGTGAGGTTAAAATGTATGTTTGTGGCCCGACCGTTTATAACTACATTCATATCGGAAATGCGCGGTCGGTTGTAGCTTTTGATACGATTCGTAAATATTTAGAGTATCGCGGATATGTGGTAACTTTTGTGTCCAATTTTACAGATGTGGATGATAAAATCATTCAGGCAGCTAAGACTGCTAACGTGTCAATTGAAACTTTGGTTGAGACATATATTAAGGCTTTCTTTGCAGATACACAAGCACTTGGGGTGAAATCAGCAACAAGAAATCCACGCGTACTTGAATTCATGCCAGAAATCATTACTTTTATTGAAGTCTTGGTTGCAAAAAACTTTGCCTATGTTTCGGACGGCGATGTTTTTTTCCGTGTTAAAAAAGTTGCAGATTATGGGCGTTTGGCTAATAAAAATTTGGATGAATTAGAAGCTGGTGCTTCTGGTCGGACGGATACAGTTGAGCTTAATAAAGAAGACCCACTTGATTTTGCTCTCTGGAAGTCAAGTAAGGCAGATGAGCCCTCATGGGAAAGTCCATGGGGTGCTGGTCGACCAGGGTGGCATATTGAATGTTCTGTTATGGCGACGAGTATATTAGGGGACACGATTGATATTCATGGTGGTGGTGCGGATTTAGAATTCCCGCATCACACCAATGAAATCGCCCAGTCTGAGGCAAAAACGGGTCACACCTTTGCTAAATATTGGCTCCATAATGGTTTTGTAACAGCAGCAGACGGTGAAAAAATGTCTAAATCTCTGGGAAATTTTAAAACTGTTCATGATATGTTGCAAGCTGTTGATGGACAAATTTTACGTTTTTTCTTAGTCTCACAACATTATCGTAAACCACTTGCTTTCAGTGATGATACGATTAAAGACGCTGAAAATAATCTCAAAAAAATCAAAAATGCCTATGATAAATTAACATTTGAAATTGCGAAAAACCCGGTGGTGGCACAAATTCCAGACCAGGAAATTGATGGTTTACGTCAGGATTTCATCAAAGAAATGGACAATGACTTCAATATCTCAAATGGATTAACTGTTTTTTATGACTTGATTAAATATATCAATCAAGGTAATTTTTCTATGGAAGCACAGACTTTATTTGAAGAGATTCTGTCTATTATCGGCATTCAATTTGAATCAGAAGAGATGTTAGATGCTGAGATTGAACAATTGATTGCTGAGCGACAAATTGCGAGAGAAAATCGTGATTTTGCCCTGTCAGATAAAATCCGTGATGATTTAAAAGCGCAAGGGATTGCTTTATTAGATACACCAGATGGTGTGAGGTGGACACGTGACTGAATTTCGAGCTGATTTATTAAATGGTATTGCCTTAGCTTATGCTGGTGATGCTGTCTATGAAATATTTGTACGGGACTATTTGCTATCACAGGGGATAACGAAACCCGGTGAATTACAAAAAACTGCGGTGAAGTTCGTCAGTGCCAAAGCGCAAGCCTTTTTGATTTCTGAAATGGAAAAAGATGATATTTTGACAGAGGAAGAGCTAGTCTATTTCAAGAGAGGGCGCAATGCACATAGTAAAACGACAGCCAAAAACACGGATGTTGTCACATACCGAATTTCAACTGGTTTCGAGGCTGTTTTTGGTTTCAACCATTTGACTCATAAGCATGATAGGGTTGCTTTTTTAGCAGATTATTGCCTTGAGAAAATCTCTGAGCAAATTTGATGAAAAATCTTAATGTTTTCTGTAAAATAGAGGACATATAAGAGGTTGGGATATGTACAGAGTAGTTGAAATGCGTGGTGATAACGAGCCATGGTGGTTTTTTGAGAATTGGCGAGATGACATTATCGCCAAATATGAGTTTGATAATTTTTATGATGCTCTAAAAGCTTATAAGCAGGAGTGGCAACGCTTAGCACATGATTATCCAGAGTTTAAAAGTCAGGAAGATTTTTTGTCGGCTTTTTGGGTAAAGTCTGAGAAACGGTGGTGCGCAGAATGTGCAGAGGATTTACAACAGTATCATGGTTTGGCGCTTTTAGAAGAGTGGCATCCAGTAGAGACTTTTGAAAATCGCCTGCCATATGCTAAGACTTCAGGGGGGGCGCCGCATAAAATTTGTCAATTTAAAGGGTTAGGTAGCTAATTCTTTTTTTTTTATTCTTTTGTGACTCATGATATGTGTCGAGAGTTAGGAAAATTTTTCGAGCTAAAATGTTTACAAATGTAAATTAATATGGTAAAATTACATTTGTAAACGTGAGGCGAGGGTATTAAAGTGTTTGAGATTTCAAATGAATCGCGAACCCACATAGAAGACGTCTCCTAAAAAATTAAATTTATTTTAACGGATGATACTGAGAGCGGTGCGACGTAGTCGCACATGCACTTTCTGTGGCGAGTAACCGCAGCCGCAAACTTCCGTAGAAAACTAGGGATTTGAAAGTTCCTGCGCTTACGTAGGTTCTGTAAATCATCTATTTTTCTGGGAAGTTAGCTTGAAGTTCAAATTAGGAGAAAAATTATGTCATTCTTAGAATCATTAGCAAATCGTCGTTCTATCTACGCTTTAGGTAAAGCTGTTGATGTTGAAAAAGCAACAGCAACAATCAAAGAAGCGGTTAAATTGTCACCATCAGCTTTTAACAGTCAAACATCACGTGTTTTGATTTTAGCTGGTGCCGAGCATCATAAACTTTGGCAAGAAATTGTTGCCACTGACCTTAAAGCTGAAATGGATCGGCAAGGTGTGCCAGAATCCGCTTGGGAAGGCACTAAAGCGAAATTGGATAGCTTTGCGGCTGCAGGTTTGACAGCTCTCTTCTTTGAAGATACTGATGTGGTGAAAAGCTTGCAAGAACAATTCCCACTTTATGCCGATAATTTCCCAGTTTGGTCTGAACAATCAACAGGGATTGCGTCGGTTAATGCTTGGGTTGCTTTGAGCGAGCTTGGCCTTGGTGCTAACTTGCAACATTACAATCCAGTGATTAATGCAACTGTTGCTAAAACTTATAGTATTCCAGCATCATGGAACCTTCGTGGTCAACTTGTTGTTGGCTCTCCTGAATCAGAAGCTGGCCCTAAAGCATTTATGGCTGATGAAGATCGTTTTAAAGTATTTGGAGCTTAAGATAAATCTAGATTAATACTTAATCCAAAATAAAAGAGACTAGGACAAAAGTTCTCAGTCATCAAAAATAAAAAAGTAGACCTGCTGGTTTACTTTTTTATTTTTGGTATTATTTGCTGAATGAATCCGAATTTCTTACATCATAATCATAATGTTGTTTTACAATTTTTAGAAAAATGACATAGAAGAGGCTATGGATGGTTTCCATCTACAGTAGAAATTATTCATAGCCTATTGGGAGGGGGTGTCTCAACCTCTTTTTTATTAGGTAAATCTTTAATCCAAAGGAGGATAAAAGAAAGTTTTTACATTCTGAAAAATTGTTTCATTTCCGACAAAATAAATCGTATCATTTTTTTCTAAAATCGCATAGGGGCCAGGTGATAAGACCAATTCATCGTTGTGTAGAATAGCAACGATAGTGGCCCCTGTTGTTTGCCAAAAATTGAGCTGCGAAATCGATTGACCAATACAGTCACACGTTTCAGAAAGTAGGAGTTCATGTGGTGCCAACGGATTTTTCTTCTGAATGCGTGCTGTCTGTTCAAATAAAGTGGCGAGTGATTCTGATAGATTCTCAATCGCCGTTTTCTGAACAGTCATGATATTATCGATTTGAGCATGTAAGGTTTGAATTGTAGAAGTTTCTTCTGCCTGGTTTAAGAAATTTTTAGCCTTTTCTTGAGATAAAATTTTGACACCAGAGCCATGAACAGCTTGGACAATATCAAGGTCGCTTAAAATGCTGATGGCTTTACGTGCTGTCTCGGATGAGACACCAAATTGTGCAGAAAGTGTTGATCTAGCGTGTAACTTAGATCCAATTGGATAGTCACCATCAGCGATTTTTTCAGCAATAGCATAAGCAATTTGACGGTAACGAGGTTCTCGAATTGTTTTCATATCTCGGGTCTTTCTATTTGAGGAAGTACTTAAAAATCCATTAAAAGTAAAAATGGTTGACAAAGTGACAATTTGTGTGTAACATTAAAGATGTCACTTTGAGACAACTTGTTTTTTATAAAGGGTTGTCACTTATAGCATAATTTTATCACAAAAACAAAATAAAAAGGGGGAATTTATGCCAAAAGTTGAAATAAAACAATTGACTAAAATATTCGGAAAGCGCCGTAAGGCAGCATTGGAGTTAGTCAAACAAAATGTCGGTAAAGACGAAATTCTTAAAAAGACAGGTAGTACTGTCGGTGTCTATGACATTAATTTATCTATTAATGAAGGTGAAATCTTCGTCATTATGGGGCTATCAGGGTCAGGTAAATCAACCTTGATTCGACTATTGAATCGCTTGTCTGAGCCAATAGCGGGACAGCTCATCATTGATGGTCAAGATATCACGAAACTGAATAAAAAAGAGTTGCTAGATATTAGGCGTCGTAAGATGTCTATGGTTTTCCAAAACTTTGCCTTGTTGCCACATCGGACAATCTTGGAGAACACAGAGTTTGGTCTTGAAATTCAAGGCGTTCCAAAAGAAGAACGTCAAAAACGTGCAGAAAAAGCCCTTGATAATGCTAAGTTATTAGCCTTTAAAGATCAGTATCCAGCTCAATTATCAGGTGGGATGCAGCAACGTGTCGGCTTGGCACGTGCCTTAACCAATAATCCAGATATTTTGCTCATGGATGAGGCTTTCTCAGCACTAGATCCACTTGTTCGTCGAGAAATGCAAGATGAACTCTTAGATTTACAAGCCAACGTTCAGAAAACGATTGTGTTCATTACACATGACTTAGATGAAGCTTTACGAATCGGTGACCGCATCGCCATTATGAAAGATGGTAAGCTCATGCAAGTGGGTACAGGTGAAGAAATCCTAACCAACCCTGAAAACGACTACGTCAGAACCTTTACAGAAGGTGTTGACCGCTCTAAAGTCCTTGTCGCAGAGAATATCATGATTCCGGCCTTGACGACCAATGTCGCAGTGGATGGCCCAACTGTTGCACTTCGTAGAATGCAAGAGGAGGAAGTCTCTGGTCTTATTGCAGTGGGTAGACATCGAACTTTCAGAGGTTATCTATCAGCAGATGCAGCAGTTCGTGCACGTAAAGAACGATTACCTTTATTGGATGTCATTGTAGACATGCCAGCTATTACGCCGGACACTTTAATCTCAGACATTCTACCAATTATCTACGATGCGACGACACCAGTAGCTGTTGTTGAAGAGGGGCGTTTGCGCGGTGTCATTATTAGAGGGCTCGTGCTTGAGGCTTTAGCGGATACGGAATCTGAAGATGAGGCTGTTGTCGAAACAGAATCTAGCGAAATTGAATCTAACGAAACAGGGACTATGGTAACTGAAGTGATTGAAAAGGAGGAAGCGTAAGATGCATAATTTACTCGTAAGTCAACTACCTGTGGAAAAATGGGTGACGAATGGCGTAGACTGGTTGACGCAACATCTGTCAGGATTCTTCAATGTCATCCAAAATGGCGGTAACACACTTATGTCAGCCATGACTGACGGATTAATTGCTATTCCGATGTTTTTAATGATTGCAGGTATCTTTTTAATTGCTGTCGTCACATCACCTAAAAAATGGGGTTTTCCGATTTTTGCTTTAGCAGGTTTGCTGCTAATCGCTAATCAAGAACTCTGGTCAGATTTGATGAGTACCATGACTTTGGTTATTATGTCAGCCCTGATTTCTTTGATTATTGGTGTACCACTTGGGATTGGTATGGCAAAATCTGATCGCACACAAGCCATTGTACAACCAATTCTGGACTTTATGCAAACCATGCCTGGTTTTGTTTACTTGATTCCTGCCGTTGCCTTCTTTGGTATTGGTGTTGTACCGGGTGTCTTTGCTTCTATTATTTTTGCTTTGCCACCAGTAGTTCGTATGACTAATCTTGGGATTCGTCAAGTACCAGTTGATCTGGTCGAGGCTGCAGATTCATTCGGGGCAACCTCTTGGCAAAAATTATTAAAACTTGAATTACCAAATGCTAAAAATACTATTTTAGCAGGTGCCAACCAAACAATTATGTTGGCTCTATCAATGGTTGTTACCGCAAGTATGATTGGTGCACCAGGACTTGGTCGTGGTGTCTTATCTGCAGTTCAACATGCTGATATAGGTGCTGGTTTTGTCAATGGTCTTGCTTTGGTTATTCTAGCCATTATTATGGACCGTTTTGCGCAAAAATTGAACACGAAACCCGGTCAAAAATTGCCACAAAATCGCAAACGTCGTTGGCTTGTTATTGCAACATTATTAGTGATGGTCGGTGGTGGTGTCGTGAATTCATTTGCGTCAACTAGTCAAAGTCATGAAAAAATTAGCCTTGGTTATGTTGAGTGGGATTCGGAAGTTGCCAGTACAAATGTACTAGCGCAAGCACTCAAAGAACATGGCTATGATGTTAGCCTAACGCCACTTGATAATGCTGTCCTTTGGCAATCTGTCGCTAATGGTCAAGTTGATGCCACTTTATCAGCCTGGTTACCTAATACACATGGACCTCTTCTTAAGAAATATAAAGACGACTTAACAGTCGTTGGGACGAACTTAAATGGTGTAAAAACAGGACTTGTAGTACCAGACTATATGTCAGCTAAATCTATTTCAGATTTGACAACTCAAGCTAAACAAGTTATTACTGGGATAGAACCAGGTGCAGGTATTATGGCTTCTACTGAAAATACAATCAAGGCATATCCAAACCTTTCAGGTTGGAGTTTACAAGCTTCATCCAGTGGCGCCATGGTTTCAGCACTTGAAAAAGCTTATAAAAATAAAGAAGATATTGTCATCACTGGTTGGTCACCACACTGGATGTTTAGTAAATATAAACTACATTATCTGGAAGATTCAAAAGTTTCAATGGGAGGTAATGAAGCCATAAAAACACTCGCTCGGAAGCATTTAAAATCTGAACATCCTGAAATTTATAAAGTTTTGAAAAATTTTAAATGGAAAACAGATGATATGGAAAGTGTCATGCTTGATATTCAATCAGGTATGGACCCAGATGAAGCGGCTGATAAATGGATTAAAGCTAATGCTAAAACCGTTGATAGCTGGTTTGAGTAAAGCGATTATTATAAAAATCAAAAAGTCTGACGACAGGTCAGGCTTTTTTAGTGTCGGCTAAAAATATTGCTGTTCATGAAAATTAGGTAGTGCTAAAATTTAGAAGGGGAATTTTATCTATTAGTTTAAAATACAGAAAAAAAATTGTATCAATCTATTGTGCTTTACCAGTTTATATGTGAATATTCTGCTAAATTAAGCCTTGAAATCCTTGACAAATATTTTAGGTAGTGCTAAACTATCAACTATAAACATTTAGAAAGTACAATATGGAAGAATTTTCAAAAACTGAACAAGATTATCTAAAAGCTATTTACCAGCTTGAAGAAAAAACGGATAAGATGGTTGGTATTACAGATGTTGCCAATTATCTAAAAGTCTCTGCACCTAGTGCAACTGAGATGATTAAGCGTTTGGCTAAAAAAGATTTAGTCGAGCATAAAAAATATTACGGGGTACTCTTAAAACCCGAAGGTTATCAAGAAGCTAGGTTTATCATCAAATCACATCGTGTTTGGGAGACTTTTTTAGTTGAACAGGCTGGTTATCAGATTGATGAAGTCCACGAAGAAGCGGAGAATTTAGAGCATTCCTCTTCTAAAAGATTAGTAGAACGTTTGTATACGCTCATGCATTTCCCTAAAACTGATCCACATGGCTCAGAAATTCCTGCAGAACGTTTTTGGGAGGGTGAAATTATCACGCATGATTTAAATCATGCAGAAGTTGGGCAACGATATGAAGTTGCATCGCTCTCACAAGAAGTAAAGGACTTTTTAGTTTGTTTGAATCTAGTTCAACCTAAATTTATGACATTATCAAGTGTTTTGAGTGATGGGTCAGTCATTGTGAGGACAGATGATGATGCTAGATTTGTCATTCCAAATTTTCAAAAAAATGGTTGGCAGTTAAAATACTATAGTCATTAAAATGTCTATCTTAAAGCACACTAACATTAACAGGAATTAAACTGAGTTCAGGCAAAACAGCTGTCGGGATATCTTAAATAGGAGTTGTCATGAAAGAAAATAAAAAATTCGTCGAGTACGTCAATGGTCCAAGTTTGGCGGAGGTTAATAATACTGTACCAATCCCTAAAAATACTAGTTTTTGGAAAAATATTGTCGCCTTTTCAGGACCGGGGGCTCTGGTCGCAGTAGGTTATATGGACCCGGGTAACTGGATTACATCAATTGGTGGTGGCGCTCAGTACGGTTATCTGCTTTTATCTGTCGTTTTCGTATCAAGTTTAATTGCCATGCTCTTACAATATATGGCATCTAAACTCGGCATCGTCACGGGGCTGGATTTAGCACAAGCCACTCGAAAACACACTAGCAGAAGAGTAGGGTTCATCCTTTGGATGATTACAGAGCTCGCCATTATGGCAACAGACATTGCAGAAGTTATCGGTGGCGCCATTGCCCTGAACTTATTATTTGGTCTGCCTATCATTTGGGGTGTCATCTTGACAGTCTTTGACGTCCTACTTTTACTCTTTTTGATGAAACTCGGCTTTCGCAAGATAGAAGCTATCGTCATTACCCTTATTCTCGTGATTATGGTCGTCTTTGTTTATGAAGTCGCCATTTCTAATCCCGTCCTTGCGGACATGCTCAAAGGCTTTGTCCCCCAAAAGGAAATCTTTAATCGTGGTCAGTTGACGATGGCTCTAGGGATTGTGGGGGCAACCGTTATGCCGCATAATCTGTATTTGCATTCATCCATTGCCCAAACTCGAAGCTATGACCGTAAAGATGAAGATGATGTGGCACGTGCCGTTCGTTTTTCAACTTGGGACTCTAACATTCAATTAACTGTTGCTTTTATTATTAATACCTTATTACTCGTCTTGGGTGCTGCCATGTTTTTCGGTCGTGGTGAAGGTTTAGGCACTTTTACCTCACTCTATAATGCCTTGCAAGATAACAAATTAGCGGGCGCTGTAGCGAGTCCTGTATTGTCCACCTTATTTGCAGTTGCTTTATTATCATCGGGACAAAATTCAACGATAACAGGGACGCTTTCTGGCCAAATTGTCATGGAAGGTTTCATTAATTTAAAAGTGCCAACATGGGCACGTCGCTTAATCACTCGTGGTTTATCAGTTATTCCAGTTTTGATTGCAGCGATTTACTATCACGGTCGTGAAGGTGGTCTTGATATCTTGATGATTCGCTCACAAGTTTTCTTGTCCATTGCCTTACCTGTTTCAATGATTCCACTGGTTTATTTTACCTCTAGTGAACAAATCATGGGCAAACGGTTTAAAAATAAAAGAATCATTGCTGGTTTGGGCTGGCTGGCGACGATTGTCTTGACGATTTTAAATATCAAGTTGATCATAGGTATGTTTTAGAAAGGAAAAAACAGTTGCGTTTTTGCTTGATTTAAGACATTATCACTTTGGCATGATAGCATAGTTTTTATGACGATTTGTTTTTGACAAAGCATCAATAAAGTTTTATAATGAGACAGTAAAGACGAGTTAGTATCGAATGATTTGAGATGTTCTTACTCAAGATATGAGTGGGGGCATTGACTAGCGAGCAGTGGATGGTGAGAGCATTGTGAAATCAAGATATTAATACTACTTTATCATTCAGGGCGCCTCTAAAAACTTTGATTTGCCTCTTTTGACTAAATTTTCCTATCGCGTCGTTATTGCTTCGCGCCTTGCAGCCACAAGCCTTGTCGCAATGCCTAGCGCTAAAAAATTTAGCTTAAAAGTCATCAAAGCACTTTATGCGGCGAATAACCGTAGCCGTAAAAGCAGTTTTTAGAGGTACCCTGAACCTGATTTTGAAAAAAATTCACGCATTGCCACGTTACGGCTTGAGAGTTTTTCATCTTTTTGAGGTGGAAATAAAGTCAGGTGGTACCACGTGTTAACGTCCTGTGTTCATAATTGAACGCAGGACGTTTTTATATTTTTGATCAACTGAGCTTCGGCTCCTTGGTGTTAGGAAAATAGAAAAAAGTATGAAGACACTGTCGTGTCTTGACGTCTTTTTCCTACTTCACTTCTGCGATTAGTCGTCGCGGTAAAAAATCCTACACACCAGAGTAGTCGCCTCAACATCTTAATTAAGGAGATTAGTAAATGATACAAATCACATTCCCAGACGGCGCTGTCAAGTCTTTTGATAGTGGCGTCACAACTTTTGAAATTGCTGAATCTATCAGTAAATCACTAGCTAAAAAAGCACTTGCGGGTAAATTTAATGGCAAATTGATTGACACAAACCGTGCGATCACTGAAGATGGGACAATTGAAATTGTGACACCTGACCACGAAGATGCCTTACCTTTACTTCGTCACTCAGCAGCTCACTTGTTTGCGCAAGCAGCACGTCGTCTTTTTCCTGACATCAAGTTAGGCGTTGGTCCCTCAATCCAAGATGGTTTCTACTACGATACAGACAACGCTGAAGGTCAAATCTCTAATGAAGACCTCCCACGTATCGAGGCTGAAATGATGAAAATCGTCAAAGAAAATCTGCCGTCTATTCGTCGTGAAGTAACAAAGGCTGAGGCACAAGAAATTTTTGCAGCTGATCCTTATAAACTTGAGTTGATTGAAGAACATAACGAAGATGAAGGTGGCTTAACCATTTACAGTCAAGGCGAGTACACCGATCTTTGCCGGGGACCACACGTTCCAACAACAGGTCGGATTCAAATTTTCCACCTCTTGAACGTTGCGGGAGCTTATTGGCGTGGTAACAGCGACAACGCTATGATGCAGCGTGTCTATGGGACAGCTTGGTTCGATAAAAAAGACCTTAAAGCCTACTTGAAAATGCGTGAAGAAGCTAAGGAGCGTGACCATCGCAAACTTGGTAAGGAATTGGATCTCTTTATGGTCAATCCTGAAGTCGGCTCTGGGCTGCCATTCTGGTTGCCAAATGGTGCGACCATTCGTCGGACGATTGAACGTTATATCGTCGATAAAGAAATCGCGCGTGGCTATCAACACGTCTATACACCAATTATGGCGAGTGTTGATTTCTATAAAACATCTGGTCACTGGGATCATTATCATGAAGATATGTTCCCACCAATGGACATGGGTGAAGGTGAACAATTAGTCTTGCGTCCGATGAACTGTCCACACCATATCGAAGTCTATAAAAATGACGTGCATTCTTATCGTGAATTGCCGATTCGGATTGCCGAGCTTGGCATGATGCACCGCTATGAGAAATCTGGCGCGCTTTCTGGTTTGCAACGTGTGCGTGAGATGACCCTTAATGATGGCCACGTTTTCGTTCGCCCTGACCAAATCAAAGATGAATTCAAACGGACATTGCAACTCATGACTGATGTTTATGAAGATTTCAATGTCACAGACTATCGTTTCCGTCTATCTTACCGTGACCCTGCAGATACACATAAATATTTCGATAATGATGAGATGTGGGAAAATGCCCAAACCATGCTGAAAGCTGCCATGGACGAGCTTGAGTTGGATTACTTTGAGGCAGAAGGCGAAGCAGCTTTCTACGGACCGAAACTCGACGTGCAAGTTAAGACAGCACTTGGTAACGAAGAAACCCTGTCAACAATTCAATTGGATTTCCTATTGCCAGAACGCTTTGAACTTGAATATGTTGGTGCTGATGGTGAAGGTCACCGTCCAGTCATGGTTCACCGTGGTATCGTCTCAACCATGGAGCGTTTCGTCGCCTACCTAACTGAAGTTTATAAAGGTGCTTTCCCAACATGGCTTGCCCCAACACAAGTAACCGTGATTCCTGTATCTAACGATGCACACGTTGACTACGCTTGGAAAGTTGCGGATAGCCTTAAAGATGTCGGTATCCGTGTCCATGTGGACGAGCGCAATGAAAAAATGCAATACAAGATTCGCCAGTCTCAAACTAATAAAATTCCATACCAAATTATCGTGGGTGATAAAGAACAAGCCGACAAATCTGTCAATGTTCGTCGCTATGGTAGCAAAGAAACAGCTGAATTTAGCTTGACTGACTTTGTCGCAGCCATCACAGCTGATGTTGCCAACTACTCAAAAGTAGTCGCATCAAACGATTAAACATAAAAGCAGAAACTGACAACGAAATGTCAGTTCCTGCTTTTTTATATGATGCTATAAGGCTTGAAAATCTAAAATATCCAAGTCTAATATTTTACCTTTATCAATAATTGTTGCTTGAGTTAAAACGTTATTTTCTCGATTGCTGATTAAGTCATTTAAAAACGGTGAGATGGCTTGGGAAATACTTTTTGAAGCCGTTTGATATAATATACTTGGCGTATGGTCGACAACATAGTGTGTGACTCGATTAATCTCATAAGTGGGTGAAGACATGGTCGTGATATGTGAACTTTCAATCCCACCACCGGCATCAGCGGAAATATCAATGATTAGACTACCAGGTTGCATCAAAGCTAAATCCTCTGTTGTAATTAGATGGTCTTCACGATTCACATTCCAGAGCGATGCGTTCACAACGACATCGAAGTTCCCGAGGGTCTGTCTGAGTAAGCTTTCCTGATTACGCCGAATGACGGTAACATCGGCGCCAAGACCTTGTAGGACACGTGTCGCTCCAAAAGCGACACTTCCTCTGCCAATTAGGGCAACTTTTGTATCGTAAGGCATCTGACCGGTCAAAAGAAAAGCGTGAAGGACGGCAGCTTCACCAGCTAGTTCATTATTACGCCAAAAGGTATGTTGATGATTGTCATACATCTCTTCCCAAGCGATGACGCGTACACCAGTGGCGAGAAGTACCTTGGTGATGGGCAGGCTTTGCTTAGCATGAATCCAGCCAAAGACAGTCTGATGTGGTTGAAGCTGACTTAAAATATCGGATTCGCCAATCTTAGGTTCACAAATGATGCTCTGTTCAAGAACGATTTGACGTGGGACGACTTGTGCGCCTAAGTCTGAATAACTCGTATCACAAATACCTAAACCGTGTCCATAACCTGTTTCCAAGTAAATCATTTCTGGATGGGTAGTGTGTGTCAAATCTTGTGGGAGTAGTGCAATGCGATGTTCATTCGGCTTGTGGCTTTTTAAAAAGCCGATGGTTTGTTTTGTGACCATGAGTCTCCATTCGAGGGACACCTACTGATGGTTTCTAGTAAGGGTGCTATGCTCAGTATAACATGTAAAAAATTTAATTGTCGGTTTGTTGATAAGTAGTGTTTAGAATGATGAAAGAAAAGTTAGGAAATAAAAAAAACAGCAGTCATTGTCTACTGTTTAGTGGCTTAATCTAAGAAAAATGGATTATGCAGTTTTTCTGCACCAATCCTAGTTTGTGGGCCATGTCCGGGAAAGACACGGTAATTATCAGGTAGTGTAAAGAGTTGCGTACGAATAGAGTGCTTCAGTATTTCTATATTGCCTGTGTTCAAGTCAGTTCTACCAATGGTACCTGAGAAAAGAGCATCTCCCGTAAAGACAATGGCTTCCTGTTCAAAAACGAAAGAAACGCCACCTTGAGAGTGACCCGGTGTGGCAAGGACAGTGAAATCAAAGCCACCAATGTGATAATCTGTGTTTTCTGAAAATGTATGTTCTGCAACATTGACCACGACATTGGGTAAATCATGTTCATGACGTGGTAAACCTGAGAGGTTAAGTGTTGGTGTATAGAGCCATTCTGCCTCAAGTGGACTGACATAGACAGGCGCGCCAGTTGCCTCGCGAACTGCCTCAACACTCATGATATGATCGTAGTGGGTGTGAGTCAAAAGAATGGCTGCGACGGGTTTGCCGAGGTCTCCGATAAGGCTGAGAATCGTGTCCGTGTCGTTACCTGGATCGATGACGAGTGTTGCCTCATCGTTGGATAGAAAGTAAGTATTTTCATAGGCGATAGGATTGGTGATCATTTTAATGTTCATAAAAACTCCTTTGAGATGTATCACGTTAGAATAAAGCGGTAGCAAGTGATTTTTCTTGTTGTTGCTTGTTTCCTTCATTATATCAAAAAACAATATATGTTATAATGGATTTAACTTATTTATAGATAGAAAACGAAAATTATGACCAAATACGCAGTAGTGGATTTAGAGGCAACAAGTGCTAGCCACACGAGTAAAATTATCCAAATTGGTATTGTCGTGGTCGAAAACGGCAAAATCATACAAACCTATCAAACTGACGTCAATCCACATGAAACGTTGGATTACCATATCTCCATGTTAACAGGCATCTCAACGGCACAAGTTCAGGCCGCGCCTGATTTTTCTGATGTCCTTTCAGACGTTGCAGCTATCTTGAAAAACTGTGTTTTTGTCGCGCATAATGTGAAATTCGACTATCATCTCCTAGCTCATACCTTTGCGCAACATGGTGTCAACCTTGATATGCCTAGAGTCGACACGGTCGAACTGGCAAGGGTTTTCTTCCCAACTCTGGAGAAGTATGGACTAGAGACACTTTCGCGTGTTCTGAACTTGCAGCATGATAAACCACATGAAGCACTTTCGGATGCCTATGCGACAGCCAAACTTTTGATTAAACTGCAAGAAAAAATGCGTCATCTGCCCAAAAATGTTTTGACAGAAATCGAACAGCACGCTGATAATCTCATCTATGAAACAAAACTTGTCATCACCGAACAGTTGCCCGAAGCCAAGCGCAAACATGCCGATATGATTAAGGTCAATCATATCTCAACCTTGAAACCGTATTTTGCGGAAAATAAAAATTTAGTCAAAAAGAATTTTAGACAAAATTTGAAGATGCTCAACTTAACAGAACGCCTGCAACAAAAAGCTTTTGCGGAAGTGGTGAAAGCACGGCTTGCAGATGATACTGCAGCTTTCATCGAAGCGCCTACAGGTATCGGCAAGACCTATGCTTATTTATTGACACTATTAGGTCAAGGCAAAAAGCTGATTTTATCAGTGCCAACGAAAATCTTACAAGATCAGCTCATGCAAAATTTAGCACCTGTTTTCAAGGCGAAATTTGGGGTTGACTTTGCTAAAATGCTCGGGACAGCCAACTATATTTCCCTAGAAAAATTCAGCAAATTACTGTATAGAGCAGATGAAGGTAAAAATTTTGAAATATTCAAGATGAAAGTGCTGGTATGGCTGACAGAGACAAAAACAGGTGAACTTGATGAACTGAGTCTCACGATGACTAGCCATGCCTATCTGGATAGCATTCGTCATACGGGCGTTGTGAGTCCAGGACAACTTTATTTTGAGCAAGATTTTTGGCAGTTAACGCAGAAAAAAGCTGAGAATGCTCAGGTCATTGTTATGAACCATGCTTATTTAGCGGAACGAATAGCAGACCAAACAGAGATGTTTGAAGATAAAGTTTTAGTAGTGGATGAAGCGCAACAACTCTTTTCTGTTTTAGAAAATGCGCAACAAAAATCAGTCAAACTTTTAGATGAGCTTGTCAAAGTCAATCGTCATACTTCGCAGTTACACAAACGATTGTTAGAAAGCCTTACGCATCAGTTATCACGGCGACAACTAAATATTGATAAAATCCGTTTGGATGCGCAAGAACTAGGTCTGACAGCTATTACAGATGTCCTTGCCAATCCGGAAGATTTTGTCTGGATTCAAAATCATGTGCTCAAGTCTAGCCCAACAGATTTTCTAAATTTTGCGGCCATGATTCCTCAACAAACCAAGACTTATTTGATTGGCGCAACCTTGTCTATGTCGGATAAAAAGGCTGTTTTTCCAGAGCTTTTAGGTTTTACTGATTACACCTTTGACATCATGCCTCAGGAAAAAAACGACAACCAGCAAGTTTTTGTAGCAACAGATAGTGCCGATATTACAAGTCTCTCACCAGAGGCCTATGCTGATTTTATTGCTGAATGCGTGCAAACAGTCGCAAAACTTGGCAAACCAATGGTTGTCTTATTTACGAGCAATGATAGCCTTGCGCTAACAGCGCAGGCTTTAGAAGCAGCGGGAATTGACTTTCTCCAAGCTGATGCATCAGGAGATGCCAGCCGAATTAAGAAAAAATTTGATGAGCGTGCGCGAGCTATTCTCTTGGGAAGTAAAAAATTCTGGGAAGGTGTCGATTTTGAACGACAAGATGAGCTCATTTTGCTTGTGACGAGACTGCCATTTACAGTCCCTGATGATATTTTAATTCGAAAATATGCCAAGCGGTTCAAGAATCCTTTCTATGATTTTTCTGTTCCTTTGGCAACCTTGCAACTCAAACAAGCAATTGGACGTGTTAACCGTCGAAAAGATCAAAAATCAGTTGTCGTTATCCTCGACAAACGTTTGGCAGGTAAAACCTATGCCAAAAAAATGGTTAAGAATTTACGACAAGCCAGTCGTGTGGACTTTGCCAAGATAGAGGATATTTTACAAGAAACAAAAGATTTTTTGTAGTATAAGAAAGGCAGTTATGAGAAAAAAACGAATGACAAAAATCAGCCAAATTTGGATTGGTGTACTATTAATTATCTTGTCACTTTTGATTGGGACAATCTTCTTTTATATGCAAGCCATGAGTCCTTACAGTCGTGCTAAGTCAGATGCTATTAGTCTTGTTAAAGCAAAAACACCTGTCAAAGAAGTTACAAATTTTGAAGTTACGACCACAACGACAACGACTTATAGCCTTATCGGGCAAGATAGTAAAGGAGAAGCGCTGGGTATTTTACTGCCTGCTAAGGGTGGTGAGATTAAAGTAGTCAAACTAGCAGATAATAAAAGTGATTTAACTGAAAAAACAGCAGCATTGACTCTTTATGATGGTCAAGTCGTTTGGCAGACTAAAGATATGGTCTTGTATGCTTTTGATACCGGTGAAAAAATAAAAGGTTAAAGTCATACAAGGTATAAAACGTCAAAGTAATATTAGAAATAGTTATGTGTTAAAAGCTGCCCTTTTAATTTAGAATAAATTGAGAATATCGCAAGGAAAGGCTGATTTTTTAAGGTATTTTTGGTATAATTCTAGTTAATCGCAAATTTCTGTAGTTCAAGTTGGGAGAAGATACCTTATGAAATTATCAAGCCTAGTCAATAATCTAGAAGAATCGGTGACGCTAGCAGCGTCTGCGCGTGCTAAGGAGTTACAAACGCAAGGCAGAGATATTCTGATGCTAACCATTGGTGAACCTGATTTTACAACACCTGATAATATCGCAGCAGCAGCAAAAGCAGCGATTGATTCAGGAAAAGCAAGTTTTTATACCCAAGCAGGCGGTTTACCTGACCTTAAAGATGCTGTTGGTACTTATTTTGAGAAATACTATGGTTATGGTGTTGCGCGTCAAGAAGTTGTTGTGACAACTGGTGCGAAATTTGCTCTCTATGCTTTCTTTGCGAGTGTCTTAGATGCTGGTGATGAAGTTATCATCCCAACACCTTACTGGGTTAGTTATGCGGATCAGATTAAAATGGTCGGTGGTGTGCCAGTCTTTGCCGTTGGAAAACAGGAGGCAGACTTTAAAGTAACGGTTGACCAACTTGATAATCTCAAAACACCCCAAACGCGCGTTTTAATTCTCAATTCACCCTCAAATCCAACAGGTATGATTTATACCTCAGACGAATTGCGCGCCATTGGTAACTGGGCAGTAGATCATGATGTTTTGATCTTGGCTGATGATATCTATGGCCGATTGGTGTATAATGGTAATGCTTTTACACCAATCTCCAGTGTTTCAGATGCTATTAAAAATCAGACTTTGATTATTAATGGTGTTTCAAAGACTTATGCGATGACAGGCTGGCGGATTGGTTTTGCTGTGGGCAATCCTGAGATTATCAGTGCCATGAGTAAAATCGTCAGTCAAACAACCTCTAATCCATCGGCAGTCGCTCAGTACGCAGCGATTGAAGCTCTAACTGGCGATCAAACCGCCATTGAAACCATGCGGGCAGAATTTGAACAACGTTTAAATACAATTTTTCCGTTAGTCAATGAAATCCCTGGCTTTGAAGCTATCAAACCACAAGGGGCATTTTACCTCTTTCCAAAGGTAGCAAAAGCTATGGCAATCAAAGGCTTTACGGATGTTACGGCTTTTTGTGACGATATCTTAGAAGAAACTGGTGTTGCCGTTGTGACAGGTGCTGGATTTGGGGCTGACGATAATCTTCGCATGAGTTATGCAACGGATATGGCAACTTTAGTAGATGCTGTCAATCGCCTTAAAGTATATATGACAACTTAAATTAGAAATGAAAAGAGGCACATGGGATGTTTCAATCAGAATTAGCTATCATGCTTTATGTTGAAAATATTGACGATGCTTTAAAATTTTGGCAAGCTATCGGTTTTGTCGGTCAAAAAATAGATGACAATGCAGCGACAATTAAACCTGCCACAGATAGTCAAGTCACGCTGAATTTGTATGCTAAGGCGTTCATCCGTGAAGTATCACCAGAAGTTGTTGACAATATACCCTCACTCATGTTTCAAGCCAACGACTTTGATGTCTTGCATACTAAAGTGACAGAGGTAAGTGATGCAATCGGTCAAATTGTAGTAGTACCAGGCTTGGGGCGTGTCTTTAATTTTGCAGACCCGGATGGTCACTATTATGCAGTTTGTGAAGTAAAATAGTTTTAGTCAAAGACTTTGAACGGCCTTCAATTCGTGAATGACCTTGCTTGGATGGCACCCCTGTGGCGGTCAAGTTTTCATGAAATGAAAGCGGAAAGTAGGAAATAGAAAAATGGGAAACTTTGTATCAATCATTGATGTCAAAAATTATGTCAATCAAGAAATCACAATTGGCGCTTGGGTCGCTAATAAATCAGGTAAAGGTAAGATTGCTTTCTTACAATTGCGTGATGGGACAGCTTATTTTCAAGCAGTTGCTTTCAAACCAAATTTTATCGAAAAATTTGGTGAAGAAGAGGGTCTTGCTAAATTTGATAGCATCAAACACTTAGCACAAGAAACGTCTGTGAAAATCACAGGAACTGTTAAGGCTGATGATCGTAGCAAATTTGGCTACGAACTTGATGTGACAGATATTGAAGTCATTGGTGAGTCAGTAGATTACCCAATCACACCGAAAGACCACGGCACAGATTTCCTTATGGATAATCGTCATTTGTGGTTGCGTAGCCGTAAGCAACACGCGATTATGCTTGTCAGAAATGAAATTATTCGGGCGACTTATGAATTTTTCAATGCGCGTGGTTTTATCAAAATTGATAGCCCAATTTTAACAGGGTCAGCGCCAGAAGGCACGACAGAGTTATTTGAAACAGACTACTTTGGTCAGCCGGCTTTCTTGTCACAAACAGGTCAGCTCTACGCTGAGGCAGGTGCCATGGCATTTGGTAAAGTCTTTACCTTTGGGCCAACTTTCCGTGCTGAAAAATCGAAAACACGTCGTCATTTGACAGAGTTCTGGATGATTGAGCCAGAGATGGCTTTCACGACACATGAGGAATCTCTTGAGGTCCAAGAAGCTTATGTGAAACACATCATCAAGGCTGTTATTGACAATCAAAGCTATGCATTAAATGAGCTTGACCGTGATGTAACAGTACTTGAAAAATATATTGAAACACCATTTAAAAAGATTACTTATGATGATGCGGTTGCTTTGTTACAGGAGCATCAAGCTGATAATGACTATGAAAAAATTGAATGGGGGGATGACTTCGGCTCACCGCATGAAACATGGATTTCAAACTATTTTGGTGTGCCAACATTCATCCTCAACTATCCAAAAGCAATCAAGGCCTTCTATATGAAACCACATCCAACACGTGATGACGTGGTTATCTGTGCTGATTTGTTAGCACCAGAGGGTTATGGTGAAATCATTGGTGGTAGTGAGCGTGCGACAGACTATGAGTATCTCAAAGCCAAATTAGTTGAGTTTGGTCTATCAGAAGAAGAATACGCTTGGTATCTTGATCTTCGCAAATATGGTAGTGTGCCACACTCAGGATTCGGACTCGGCTTAGAACGTGCAGTGACTTGGATTACAGGTAATGAGCATATCCGTGAAGCGATTCCGTTTCCACGTCTCCTCCACCGTTTGAAACCTTAGGGGGAAATCATCCAATATGAAAAAAGTGTTACAAATTTCGATTGTAGTCATACTTCTTGCCTTAGTTGGTATGATTTTTTTCAAAATGGTATCAGGAAAATCAGCAAAGTCTGATAATCGACCGATAAAAGTGACGAAATCTGTGGCTGATAAGGTTGTCGGTGAAAGCAGTGAGAAAGCTAAGCCGTCGACATCTAGTGAACAAGAACAAGCGAAACCAGAACCCAAATGGGTCAAGTCTGATGCGCCAATTGAGTTTCCAATTTTGATGTATCATCACATTGCAGATGTTGTTGATGGCAATACTTTATTTGTACCGGCTGATGAATTTAAAATGGAGATGACTGCACTCAAGAATGCTGGGTATTATACTTTGAGCCCTGAGGAAGCTTATCGTGTTTTGACGACCAATGAAAAGCCAGCAGAAAAAATTGTCTGGGTGACTTTTGATGATGGTTACAAAAATGCGCACGATACGGCTATGCCAATTCTAACGGCGCTTGGCATGAAAGGTAGCTTCTTCATTATTACTGGAAAGTTGGGAAATGAAGATACGATGACGGATGAGATGTTGTCAGAGTTGAAAGCTAATCCGCTTATGTCTGTCGGTAGCCACACCGTTAATCATCCAGATTTGGAATATTCAAGCCATGATGTAGCCAATACAGAGTTGATCGATTCTAAAAAGTATCTGGATAATTTGTTACATCAAGAGACATCTGTCATTTGTTATCCGGCAGGACGCTATAATACTGAAACTGCAGGACTTGCTGAGGCAGCAGGCTATAAGCTTGGTTTGACGACTAACCCAGGTCTTGCCAGCAGTGCCAATGGTCTCTTTGCCCTTAATCGTGTGCGTGTCTCTTATGGTCAAACTGAGGCAAGTTTTATGGCTTTAATTGGTAATTAATCACTTAATATATTCGTTTAACTAAAAAAGTAGCTATTAGCAAGTAGCTACTTTTTTATCATTATTTTTGACACAATTTTCTGATAATTTGTTATACTAGAAATAAGCACTATATTAAATGATGAGTTATCAGAGGAGAACTATTATGTCAATCAAAACTATCGCAACAGACCAAGCACCAGGAGCTATTGGTCCTTATGTTCAGGGCAAAATTGTCGGTGATTTTCTTTTTGCATCAGGTCAAATTCCACTGGATCCTCAAACAGGTGACATCGTAGGTGAGACAATCGCCGAACAAACACAACAAGTCATGAAAAATGTTGGGGGCATTCTTGCTGAAGCAGGCACAGACTTTAATCATGTGGTTAAAACAACTTGTTTTTTGAGTGATATGACAAATTTTGTACCATTTAATACTGAATATGCGAGAGCGTTCGGTGCAGAATTTCCAGCACGTTCAGCTGTGGAAGTTGCCAGATTACCTAAAGATGTTTTGGTTGAGGTTGAGGTCATAGCTTACTTGGGAAACTAATGTGTTAGAGATAAAAAAAGTGAGCAGTCATCCATTTTGATGATTGCTCACTTTTTTATTTAACGAATCGAGTAAGAATGGTTTTTAGTGGCAAATATAAAAGTGTTACTAAAATAATTGTGCCAATCCCGTTAATGGCAGTGGCAAGAAGAGAAGTAAAAGCAGCAGCAGCGGCTGGTTCTAAACTAGCCCCCGCAACTAAGGCACGAATAAGGCCGTTTAAAAAATCGGTTAACAGTTTGACCAAGACACCAGATGATACAGCGACTGTGACTAACCAGAGTTTATCGGGGGAAAATCGGTGTAAAGCCTTATATACAATCTGAATTGTTAAAGCGACTAAGACGTTACCTAGAAATACGATAGGCATTTCAATAGCATAACCATTAACAGTGTCAAAAATAGCAAGACCAATAGCACCTGAAAAAGTACCATAGCCAAAGCCTAAGTAAAGTGCTGCGAGTGCTACAACGGCATTACCAACATGGAAAAATGGGGCCCCAATCGGGGCAAAAATCGCAACGTGAAGTGACTGAATTGAGACATATGCGAGTGCTGCGAAAAGCGCAGCTAAGATGACTTTTTTTGTTTTATTTTGGGTGATGGGAAGAAAAACTGTAGTTTGGGCATTTTTTCGTGTTGTCATGAGAAGTCTCCTTTTATACTTATTGTTTATTGACTTTTAGGACTCGCGATAAGATGGGTACAAGTGCTGTTGCAATAATAATCCCTGAGATGTTTTGTAAAAGGTTAGGGAGTAGGCTAGGCAGGAAACCACCAGGTCCATAAAAAAACATGTTTGCAAGACCATATCCGATGACCATGAGACTGGTAGCGAGTAGGTAGTTCAAGGTGCGAGATTTAGTACTAGCGGATAGGTAACCTTGTGTACCGTGAATGACTAGCGAAAATAACATCCATTGTGGATAGCCACTCACGATATCGAGTAAAAACCCGCTCAGTCCTCCAACGATAGCCCCCTCTTTTTTTCCGAAAAGAGATGCTGCAGTAAAAACTAAACCATCCATTACCGTGATAAATCCTCCCGGTGTTGGAATCAATAGTATTTTGGAGATGGCAACATTTAAAGCGATTAAGATGGCTAAAAAGATAAGTTTTTTATTGTTAGTATTCATAAGTAATCTCCAGTTCATTGGTCTTATATGTTTGACAGTTTATTATCGTTTTGAAAGGTCAGGTCGTTTTTGCAAATAGCTAAAAAATGATGTATCAACTAGGATTTGAAATGACCATTATCTCGGTAAGCACCGTGCCAAATATGTCCGAGATATTGATTAAAAGGTTGCCCATTTGTAATTGCTGCATGGACGAATGCTTTGGCTGTTGTTACAGCATCGAGAGATGATTGTCCATCGGCAAGTCCTGCGGTAATGGCAGCAGCAAACGTACAGCCTGCACCGTGATTATTATCAGAATGAACGAGTGGACTTTTGAGGTGATGAAAGTCCTGGCCGTCATAGTAAACATCTAATGCCTCATCGTGCTGATTATCAAAACGACGACCACCTTTGATAATCACAGTTTTAGCGCCATAACCGTGAAGAATGGTAGCTGCTTTTTCAATATCGGCAACTGTTTTAAGTTCACCAAGTCCAGATAAAATACCAGCTTCAATTAAGTTTGGCGTGGTGACATCAGCTACAGGAAGGAGCAGTTCTCGGATGCTATCTGCGTTTTCGGAAAGCAGAATACCGGCTGTCCCTTTACAAGCCAATACTGGGTCAATGACAATATTTTTCGGTTGATAACGTTCAATCGCATCGCGTACGACAGTAATCGTCCGAATATCGCCCAACATGCCTGTTTTTAGTGCATCTGGCTTGCCACCCGCAAAAATAGTGTCTAATTGGCGCCCAACAATCTCTGGTTCAATCGTTTCAATAGTATGCGACCAATTATCATTAACATCCATCGTCACTATTGACGTTATGGCACTCATACCGAAAGTACCATATTCTTGAAAAGTCTTTAAGTCAGCCTGTAAGCCAGCGCCACCTGTCGCATCGCTTCCGGCAATAGTTAGCGTCTTTTTCTTTGTTTTCATCTTTTATCTTCATTTCTTATTTTATTTTTTCTCTTGCAATCTATTCTATCATTTGGTATCCTAAATGGAACAACCAATTGGATTGTTTTTTAACCATCCAATTTACCAGAAAGGTTTGCAAGATGAATTGGGACATTGAGAGAACACAAAAGACGCCTATCTATCAGTCAATCATAAAGCACATCACCCAAAATATTCAAAGTGGTCAGCTATTACCAGGTCAAAAATTACCATCTGAGCGAAAACTGGCAGCTTTAATTGGTGTTAATCGCTCAACAATTGTACGCGTTATGACTGAGCTAGAGTCTAAAGGCATTATCAAGCGTCAACAAGGCAGTGGGACAATGATTAATGATGACAAATGGGGGCTAAGTCAAGAACCAGTAGTAGGTTGGCACCAGTTGATTCAGGGGCAGCAACCTGATGAACACCAATTGTTGATGACACAAATCAAAGAAAAAAGTCAGAAAAAAGGCGTGATTGATGCCTATACAGGTGAGTTACCTCTTGATTTAGTGCCTGCATTTGATTTGCCTCAGTCAAACTGGCGAGATTTTATTGAAGCTGATAAAAATCAAGACGCATTAGGGTATTTTCCACTCCGTCAAGCGATATCAAATCTTGTTGCACAAGATTATCGGTTTACGCTACCAGTTGAGCAGCTGATGATCACCTCAGGAGGGCATCAGGCGATTTTCTTGATTGTTCAAGCCTTGCTTAATAGTGGCGATGCAGTTGCGATTTGTCAACCCTCATTTTTATATGCCTTAAATTTGTTTCAGACTGCGGGTATTCGCCTATTTGGTGTGCCAATGGATGAACAAGGGATGCGTTTGGATTGTCTCGAAAATGAGATATTAAAGCATCGTGTCAAGTTAGTCATGCTCAACCCAACCTTTCAAAATCCCACTGGCACGACCATGTCTTTAGCACGCCGACAGGCTTTAATCAAATTATGCCAGACTTACAAGATTCCGATTATTGAGGACGATGCTTTTGGTCTGTTACCATTTGATAAGCACATGACGCTACCACCTTTAAAACAATTAGATCCGCAAAATATGATTTATATCGGCTCTTTGTCTAAAATCATCGGCTCAACGACAAAAATTGGTTGGATTAGTGCCCCGCCAGCCGTCCTGCAAAAACTGTCAACGGCTCGGCAAGATTTAGATTTGACGCTCAGTATTTTTCCACAGGTCTTGGCTAATTATGCCTTATCAGATGTGACTTTTCAAGATAAAATTGCTACTTTACGTGCTAAAATCAGTGCTAGAATGTCCTATTTTTTCGACCTAATCGGTCAGAATTTTATTTGTCATCGCCCAGCAGGTGGCTTTTATGTCTGGCTCAAATTGTCAACGGATACGCTGACAAAAAAACAGATAGATGCCTTTTTAGCGGCTGGTATTTTGTGTCTACCTAGTTTTATTTTTGGTGACAAAACACCTGCAATTCGACTCAATATTGCACGATTAGATCGAGATGACATCAAACGATTGGTTGAGAAACTGCAAGAGTTAAAGCAGGTGGGAATTTGTTAGACAGAAAATTCAAATGTTGCCTATTCAATTGTTAAAATGTTATACTAGAGGTAGTTGTATATTGCTTGCCAGTTATACTCGTTTAACTATCTAAAACATACACTTTCTGATGGTAACTTCATTGCCTCCATTGCTTTCAACTATCTTGGCGCTTTAGCGCTTAGATAAGTAGCTATGTCTGACGTGCCTTGGTAGTTTTACCACTTAGGCGTAGGACAAAGGTCTTGATGTATACTTATATGCCGTTGTCTTTTTGCCTCTAGCTTTGGAGTTGACATTTTAGCGGCTTACGGAAAAGTGACTTACAACGTGGCTTGGTGGTTTTGGCATTGGCACTTTGCGCTTCAGCGCATTACGTACCACGCTATATACAGTAGACTTGATTTTTGAAAAAATCTTAGTCGCTAGATTACCGCTTAGCCGTTGACTAACTGACAAAAATAGCTCAAAAGTTGCGTATGCTTTATATAGTTAGACAAGTATAAAAGTGATATCAAATATGATGCATGAAAGGGGCTAACTTGGCACAAGAAAATATTGTCATTCATGGGGCTCGCGCCCACAATTTAAAAAATATAGACGTCACGATTCCGCGAGATAAATTAGTCGTGATGACAGGACTTTCAGGCTCGGGAAAATCATCACTAGCTTTCGATACACTCTATGCCGAAGGACAGCGACGCTACGTTGAGAGTCTCTCGGCTTATGCCCGTCAGTTCCTTGGGAACATGGATAAGCCAGATGTTGATAGTATCGACGGCTTATCGCCTGCGATTTCAATTGACCAGAAGACGACTTCTAAGAATCCACGCTCAACGGTTGGCACGGTAACTGAAATTCATGACTATCTGCGTCTGCTTTACGCACGGATTGGCACACCCTACTGTATCAACGGTCATGGTAAAATTACAGCACAATCTGTCGAGGAAATTGTCGATAGTGTTTTGGCTCTGCCTGAAAAGCAACGGCTCCAGATTTTAGCGCCCATTGTCCGCGCTAAAAAAGGTCAACATAAGAAGATTTTCGAGAAAATCCAAAAGGACGGCTATGTTCGGGTGCGGGTGGATAGCGAGGTCTATGATGTATCCGAAGTGCCTGAGCTAGAGAAGAATAAGAAACATGATATTGACATCGTGATTGACCGAATTGTCCTCAAAGACGGGATTCGTGGGCGGTTGTTTGACTCGGTTGAGGCGGCCTTGCGTCAAGGTGATGGCTATGTCAAAATTGATACTATGGATGGCAATGAGTTGCTGTTCAGTGAATACTATGCCTGTCCGATTTGTGGCTTTTCTGTCCCTGAGCTTGAGCCACGTTTGTTTTCGTTCAATGCGCCACAAGGTGCTTGTTCTGACTGTGATGGTCTCGGCATGCGCTTGGAAGTTGACCTTGATTTGGTCGTGCCAGATGCGACGAAAACGATTCGCGAGGGCGCGGTCGTGCCGTGGTATTCAGGCTCATCGACCTACTATCCTGCCGTTTTGGAGCAGGCAATGACGGCTTTCAACGTTGATTTAGACACCCCTTTTGAGCAACTAACAGAAGATGAAAAAACCTTGATTTTTTATGGGTCAGGGGACAAAGTCTTCCATTTTTATCACGAGGGAGATTTTGGTCTGCGTGATTTGGACATGGCTTTTGTCGGGATTGTACCTAATATTTTCAGACGATATGAGACTGGCTCTGACAGTACGAAAACCCAAATGCGGGCTTATATGAATGCTTTACCGTGTCAAACTTGTCACGGGAAGCGTTTGAATGAACAGGCCTTGTCTGTCAAGTTGAATGGCGAAACAGGTTATGACATTGCAGACTTGTCAAGCCTACCGATTGGTGAGCACTTGGACTTGATTCAGTCACTGGTCTTGTCAGAAAATGAAGCCATGATTGCCCGTCCGATTATCAAAGAAGTCGGAGATCGCTTGAGCTTTTTGAAAAATGTTGGTTTGGACTATTTGACCTTGTCTCGTAATTCTGGGACTTTATCAGGTGGTGAAAGTCAGCGGATTCGTTTGGCAACGCAGATTGGTTCAAACTTATCTGGTGTCCTTTATATTCTAGATGAGCCGTCGATTGGCTTGCATCAGCGTGATAACGATCGTTTGATTGAGTCTTTGAAAAAAATGCGCGATTTAGGAAATACGCTCATCGTCGTTGAACATGATGAAGATACCATGATGGCAGCAGATTACTTGATTGACATCGGTCCTGGTGCTGGTGATTTGGGTGGTGAAATTATCGCTGCTGGCACACCTAAGCAAGTCGCCAAAAATAAAAAATCTATCACAGGTCAATATTTGTCTGGCAAGCGAAAAATTCTAGTACCAGACGTTCGTCGACCAGTAGATCCAGAGAAAACTGTTGCCATTAAAGGTGCAACTGAGAATAACCTACAAAATTTAGATGTTGCCTTTCCTTTAGGTCTGATGACAGCAGTAACTGGCGTTTCTGGTTCTGGTAAATCAACTCTAGTAAACACCATTCTTAAAAAAGCTTTGGCGCAAAAACTTAATCATAACAGTGATAAGCCTGGTAAATATAAATCAATTTCAGGTTATGAAAAAATTGAGCGTTTGATTGATATTGACCAAAGTCCAATCGGTCGGACACCGCGTTCCAATCCTGCGACGTATACCTCAGTTTTTGATGATATTCGAGATTTATTCGCCAATACCAATGAAGCCAAGATTCGTGGTTATAAAAAAGGTCGTTTCTCCTTTAATGTCAAGGGTGGTCGTTGTGAAGCCTGCTCTGGTGACGGTATTATCAAGATTGAGATGCACTTTTTGCCAGATGTTTATGTGCCATGTGAAATTTGCCATGGTAGACGTTATAATTCTGAGACATTGGAAGTCCATTATAAGGAGAAAAATATCTCAGAGGTGCTTGAAATGCGCGTGTCCGATGCAGTTGACTTCTTCAAGCACATTCCAAAAATTGAGCGGAAACTACAAACGATTGTCGATGTTGGTTTGGGCTATGTGACATTAGGACAGCCTGCAACAACACTTTCTGGTGGCGAAGCCCAACGGATGAAACTGGCAAGTGAGCTTCAAAAACGCTCAACTGGTAAATCATTCTATATTTTAGATGAGCCGACGACAGGTCTCCACACAGAAGATATTGCAACCTTGCTTGGAGTCCTCAACCGTTTGGTTGAACAGGGCAATACAATCGTTGTCATTGAACATAATCTGGATGTGATTAAGACAGCTGATCATATTATTGATTTAGGACCTGAAGGTGGTATCGGTGGTGGTACGGTGCTGGCTGTTGGGACACCAGAAGAAGTGGCTCAGGTACCAGAGTCTTATACGGGGCGTTATTTGAAAGAGAAATTGGAATAAGCTGAAAACTTTCACGAATGTTTGATTTGTGAGAGTTTTTTGATTTACTTTGTGACATCTGAACATTTTTAGCGTATATAATATCGGAGGATATTGTATATGAAAAAAATGATCATAACTTTCTGTTTAGGGATTTTCTTTCTTATCCCTTTGTCGGTCACACATGCGCTTGATTTCGGAACAAATGTTTTAGTGCAAGCGACTGATAAACAGCTTTTAAAAATGAAACTGGATGATGAGGCTTTAACTATTTTTCTGATTGATACATCAGGAAATATGCAAAACAAGGACAAGCAAACGACGATTGACTTGATTAACCGTTTTGCGGTAGAAAGTGAGCAGGCAAGGATTGCGGTTATTGCTTATGATAATGACAGTCAGGTGCTTGTTGCACCAACAACTGATTCAACAGTGATTCTAGAAAAGCTATCAACTCTTGAATCTAGTGGGGAAAGTAATCTGACGGCTGGTTTGAAAACTGCTGAGGAACTGATTAAGCAGAGCCAAAATCAAAAGGCAAATATTTTTATCATTGCTGATAATGCCCCAACGGCAGGTGATATGCTGAAAAAAGGGACTTACACTAGCAAGGACAGTCATAGTTATAAATATGCGAATGCAGCTGATGAATATGCTCAGCAATTAAAAAAATCAAAAGTTTCTATCCGAACATTGATTTATTTGGCAAGAGTTGCTAAAAGTACTCAAGCACAGACACAACGATTTTTTGAAAATATTCAGAATGACGGTTTCTTTGATATTTCCCAAAATGATCATCTTGATTTTTTGTTTGAGCGGCAGCGTACAAATGAAACACTTTTGACGGGACAGTTTGATTATGGTGTGAGATATGGTCATCGAGATGCACAGACGCAATTTCATTATTCAGATGATTATTTTAAGGCGGCAAGTGATGCTTATCAAAATAAAGCTTTACCTTATAATCCTAGTCTAGCTACCATGTCATTAAATTTAGAACTGGCGGCTTGGGCTAGTCCGACTCAAAATGATTATCTATTTAAGAGTGATAATGCTAAAAAACTACTTGGGAAATTAGGATTTAATCATTTTGAGGCAAATGATGGTTTCAAATTCAGGCCCACTAAAGATTCAATTGGAGCTATCGCAGCAGAGAAAAAGCTTACAGTTGACGAGGAAGATTATACGCTAATTGCACTTGCTATCCGTGGCGGTGGCTACGAGGCAGAGTGGGCGAGCAATGTGACACTTGGGACATCTGGACAACATCAGGGGTTTCATAAAGCTAGCCAAGATGTTTTGAAATTTTTGGACAACTATATCAAAACGCATCACATTAAAGGTAAAATCAAGCTTTGGCTGACAGGCTACAGTCGCGGTGGCGCAACAGCTAATTTGCTTGCAGGTGAATTGAACTCTGGTAGAAAATTACCGCAAGTTGAGCTTGCACCATCAGATTTGTATGCTTTTTGCTTTGAACCGCCAGCTGGGACGCTAGCTAGTTTTGACCCTAGAAATAAAAAGAATGATAATATTATTAATATTGTTAATTTGAATGATGTGGTAACGAAAGTGGCACCTGATACGAAAAATTTTGAATTTACTAGGTATGGTAAAGATATCTTATTGCCAACTAGAGAGCTTGTTGGAGAAAGCCAATACTCCTTGTTACGCGACAGAATGCTAAGAGAGCTTGAAAAGATAGAGTCTCTAGATGACTATATTGTGGATAATTTTAAGTGGAAAAAATTAAGTCTAAATGTTAATTTATCAAATAAAAGTATTAAATTTAGTGTCAATGATAATAATCAGAATCATATTTTGACGGAGTATTTAGAAAAAGTCATAGGTACTTTCACAGCGGAAGAATTACTCAATCGAAATTACTATGTCCAAAATCATCAGGAGAGCGTACGTGGACTAATTGCAGCGTTTTTAGCGGATTCAAATGATAAGGCAGTGGTAAGTGTTATTGAGTTAATCAAAATCATAGTAGATTTGAAAACCACATCTGTTGGCGAGTTAATTACAAGACCTTTACAACAAAAATTGGGACAGGCTTTAGGGTTGGATGATATTACTAGAGAATTGAATAGTAGCGCCCTTGAACTCTTTGGAGATTTTATTCTCAAACATCCTAACTTAACACTTACTTTATTTGAAAATCTAAAAATAGTCGGTGCTGCACATCAGCCTGAAATTTGTCTGGCTTGGTTACGGTCACAAGATAAAAATTACACTGATCCATTACCGATATTGCAAAATCGGAGTCGCTCAGTGGTTGTAGAGGAAAAGAAAACTTACTATAAAACGAATGTCATTATCGAAGGTCTAGCATTTGGTAAGATTTTAGGTGGTGGTGTTACACAAGAATTTGACAAAGCCGAATTATATGCCATTCCTTTTGAAAATGGTCAATTTGATGGCTGGTATAAAGATGGCACTCTAATTTCAAAAGAATTAGAATGTGATTACACAGTAACAGAAGAAAGTACTTTAGTCGCTAGATTTTCAGCTATTGAGGAAAGTGCTAATGAAAAATAAAAAGGGATTAGTTATCATATTTCTGATTATAATGCTAAGTTTTCTAGGGTTACTTGTGTTTCAACTTCCAAAAACATTGCCAGCAAAACAAGCACAGACCTTAAAAGATTTAGCCTATGATAGTGATAAGCGTCTAGGCTACACCATTTATATTCCTGAAAATGGTAAGCTAGAACCTTACTTAGTGCTGACGAAAAATTATTATAAACAAGGCAATGTTTTATTAATGCGAAAATATCTGGTAGAGGCAGCAATACCACATAAGGAAATACAGACGACTTCCTATTATGCCGAAAGTATTTCAGACCGCTTTATGAATGAGCTATTTATTCATGAATTTCCCTCGAAATTGAGCTCGCAGATAAAGATGACAACGTTGAATATTAAAGCTAAAAATGGCATACAGGTCGGTGATGAAATAGAAAAAATTAAGAGAAAGCTATTTCTATTACTAGAGAAAGAAGTAGGGATAGAAATTTTTGCCACGAGTGATGAGGAAAAAATAGGCTATTTTATTGATAAAAAATTTGAAAGGGCTATTGCAAGTACCAAGGATGGTACTTTGGGTTTATGGTGGTTAAGAGGTTCGGGAGCCCATCATTTTGTAGATTTGGCAACTTTAGTAACTGATTATGGTGGGGTTGGCTCATCAGAAGTTAGAACTCCAAACTATCTCCGCCCAAGTTTCTGCCTACCACCAAACACAAAAATAGCCAAAGAAACAATCAAAGGACAAGAAATCTACGTTTTAAAAGCCTTTCAAGATTTAAAACTACCCAAAGCCAATATTTTGGTGGAGGATATTGGCTTAACAGGACATGAACTAGAAAAATATTACATCAAGAACAACTATTTAGGCATTGAAGTTGAACTAAAAAATCCCCAGTATGGCGGTGTATTAAGCGATAACTTGACCGTTGCCAAAGGCGAAAGTGTGCAATTGCGTGCCTTGACTTTTTCAGATGGTCGGTTCGACGGCTGGTATTTGGGTGATAAATTGATATCTTGCGAAAAATTATTAACATACCAACTCACGCAGAATGAAACAATCCTTGCCAAGTTTTCTAAAAAAGAAACATTTCCAATAGAATAGGAACATGGCGAGGATATGAAAGGTGGAAGAAATGTAAAGTTTATTTCTGGCGTTTTCTCATTTTTGGTATTTTGACGAATGGATAAAGAAGTTCAAATTTACCAAGGGTCTTTTCGTGTGTCAAAGATATTTTACATATGAAAAGTAGTCAAAATTTTAATCTAAAAACACTAAAAAACACCTCAAAAAAATGTTAGAATAGAAAAGTATAACTTAGTCAAAGTAAGCATACTCATAGACCTGATTTTAACATCACAGAAAGAGGTAAACATGCGTAAAACAATGGACGGAAACATGGCAGCAGCTCATGTGGCTTATGCTTTCACAGAAGTGGCATCTATCTATCCAATCACACCATCTAGTCCTATGGCAGAGTACACAGACGAGTGGCAGGCTGCGGGACGAAAGAATATTTGGGGCGATACTGTCTCAATTAGTGAAATGCAGTCTGAAGCAGGTGCAGCAGGCGCAATTCACGGCGCACTCAAGGCAGGGGCATTAGCGACGACCTACACAGCATCCCAAGGCTTACTGTTGATGCTACCAAACATGTATAAAATCGCAGGAGAACTGCTCCCTAGCGTGATTCATGTGGCGGCACGTGCGGTGTCAACTAATGCCCTTAATATTTTTGGTGACCAGTCTGATGTCATGAGCGCGCGTGCAACGGGGTATGTCATGTTGGCAGAGTCTTCTGTTCAAGAAGTTATGGATTTGTCAGCTGTGGCACATTTAGCGACGATTGAATCTTCTGTGCCATTTATGAACTTTTTTGATGGATTCAGAACCTCACATGAGCTACAAAAAATTGAGGTCTTGGACTATGCAGATTTAGGTCAGCTTATCAATCAAGAAAAGCTGCAAGAATTTCGTGATAGAGCCATGAATCCTGATCATCCAACTGTTTCGGGGACTAATCAGAATGCTGACATCCATTTTCAACAGCGTGAAACGACCAATCGTCACTATGATAAGGTGCCTGCGATTATCCAAAAATATATGGGTAAGATTAATGCTTTGCGTGGCACAGATTATGATTTAATTAACTATTACGGGGCAGAAGATGCGACGGAAGTGATTGTGTCAATAGGTTCTGTCGGTGAAACGATTGAGCAGACTGTGGACTATTTGAATGCACAAGGTCGTAAGACTGGTTTCTTAAATGTGCATCTATATCGACCATTTCCAGCAGAAAATTTCCTTGAAAAACTCCCTAAAACTGTGACAAAAATTGCTGTCTTGGATAGAACTAAGGAGCCTGGTTCTGGTGGAGAACCACTTTATCTGGATGTCAAGTCTGTTTTGTATGACCAGGCATCTGACATTAAAGTGATTGGTGGGCGTTATGGGATTGGTTCGAAAGATACGACGCCAAGCCAAATGGTTGCTGTTTTTGATGAATTGGGTAAAGACGCACCTAAAAAACGCTTCACAATCGGTATCAAGGATGATGTGACGAATTTGTCGCTTGAATTAGGTCCTTCGCTTGATTTGACACCAAGTTCAACGTTCCAAGCCAAGTTCTGGGGATTTGGTTCTGATGGCACTGTTGGTGCCAATAAATCTGCTATTAAAATTATCGGTAACCATACAGATAAATATGTGCAAGGTGCTTTTGCCTACGATTCTAAAAAATCTGGTGGTTTGACAATTAGTCACTTGCGCTTTGGTGATACACCGATTAAGTCAACTTATATGATTCAACACGCCGATTTTGTCAGCCTATCAACAGCCAGTTATGTCCACCAATATGATGTTCTGAAAGGGCTCAAAAAAGGTGGCACTTTCTTGCTCAATACAGTCTGGACTGATGAGCAACTTAATCATCATTTGCCAAGTCGGATGAAACGTTATATCGCTGAAAACGACATTCAATTTTATACGATGAATGCTGTTGAAATTGCGGGAAAAGCTGGCCTTGGTAGACGGATTAACACCGCCATGCAAGTTGGTTTCTTTAAATTATCACAAATCATGCCATTTGATGATGTCTTTAGCATTCTCAAACAAGATGCGCATGATAGTTATGCTCGTAAATCAATGAAGATTGTTGAGCAAAACTGGCAGGCAATGGATTTGGCAGTGGATGGCTTGCACAAAGTGACGATTCCAGCCGATTGGGCAGTAGCAAAAGCACCACAAGCCATTGAAGTTGGTGGTGAAAAAGTTAAGAAATACGTCTTTCAAATCGTCAATAACGTCAATGCGCAAGAAGGTGACAATCTGTCGGTTGGAGATTTAGTTGACAATGATATGACAGACGGTCGCATGCCACTTGGCACAACTGCCTCTGAAAAACGTGGTGTTGCTCTGGAAGTTCCTGTCTGGGATGTTGACAAATGTACCATGTGTAATGAGTGTAGTTTTGTTTGCCCACACGCAGCGATTCGACCTTTTTTACTGGATGAAGACGAACTAAACGAAGCACCTGAAGGTTATCTCGTCAAAGATTATCGCGGTGCTGATGGTCTCATGTATCGCATTCAGGTTTCTGTTGAAGACTGTACCGGTTGTGGACTATGTGTCGAGGCTTGTCCTGCCAAAGGTAAAGCACTCGAAATGAAACCTTACGAAGAAGTTCGTGCTGAGGCTGCAAATTGGGCCTTTTCAATGACCTTGAAAACCAAAGCTAATCCAGCTAAGGCCAACACAGTTATTGGGACACAGTTCAACACGCCATTACTCGAATTTTCAGGTGCCTGTGCCGGATGTGGTGAAACACCTTACGTTAAACTACTCACACAAATGTTTGGTGACCGCATGATGATTGCTAATGCCACTGGCTGTTCCTCTATCTGGGGTGGTGCAGCACCTGTCAGCCCTTACACGACAAATGACGCCGGTCAAGGTCCTGCTTGGTCCAACTCTCTCTTGGAGGACAATGCGGAATTTGGCTATGGCATGTGGCTAGCGTCGCAAGCGCGCCGCACGAAGTTGGCAAAGGATTTGACAACGCTGCTTAATGACGTGTCAGTATCAGAAGAAGTAGCAGCCCTAATGCAAGACTGGATTGAGCATAAAGACGAATCAGAAGGTACACGCCAACGTGCTGAAAAACTCAAGAGTGCCTTAGCTGAATTGGGCTCAGAGTTTGACAGTATTCGAGCGCGTCAAGATCAATTTGTCAAACCTACTCAATGGATGATTGGTGGCGATGGTTGGGCTTATGATATCGGTTTTGGAGGAATTGACCATGTCATTGCCTCTGGTGCAGATGTGAATATGCTCGTCATGGATAATGAAGTCTATGCTAATACTGGTGGTCAAGTCTCTAAAGGGACACCACGTTCTGCAATTGAAAAATTCTCAGCAGCAGGGAAAGCTGCAGCTAAGAAAGATTTAGGTTTCATGGCTATGACCTATGGTAATGTCTATGTCGCCCAAATTGCCTCAGGTGCTAACAAAATGCAAACGATTAAGGCCTTTGAAGAGGCAGAACGTCATAATGGGCCGTCAATCATCATCGCCTATACACCATGTATTTCACACGGTTTACGTGGTGGTATGTCACAAACCATTCGAGAAGCTAAAGAAGCTGTAGAGTCTGGTTATTGGCAACTTTACCGTTACAATCCAAATTTGGAAGATATGGGGAAAAATCCTCTAACGCTTGACTTCAAGAAGCCTGATTTTGATAAGATGACAGAGTTCATGACCCAACAAGTTCGATTTGCAAGCCTACAGCGCATCAAACCAGAGACTGCGCAAGCTTTGTTTGATAAGACGACTGCAGATGCGCGTCGTAAATTTGTTCGCTATGCAAGGATGTCTGGGGACTTGGATAAATTCCTAGCCAAGGAAGCGAAGGCTAAGGGTGAAGAAACAGTCCTTGTTACTTCATCCAAAGTAGAGCGTCCAAAGCGTGAAAAAGACCCTGAAGCTGAGGCTCGTCGTGCTGCCAAACGTGCTGAGCGTGCTGCTAAACGTGCAGGAAAGTAACCTGAAAATTGAAAATAATGATGAATGTAAAAAAGCTAAGATAGAAGTTCTTAGTTACCGAAATAGAAAAGCAAAGTAGCTAAAATCAGATTGATTGAGCTAGTTTGCTTTTATTCTTGTCTTGTTTTACGTCAAAAAGTATACGAATGCAAAAAAAAGTGATACCGATAGCATCGGAAATGATGTGTTGCTTAATATAAAATGATTATGATATCAGACTCTTATTTGGTTATAACTACATGTTGTCAATAGAAGATATGCCTAAAATTTCTCGAAGAATTGATGGTCTGATTTACCTGGAAAGGTCTTTAGAAAATCCTAAAATAGACTGGTTTCAAGACTATCGAATACCATTGCTTAAACTCAAGCGACAGCAACATCACGGTAAGACCTTTGATTTCTCTACTATTCAGGACTTTCTTTTGACAGTCGCCCAGCGCTCAGAAATGATTAGTGAGACCTATGTTGCTAAATTTGAGGCAGTGCTACCGGAAAAGCAAAGACATCATTTTCTGGGTATCTTGTCATGGGAAGTTTAAGTGCTTTACTTGATTTATTAAGCAAACTTCGTTGGTAAAACATGATATTAATTCAAAATAAATTCAAGAGAATCATCTCTTTTCGCTGTTAAAAAAAAACAAAAATGGTAGAATTGAAACATGAATGATTTTAATCAAATTTTCAACCTGCAATCATGGCAGGAAATAATTCAGCTGAATCTGACTCCTTGGCGTCTTTTTATTGCCATTGTCGACATCAGTCTGATTACCTTTTTGATTTATAGCGCCTTGCGGAGTGTGCAAGGGACAAAATTGATGACATTAGTGCGTGGTGTCCTCTTATTTATCATGCTAAAAATCATAAGTGGTTGGTTAGGACTGGGCACATTTGAGTGGCTCTTGAATCAAGTGATTACCTATGGTGTGATAGCCGCCGTTATCGTCTTTCAACCAGAAATTCGTCGTGGTCTTGAAAGTCTTGGTCGTACCACGAATATCTTCAGCTTTAGCTTATCGGATGATAAGAAAAGACAATCGAGCCACATCAAAGCCTATGAGAAATCATTCGACTACATGAGTGAGCGCAAAATCGGTGCATTGATTGTCATTGAACAATCCCAAACCCTTGAAGAATATATCTCGACCGGGATTAAACTGGATGCAGACATTACATCCGAGCTACTCATTAACATCTTTATCCCCAATACCCCCTTGCATGATGGTGCAGTTATCATTCAAGGCGATAAAATTGCGGTAACGTCAGCCTACTTACCACTAACCGAAAATAGTAAGATTTCTAAAGAATTCGGGACCCGCCACCGTGCGGCAATAGGTATCTCTGAGGTCTCAGACGCTATTACCCTGATTGTTTCGGAAGAAACAGGAGGCCTGTCAATTACCAAAAATGGTGAATTTTACTCAGACCTCTCAAAAAGCGAGTTTCATGACTTTTTGATTAAAAACCTAGAAGATACCAATAAAATGAACAAACGAGATAGACTCTTGAAGAAATTAAAGTCAAAGAGAGGTCAATCAAATGAAAAATAAAGATTTCATATCATCAAAATTTATCTACATACTTGTTAGTCTTTTCTTTGCGATTGTCTTATTTTTCAATGCCAATGCGGTGTTACTGAAAAATTCTAACGATAGAACGAATGCGTCAGAAACATATTCAACGTCACTTTATGATGTACCAATTGAACTGAAATATGATCACGATAAATACTTTGTCTCAGGGTTTGATGGCAGTGCTAATGTCTATCTAACATCCTATAATCTCGTACGGCTAAATGCTGAAAAATCATCAGACACCCGTAGTTTTCATCTGGTCGTTGATTTGACGAAGGTAAAAGAAGGGACAGTTGAAGTCCCTGTTAGAGTTGTCGAATTGGCGACAGGTGTCAATGCCCAAGTTGATCCAGGTAACATTTCAGTGACAGTTGAGAAAAAAGCAGAAAAGACTTTTGATATTACCCCTGTCGTTTCCCTTAAACTATTACCAGAAGGCTACCAACTGAAAAATGTCAGCATTGATAAGGATACGGTTAAGGTGACGTCAGGTGCCTCTATTATCACGCAGATTGACAAAGTGCAAGCCGTTCTACCTAGTGATGTGATTTTGGACAATGATTACGCTGGCAAAGTCTACCTACAAGCTATCGATAAGTCAGGTAAAGTGTTGCCAGCGAAATTATCACCAACGTCTGTCAATATGAAAGTGGATGTTGAATTACCTAACAAAGATGTCCCGATAGTGGGCAAAATAACAGGTAAAAAAGATAGTTCCTTCACAAATTATAACTTCAAATTGTCTAAAGATACTGCCAATATTTCGGGTGAGCAGAAATTTATTGATGATGTGTCAAGTATTACAGCTAATATTGATGTGACGAATATTACTAAAGAAACGACAATCAAGGTTCCGCTTTCAGAGGATAATGTGACGATTTCGCCTAATGTGATCGATGTGACAGTGACACCGGTTAAAAAATAGGTTATAATGGTTATAAAATAAAAAGTAAGTTATAATAGATATAGCAAAAAAAAGGAAATGAGATAATAAATGGGTAAGTATTTTGGAACTGATGGCGTACGTGGTGAGGCAAATGTTGAGTTAACACCTGAACTAGCCTTTAAACTTGGTCGCTTTGGTGGTTTTGTGTTGTCTCAGCACGAAATTGGGACACCAAAAGTTTATGTTGCGCGTGATACTCGGATTTCAGGTCAAATGTTAGGCACATCGTTGATTTCAGGACTTTTAAGCGTTGGGATTGAAGTCTACGATCTTGGTATCATTGCGACACCGGGTGTTGCTTATCTTGTAAAAAAAGATGACGTATCTGCGGGTGTCATGATTTCTGCCAGTCACAATCCTGCCTTGGATAATGGTATCAAGTTCTTTGGCGCAGATGGTTTCAAGTTAGAAGATAGTCAAGAACTCGAAATTGAAGCCTTGTTAGATGCTGAACGTGACACTTTGCCACGCCCTTCAGCACAAGGCCTTGGGATCTTACATGATTATTCAGAAGCCGTTCGGAAATATGATGAATTTTTGAAAAATACTGCAGATGGTAGTTTTGAAGGTTTTAAAATCACTTTGGATACAGCCAATGGTGCGACTTTTACTAGCGCCCGTACAGTTTTTAGTGATCTTTCTGCTAATCTCAATGTCATTGGTGAGACACCTGACGGTCTGAACATCAACCGAGGTGTTGGCTCGACCCACCCAGAGAATCTGGCGAAAGCTGTTGTTGAAAATCGTTCAGATTTAGGTTTGGCTTTTGACGGCGACGGTGACCGCTTGATTGCAGTTGATGAAACAGGGGCTATTGTTGATGGTGATAAGATTATGTTCATCGTTGCTAAGCACTTGCATGAGAAGGGCTTATTAGCTCAGGACACAGTTGTGACGACTGTTATGTCTAATCTCGGTTTTCATAAAGCTTTAGAGTCTGTAGGGATTAACAGTGTGATTACAGCTGTTGGTGACCGTTATGTCGTTGAAGAAATGAAGAAAAACGGTTATAATTTTGGTGGTGAGCAGTCAGGTCATATCATTTACCTTGATAATAATACAACAGGTGATGGTCAAGCCTCAGCGATTTTACTTGTAAAAGTGATGCGTGAAACCGGTAAAAAACTATCAGAATTGGCAGCGCAAGTCACAATTTATCCTCAAAAATTAGTCAATGTTCGTGTTGAAAACAGCATGAAATCTAAAGCAATGGAAGTGCCTGCGATTGCGGCTATCATTGGTAAAATGGAAGAAAAAATGGCAGGTAATGGTCGTATTCTCGTTCGTCCTAGTGGGACAGAACCTTTATTACGTGTTATGGCAGAAGCGCCAACTGATAAAGAAGTAGATGAATATGTGGATACGATCGTTTCAGTTGTTCGTGAAGAAATTGGAATTGACTAATCAAGATGGTACTTATAAAATCAAAAATCAGAACCTTTTGTGAGGTTTTTTTTGTGAACTTGGGTCAGTGATAGAAAAATAAACAAAAAAACACCTGATGGATTAGCCAAATGCTAAACAGTCAGGTGTTTTCAAGTAATTATTTAGCGCGAAGTGCAGCCATTGTGATATAGTTGTAAGGTTGATTGAAATGTGGTAAGAAGAAGATGTCCAATAGTTTCAATTTATCAATCGTCACGTGCTCTTGGATAGCTAAGCTGAACATATGGATGTTAGCTGAAATATCTTCAGTTGAGGCAAGTTGTGCACCAACGATACGACGTGATGATTTTTCGTAGACAATACGGATTTTAACTGGTGCGTTTTCTTTGATGAAACCAGGTTTTTGTAAGTCTTCAAAGTCAGTGTAGTCAACATCAATTTCAGCTTTTTTAGCGGCAGCAACTGAAAGACCTGTTGACACCATGTTATAGCCGAAGATTGAGATACCGTTACTACCTTGTACGCCAATTGCATCAAGTTCCGTACCACCAACGTTATGACCTGCAACGATACCGCTACGAACAGCGTTTGTTGCAAGGGCAATATAGGTTGTCGCTTCAAGGGCGTTTGAATAAATTGTTGCACAGTCTCCAACAGCATAGACGCTATCGTCACTTGTTTTTTGATGATTATCAACAAGGTAAGCACCATTTCGGAAAGTTTCCAAGTGGTCTTTTCCTAAATCTGAATTTGCTGTGAAACCAATGGCATTGATCACCATATCAACATCATAAGTGCCTTTATCGGTCACTAATTGTGTTACGCGTTTATCGCCTTTGTATTCAGTAGCGAGTTCACCAAAATGAAGTTCAATCCCGTTTTCTTCAAGATTTTTGTCCATATTGTGTGTGAATTCAGGGTCGTAGTAAGACGCAAGAGACGTTGGCATGGCATCAAAGAGGAGGACGTTTTTACCACGACGTTTAGCAGCTTCTGCGATTTCAACGCCGATATAACCAGCACCGATGACAGCAACAGTTTTGACATCTTCACGTGACATATCGTGGTCAACTTCTTGTCCTTCTTGGAAGAGTTTCAAGAAGTGTAAGCCTTCAAGGTCTTTACCGGGAATATTTGGAATGATTGGTTTACTACCAGTTGCCAAGATTAATTTATCATAGCTTTCTTCAGATTTCTCGCCAGCTTTATTTTCAAAGTAAACGATTTTATTATTGAAATCAATACTAGTCACACTTGATTCCATGAAGATTTTAGCCCCTTTTTTGCGGAAAGTTTCTTCGTTTGTATAAAAGAGGTCTTCATAACCATCGATTTGACGGCCAACCCAAAGTGCTGTACCACAGCCGAGATAGCTGAGGTTAGTATTGCGGTCGATTAGGACAACTTCAGTGCCAGGATAATTGTCAAGGAGTGTATTGGCAGCAGCAATTCCTGCGTGGTTTGAACCAATAATAACTGTTTTCATAGGTAGTAGGTTTCCTTTTCTTTTTTTAGAGGTGTGCTCGATACGTTAAACGTGAGACAGGTACTGAAGAAAGACCGATCTCCTAAGACTAGTCTGACTAACTGTATCTATCTAAGTGGCCCCTTTTACTTTTAGTGACATGGCCCGAGATGATTTGGCCAATTGAAGAAGTTTTGTAGTTGAAGCTTAATTAAAAGTATACGCGTTCAAGTTTGAGAACGCAACAAATATTTTGAGATTGTTTCAGAAAAAATCTAGAAAATCATCCGAAAGCATATGAGAATACACTAAGCCTAGTCGATGATAAGTTGGTAGAAACTAAGTAAAATATGTTTTGTTTTGTACTTAACTACGTCTAATCGTTTCACCTCCGTTTTGAATTGATGATTTTAAAAATGTGTGCTTTTTTATAAACACGCGAGTATTAATAATACCACACTTATTATAAACTAAAAAGAAAGCGATTGCAAAAATAGTGTATCGGAAATTTAAAAAGATTGAAAAAAGATGGCAAAGTTAATGCCATCTTTTTCAATCTTTACTTAGTCTGTGTTGACTGATTTGGAACTCAACGTTTTTGTCGTCTTGCAAATTCAGTGAATCGGAACTTATCAACTTGATGTCGACTATCCGTATATTGAAAGACACTGGCATCATTGAGAAAAACATGGCTTTTGACGCTGACGATGTGGCGGTCTAGCTGATTGAGATCTAGAAGTTGTCGGTCTTCGTCATTGATGAAATCAACGGTGATTTCTTTTTGGGCGAAGGAAATTTCTATTTTCAGCTGTTTTTCAAGGTAGTCGTAGAGGGAGTAGGCAACATCTGCTTTGCTCATATCAGGACAAATGTCATATTTGACAAAATCGTGGTCAAGGACGACTGCCTCGTCATCAATTTTACGAATGCGAATGATATGCCAGACGGGAATACCTGGTTCGAAAAGTGTCCGAGTAGCAAGTTCGTTATCAACAGTGATTTTCTCAAATTTAATGACTTCGGTGACACTTTGAAAGCCGAGGGAGTCTTGCAACTCCTTGTAGCTGGTTAAGCCAGAAATCGGGAAATTAAGTTTACTTGATGCGATGACAACAGAACCGCGACCTTTTTGTTTTTGAATTAAGCCTTTTTCTTCCAAAATTTGAAGAGATTGGCGGATTGTTGCACGACTGGCATCATAAATTTTGACGAGTTCATTTTCACTTGGTAGAAGATCATTCTCCTGATAGGTTTTATTTTTAATTTTATATTCTAAGTCATGTAAAATCAGTTCATATTTTTTCATATCTTTATTTTACCAAAATTCAGAGCAAAATATGTTAAAATGGAAGGGAAACGTTTACAATTTGTTTGAAACAAACAGAATTTTAAGAAACACTAGAGTAGCACAGAAAGACTTTGAGCGGACGAAGGTCGCGAATGACCCAGCTTTGGTGGAGCGCTAGTGTAGGTCAAGTTTCAAGCTTTCATTTTAATGAAAGCACAGAAAGGGAAGAAAAATGATTCAACTTATTGCATCAGATATGGATGGCACGTTGCTTAATGCTGAGATGGAAATTTCAGAAGAAAATGTTGCAGCGATTAAGAAAGTACAGGCAGCAGGGATAGAGTTTGTTGTTGCAACTGGTCGTTCAATTGAAGAGGCACAACCAATTTTAGAGTCAGCTGGGATTAAATGCCGTTATATCACATCAAATGGGGCGCAAATTTTTGATGAAAATGGTCAAAATATCTTCACTGTTGGGATTGAAAAGGAGAAACTTGTCTTAGCTCTGCCTATTTTGCGCCGCCATGACATTTATTTTGAACTTTTTACGGATCACGGTGGCTTTACTGAAAATATTGATGATCGGATTGCGAGTGTGGCACACTGGCTAAAAAGCACATCACCTAATTTGACTGAGGCTGAGGCGTTTGAAATCGCCAAAAGTCATATGGCGACCTTACCAATTAGCTTTGTGGCGGATTTCAAGGAAGTTTTGGATAATCCTGAAGTGACAGTTTTGAAAATCTTTGCAATGGGACAAATTGATGACCCAGCTTTATTATCGGCTAAGGAAGAATTGTTACAGATTCCAAATTTGGCTGTGACATCATCTGGTGCCAATAACATTGAAGTGAATCATGAGGCTGCGCAAAAAGGACAATCCCTCCAAAAAGTGACAGAGCTATTAAACCTTCCTTTGTCAAAAGTAGCAGCACTTGGTGATAATTTTAACGACATGAGCATGATTGCTGCAGCAGGTATTGGGATTGCGATGGCTAATGCTGAAGACGAGGTCAAGGCGATTGCCAAGTACACGACTGTGACGAATATTGAGAATGGTGTGGCACATGCAGTTGAGTGTATTTTAGCAGGTGAGTGGCAATAGGCATTAAAGGAGTGAGGTGAAAAACGTGAGTAGCGTTTTTTTTTTGCATCGAAATGAGAGCGCTATCACATGGTAGGAGACTTTTCGGTTTTTTTACGTTATAATAATAGTGACATAGAAGATAGACAATGTGCATAGAAAATATAGGTAAAACAAGATGACAAAAATAAGCGATGTTGCTGAAAAAACAGGCTATTCGATTACAACTATTTCTAGGGCAATTAATGACCACCCTTATGTTTCAGATAAGACAAAAAAGAAGATCTTTGACGCCATGAAGGAGTTGGACTATTATCCCAATAACGTTGCCCAACAGTTGAGAGGTAAAGGGACGAAGTTGATTGGTGTGATCATCTCCTTTGTGACCAACCCTTTTTTTACTTACTTGGTTGATGCGATTGAAAAAGCGGCTTATCAGGTTGGTTACCAAATTGTTATTTTACAGACACTGGAAGAACCTGAGCGGGAGAAAAGGTTTATTGAGATGCTGAAAAAACGTCAGCTAGATGGTTTAATTATGACCAGTCTTGATGATGACAGTCCGGAAGTCTTAAAACTCATTGAGGCGGGGAAAATCGTCGTCTGCAATCGCTATTTGGGTGAGCAAAATATCCCTCTGATTCATGTTGACGAAAAAAAGGCAACCTATGAGGCGACCTATTATTTACTCTCTAAAGGTCATCGGAAAATCGGCTATGTGACAGGTAACAGAGGGAGTATGTTGGCTGTGGACCCACGTTTTAAAGGGTATGTACAGGCTCTGAAAGAGTTTGGTATTGAACCAAATTCAGATTGTGTCTTTCCGAGACGGCTAACGATTAGCGACGGAAAAAGTACCCTGACGGATGTTTTAGCCCTAGGTGAGGAGCGACCGGATGCACTCTTAGTCATCAGTGATGAGGTTGCCTCAGGGATTTTAAGTCAATGCCATCTATTGAACATTGAAGTACCGGAAACACTAGCGATAATTGGCTTTGATGACCAACCGATTGCAGAGGCACTGTACCCAGGATTGACAACTGTTAAGCAACCGATAAAGGAGATGGGTGAATACGTGGCAGCGCTTATCATTGCTAATATTGAACACCGTAAACAACCGGAAATGCCAGAGTTAAACACAAAATTAATTATCAGAGGGACAGCTTGAGACTTTCAGCTGTTTTTTTTAGAGCCAAATATGAAAACGATTATCAGATTAATGATTTTATTTGTCTGAAATAAATAATTTAAAATAAAATGATAAATATAAAGTTAGGATATTGCCGTTCTAAAAGATGTTTATAATTATAATTTTCAATTTTTTAATGATATGTAATGGCAATGATATGATGAGAATAAAATGGAATATCAATATAAAGTATTTTTATTGTGTTATTTAACGTATAGAATAGAGATAAAAATAGACAATCTTTATTTTTGGCATAGTTTTTGCCCGTTAATAAACTTTATGAAAAGGGTTGACATAAAAATGGAAGTATAGTAAAATTCATCTATAAGCAATTGAAAACGCTTGCAAAATAGAAAGGAGAATCAGAACAAGTTTTCAGGAATTTAAACGAGAGTTCAATTCTAACTTAGCTAATAGGATAGAATTGAAACAAGGATAAAATCTGGTGGTTTATGAAAACGGTTGACATAAAAGCTTAGATGTAATATTGGTGATAATTACCATTCGTATTTTTAAGGAGAATTGGAATGAAAAAATGGCAAAAGTTAGGTTTAGGATTGCTGACTATGGCAGCAGTAACGTCATTGGCAGCATGTGGTAATGCAAGTTCAAAAGGTGGTGGAGATGATTTTCTATATGTCTTTAATGGCAAAGGAGAAATCGCTGACCCACTCAAAAAAGTCGTAGAAGAATACGGTAAAGAAAACAATATTAAGGTTAAGACTTACACTCTATCTGTTGGCACAACCAATGGTAATGAAGTTCAAACGACAGAGTTTAGTTCTAAAACACCACCGACTATCTTCTCGTCAGGTACACTCACTAACTGGGGACCTGATTCAGGAGATTATATGCAAGATATCAATAAAATTGATAATGCTAAACTTAAAAAATTGGCAGATGAGATTCCTGCAGCCCAACGTTTAACAGCTAAAAATGGTGAAAATTTCGGTTTGCCTTATAACATTGAAGGTTACGGTTATCAAGTTGATAAAAATGTCTTGAAGGATTTGTTTGAAGGAGACACTGATGCCTTGTTAGCTGACTTAAAAGCTGAACCTGATTATACGTCATGGCAAACTTTTGTCAAAGCAGTTGATGCTTATATCAAAGATGGAACAGTCTCTCCTGTGACTGTTAATGGTCATACCTATACTTTTGCAGCTGAGAAAAAAGGCTTGGCTAAAGAATTAAATGGCGTTTTCGTTGAATCTGGTGCTGAATTATGGACTTACTAAAACCACTGGGTATCATTCCCACTTAATACAGTCTTTGAAAATGTATCCGCAGCCTACTATGCTAAAGGTGATGAAGGCATTAAAGATGCAAAAGCAGCTCTCAAATCTGAAATCAAAGGACTAGACTTTGAATATTCTTACATGGCTGGTAAAAATGGTGCCGTTAAACGTGGTCCGGACTTCATTGACAGTGCTACGGGGAGCTATGATGCTTCACTTGCAAACTTTGTTGCACATAAAGGCTTATTCTTAAAACAAGGGAACTGGATTTATCCGAACCTTTTAAAACTTGATAAAGAGATTATCAACACGATGGATTTGATTCCAGTAAAATGGCCAGTCCAAGATAGTGACATCAAAATCAAAGACCGAGATGCGAAACTTTTTAATACGACAATTCCAGCCTTTGTACCAAACTACTTTATCATCAATAAACAAGCAAGTAAAAAACAACAAGAGATCGCAGCTGACTTCCTCGCTTGGCTTTATACGTCTGACCGTGGTAAAAAATTCCTCAAAGAAGAAGCTGGCTTTATCATGTATAACGATTTGAAAGACACAACATCGCCAAATAAACTTAATAATGCAGTTGCAGCCTATGTCGCAGCAGGTCCGACACTTGGCAATCCATTTGATGGCACACCAGGTTCATTCAATGATACCATTGGTGATTTCTTGAAGAAAAACTACATGACGAAAGAAAAATGGACTGAAAAAGACTACGACGATTATGTCGATAAATCAGTTAAAACTTGGGTAGACTTCAAGGAACAAAGTGGTCAATAATTAAATGTTACTGCTAAAGCAGTCTTGACTACCCGTATTGTCAAATGCAGTACGGGTGTTCAAGTTTATCAGCCTTATCAGCTTATCTTTCGCATCTTCTAGTGATGTTCGAACTGAATCAAGGAGAGTTTAATGTCAAAATTATATAAAAAATGGTTCTTTCCATTTGTTTTGCCTGCCTTTGCCGTCTTTCTGATTGTTGTTTTAATTCCCTTCATAATCGGAATTTTCTACTCTTTTACAGGCTGGCGTGGCTCATTCTTTATGGGACCAAATGGTCGGACGACCAATCCTTTTGAGGCCTTTCTTGGCTTGAAAAATTATATCGCATCTTTCAAACAAGAATCATTTCGCTCAGCCTTCTTATTCTCGGTAAAATTTACGGTACTTGCGGTAATTGCAGTCAATGTTGTTGCCTTGGCACAAGCGTTACTGGTGAATGCCATTGGAAAGGCTGTCGGAATTTTCCGAGCAACCTTTTTCCTACCAAATTTATTAGGTGGTCTATCTTTAGGGTTCATCTGGCTATTCATCTTCAACAATATTTTCACAAAAGTTTTGTTTGGTAAAGAAGGTCTGATTCCGATTAAATTTTTGACCTACATGACAGATAAAGACCCCAACAAACTCATGTTTGCGATTTTAATCATGGCGGTTTGGCAGATGTCAGGCTATATGATGGTCATTTACACGACGGGTCTTGCCAACATTTCGGATGATTATTATGAGGCAGCATCGATTGATGGTGCCAATGCCTTTCAAAAATCCTTTAAAATTACCATTCCAATGCTCATGCCGAGTTTTACCATTGTTTTCTTCCTCGTTTTATCTAGATGTTTTATGTTGTTGGACCAGAATATTGCGCTGACGAATAACGCACCGCAAGGCTATCGGATGTTAGCGGCACAAGTTTTGAAAGTAACTAATGATACGAATGGTAACTACGGGATTGCACAAGCAGAGGCCGTGATATTCTTCCTTGTTGTGGCAGCTATTTCAATTACGCAAACCGTAATTTTGAAAGGTAAAGAGGTGGAGATGCAATGAACAATTCAGTACAAACAACCGGACAAAAGCTTGGCAAAGTTGTCATGTTTATCATCTTATTAATCATGGGTTTGGTGACGATTTTCCCAATCGCATTCATGTTCATGAACTCTTTCAAATCTCAGGCTGAGATTGTTGATTCACCGTTGGCTTTACCAAAAGAGATTACTTTTAAGTATATCTCACATGCTATGACTGAAATCAAGCTTGTGCCTTCTATTTTATTGACTGTCTTGATCACAGTTCTTGCTGTTGGCTTTATTGTCATTCTATCTTCAAGTGCTGCTTGGATGATGGTGCGTGTGAAAAGTAAGTTTGCCATGTTTGTACTCTTGCTTTTTACCTCATCAATGCTGATCCCCTTTCAAGCAGTGATGTACCCACTCATTGCCATGTTTGAAAATGTTGGCTTGAAAAATGTGCCAGGTTTGATTATTATGTATGGTGGTTTTGGGCTTGCCATGTCGACTTTTCTGTATCATGGGTTTATGAAGAGTGTGCCGGCCTCATTAGAAGAGGCTGCTATTATAGATGGTGCGAGTGTTTTTCAAGTTTACTTTAAAATTGTCATGCCTCTTGTCAAACCGACAACGGTAACAGTCATTATTCTCAATGCCATGTGGGTCTGGAATGATTATCTCTTGCCATTCTTGGTGTTAGGGGATTCAGAAAATAAAACTTTAACGCTAGCTCTTTACTACGCTAAAATGAAGGACGGTCCTTATTCAGTGCCTTGGGATTTGATGTTCCCAGCAGTCTTGATTACTGTTATTCCAGTTATCATTCTCTTTCTATTCTTGCAAAAACAAATTATCAAAGGAATGGCAGATGGTGCTGTGAAGTAAAAAACAATTGATAAGTTGGAGAAAAAATGAGTCATTATATCGAGCTGGTGAAATTCGACAGTCCTGTCAATCTTAAAATCTTTGAAAATGAGAATACCCTAGCTAGTTTTCCGCATTTTCATAAGGAAGTCGAAATCATCTATGTCAAAAAAGGTTGTGTTAATATTGCCTATCAAAATGAGATGATGGTCTTACATGAATCAGAGATGATTATTTTTCCGAGTGGTGCAACGCATGCTTTCTTGTCCTCGCCAGATAGTGTGCGCTATGTCTATCAGTTTGATTTAGCGATATTCGATGAAAAATTACTGGGCGTTAGTCAACTGCATTTGATACAGTTATTTGATCACGCGCAAGTTGACAGTAAAAATTGGTCAGATGAGTTGGTACAAATTGTGTCTGATTTACTAGATAAACTGTTTCAAACAACGCTAGTGCCAACGATTTCGGTTCACTATTTGCAACTTGGTTATTTGATGCAGCTTATGGGGATTTTTTTAGAACAACTGCCTCAAGAAGCGACTGAGAAAAAAGCAGGTCATCACGCTGAGCTAAAATATAAAGAAGATTTGGTTTTACTGAATCAAATTTTCAGCTATATTGAGACGCATTTTCAAGAGGATATTACGCTTGATGCGATTAGCGCGTTAGTGGGGTTTAGTCCTTATTATTTCACGCGCTTTTTCAAGAAACATATCGGTCAAACTTTCATTCAATTTCTTAATGATTATCGTTTGGAGCAGGCGAGATATATTTTGAGTCAAGAACGTTTGCCTATGGTTGCAGTGGCTGAGAAGTCTGGTTTTTCAAGCGTTAAAACCTTTCATCACGTTTTTAAAAAGTCACAGGGTATATCCCCGTTACAATATCAAAAGCACATCAATGATCAATGAGTCCAGACACATGCTGAAGGCTATTAAGAGAAAAATGAGCGCAAAATCTGGGAAGTTTTGGTTAGAGAATTGGGAAGTATTTGATAGAAAATTTTACTAAAATAAAGATATCAAATGAATTATTAATACAAATTATTTGGAGGTTATCATGGTTTTAAAAGTTGGAATTATTGGTTGTGGTGGAATTGCGAATGGCAAGCATTTGCCAGCGCTTGCGCAAGTTGAGACGGTTGCTTTAGTTGCTTTTTGTGACTTGGAGCTTGCGCGTGCAGAAAAGGCAAAACAGAAATATGGGACAGCGGATGCGGTAGTTTTCACTGACTATCAGGAGTTGTTAAAACTTGACTTAGATGCTGTGCATGTTTTAACCCCTAATTCTTCACACGCGCCACTCACGATTGCAGCACTTGAGGCTGGTTGTCATGTCATGTGTGAAAAGCCAATGGCGAAAACATCTGAAGAGGCTAAAGCCATGATTGCGGCAGCCGAAAAGACAGGCAAAAAACTCACAATTGGCTATCAAAATCGTTTCAGAACGGATTCAGAATATTTGCATACAGTCTGCGAGGCCGGCGAGCTAGGTGAAGTCTACACCGCGAAAGCGCACGCCATTCGTCGTCGTGCAGTACCGACTTGGGGTGTTTTCCTTGACGAAGAGGCACAAGGTGGTGGCCCGCTCATTGACATCGGAACCCACGCCCTTGATTTGACACTCTGGATGATGGATAATTACAAACCCAAGTATGTCGTCGGCAATGCCTACCATAAATTATCAAGTACGAAAAACGCAGCGAATGCTTGGGGACCTTGGGACCCTGAAAAATTCACCGTCGAAGATTCAGCCATTGGTTTTGTCGTCATGGAAAATGGCGCAACTATTTACCTGGAATCGAGCTGGGCAATCAATTCTCTGGACGTCAAAGAGGCGAAAACAACCCTCATGGGGACAAAAGCAGGGGCTGACATGAATAATGGCTTGTCAATTAATGGTGAGGATCACGGCTTACTTTACGAGAAAAAAGTCGAGCTGGAAACAGGAGGCGTTGATTTTTATGATGGTGCAGGAGACGATCCGGCTTTAAAAGAAGCGGAGAGTTGGTATGCAGCAGTGATTAACGATACAGAGCCACTGGTGAAACCTGAACAAGCCTTAGTTGTGACGCAAATCTTAGAAGGCATTTACAAGTCTGCAAAAACGGGAGAGCCTGTTTATTTATAAGACACTAGATTTTCAAGATCTAAATTTGAGGAGATAACCAATGAAGTTAGGCGTATTTACACCATTATTTAACAATTTAACATTTGACGAGATGATTGCTGAGGTCGCATCTAAAGGCTTGCAAACGGTCGAAATCGGAACTGGCGGTAGCCCAGGCAATGCGCATTTAGATATTGATAAACTATTGGCATCTAGTGATGCTCGCAGAGAATACCTAGACAAATTATCAGATAAAAATCTGGAAATATCAGCTCTCTCTTGTCATAACAACCCGATTTCACCGCTCGAAAATGTTGCCAAAGAGGCAGATGAGCTCTTGCATAAAACAATCAAACTAGCAAGTCTGATGAATGTACCTGTAGTCAATGGATTCTCAGGTGTTGCAGGTGGTAATGCGACAGATACACAAGTCAACTGGCCGGTGCTGCCTTGGCCGACGGAATACGATGATTCCTATAATTATCAATGGGAAAAGAAATTGATTCCTTATTGGCAAGGTATTAACACGGATGCGACTGCTGCTGGTGTTAAAATCGGGATTGAGTTACACGGTGGTTTTTTGGCGCATACACCATATACCATGTTGCGCTTGCGAGACGCTGCTGGTGATGCTATCGGATGTAATCTCGACCCTAGTCATTTATGGTGGCAGGGGATTGATCCTGTCGCTGCTATTAAAATTCTAGGTGAAAAAAATGCTATACACCATTTTCATGCGAAGGATACGTATTTGAATCAGGATAATATTAATATGCACGGTCTGACGGATATGCAGCCTTATGATAATGTGGCAACGCGGGCTTGGACTTTCCGCTCGGTTGGCTGTGGGCATGATTTGAAGGTTTGGTCTGATATTGTGTCGGCTTTGCGGATTTATGGGTATGACCATGTGTTGAGTATTGAGCATGAGGACCCGATTATGTCGATTGATGAGGGGCTTAATCGAGCGATTACGAATTTGCGCTCGGTTATGATTCATGACCAGCCTGCTAATCCGTGGTGGTTGTGAGGTCGTCTTGTTAGTTTGAAAAGGGGTAAGAAAATGACAGCTATTAATATTGTGATTATTGGCTATGGTGGCATGGGTAGCTATCATCAAAAGGAATTGATGCCGCACGAGTTGGTTAATGTGGTTGGGGTTTATGATATTGCTCAGAAGGCGAAGGATAAGGCGCGTGAAGCTGGCTTGATGGTTTATGATAGTCTTGAGCAGGTTTTAAATGATGTGTCAGTTGAGGCTATCCTGATTGCTACGCCAAATGATGTGCACAAGGCTTTGTCGATTGCTGCGCTACGTGCCGGCAAACAAGTGATTTGTGAAAAGCCGGTTGCTATGAATGTCGGAGAATTGGATGATATTCTAGCAGTTGCGGCTGAGACTGGTAATACTTTCATGGTGCATCAAAATAGACGTTGGGACCCTGATTTCCTAGTTATTCGTGAGTTGTACCAAAGAGGTCAGATTGGCGATTTGTTCCAAATTGAGTCTCGTGTTCAGGGGGCCAATGGGATTCCAGGTGACTGGCGAGAACAAGCTGAACATGGTGGTGGTATGTTACTAGACTGGGGTGTTCATTTGATTGACCAGATTTTGTGGTTGATTGATAGTCCGATTAAAAGCATGACGGCTGATTTTTCTTACGTACTCGGACAGGAGGTTGATGATGGATTTATTCTCTATCTAATATTTGAGAATGGCATACGTAGTCTGATTGAAGTTGGGACGACGAATTACAGTCAATTGCCACGGTGGTATGTTAAGGGACTCAATGGTGCTGCTAAAATTGATGATTGGGACTTGTCAGGTGAAATTGTTGTGGCAACTAATCAGGATGACCTTGTAGCACCAGCACCAATTAAAGCGGGTGTTGGGCTGACGAAAACGATGGCACCCCCATCAGAAGAGGCAACGAAAAAAGTGGCAATCACTGAAGTTTTGCCAGAGTTTCCGTCATTTTACCAAAATTTTTATGATGTGCTGAGAAATGGTGCAGCACCTATTGTCAAAAATGATGAAGTGCGAAAGGTGCTAAGTCTGATTGACAGTGTATTTGACTTGGTTAAGTTGTAGTTTAAAAGGATGACCGTGAGGTTGTCTTTTTTGTTGGGCATTTTTTTGAAAAAAATTTTAAAAAAAGTTAAAGAAAACGCTTGCAAATAATTTTTTTTATGCTAGAATTAAGACACAAGATAACTTGTACGTACAAGTTATCAGAGAGATGACTAAGTCATCATGATTGCATTTTTTGTTTCAAAATCTTAATCTGAGTAGAAGTAGCTTTGGTTTAAAGCAACTGGACTCAAACTTTTAAAGAAGGAGCCCCACCATGGGAAAATTTGAAAAACAAGCTCAGGAGTTGTTGGATGCGATTGGCGGTAAGGAAAATATTTCTGCCGTCACGCACTGTGCGACACGTATGCGCTTTGTCTTAAATGACGACGCTAAGGCTGACAAAAAACGAATTGAAAACATTTCGACAACTAAAGGGATGTTTACAAATGCCGGTCAGTTCCAGGTTATTATCGGAAATGATGTTGCCACTTTTTACAACGATTTCTCTGCCATCAGTGGTATTGAAGGCGTTTCTAAGGAGGCAGCAAAATCTGCAGCGAAATCAAATCAAAACGTCGTGCAAAGACTAGTCGGTACGTTATCGGAAATCTTCACACCACTCTTACCTGCCATTATTGTAGGTGGTTTGATTCTCGGTTTCCGTAACATTCTTGAAGGTGTACAATTTGGCGGTTCAACAATTGTTGAAAACTCTCAGTTTTGGGCGGGTGTCAACGGTTTCCTCTGGCTCCCAGGTGAAGCGATTTTCCACTTCCTCCCTGTCGGGATTGCCTGGTCAGTCACACGTAAAATGGGCACAACACAAATTCTAGGGATTGTCCTCGGGATTACGCTCGTGTCACCACAGTTGCTTAATGCCTATGCCGTAAATGGCACATCCGCAGCAGAAATTGCTAAAAACTGGTCATGGGACTTTGGTTTTTTCACCATGGATAAAATTGGCTACCAAGCCCAAGTTATTCCTGCCATGGCTGCTGGTTTCCTACTCGCTTACTTAGAGAAATTCTTCCGGAAATATATCCCAGAAGCAGTTTCGATGATTTTCGTACCATTATTCGCTCTAATTCCAACGATTATTGCAGCGCATGCCATCATTGGCCCAATCGGTTGGAAAATCGGACAAGGCATCTCCTTTGTCGTGAACACTGGCTTAACATCATCACTTTCATGGCTTTTCGGTGGTATCTTTGGGATTCTCTATGCGCCACTTGTTATTACCGGACTGCACCATACAACACTTGCTATTGACTCACAGCTCATCGCAGACTTTGGGTCAACCAATCTATGGCCACTTATTGACTTGTCAAATATCGCCCAAGGTGCGTCAGTATTTGCGGTCTACCTCCTACACAAGAAAAACAAGAAAGAGGCAGAAATTTCAGTTCCAGCCACAATCTCAGCTTGGTTAGGGGTTACAGAACCTGCCATGTTCGGGATTAACTTGAAATACCTCTATCCTTTCGTTGCCGCTATGATTGGCTCAGGTATCGCAGGCATGGTTTCGACACTCATGGGCGTTCGCGCTAATTCTATCGGCGTCGGCGGCTTGCCAGGTATCCTCGCCATTCGCGGTGAAGACATGCTGAAATTCATCATTCCAATGATGATTGCGATAGTTGTCCCAATCATCTTGACCTTCTTTTTCCGCCAAGCTGGTATCTTTAATAAAATCGATCTCGTAGGTGCTGATGATGCAACTTTTGCAAGCGACCCTGCAACCCTAGAAGGTGCGCAACAAATCGCCAAAACCGAAATTCCTAAAGGCACTTTGGTCAATGTGACTAGCCCACTGTCAGGGGAAGTTCGTGAGTTAGCAACAGCAACCGATCCTGTCTTTAGCCAAGGCATTATGGGGCAAGGTGTTGTCATCGAGCCAAGTGAAGGGGTACTAACAGCGCCGTTTGACGGCATCGTTTCAGCTTTTTTCCCGACGAAACACGCTATTGGTTTGATTTCGGATGCTGGGGTAGAAATTCTGATGCACATCGGTATGGATACCGTGAAACTTGATGGTAAAGGTTTTGAAGCATTTGTCAGCCAGGGTGACCATGTGACACAAGGTCAACGCCTACTCACATTCGATATTGACTTGATTAAAAAGCAAGGCTTAATCGTTGAAACACCAGTCATCGTTACCAACCAAGATAGTTTCCAACCAGATGTTTCTGGTCAATTACCACGTACTATCCGCTCAGGTGATGACCTTTTAACTGCAACAAAAATTTAACTGCATCCCAAAGGGCTAACCGAAAAGGTAACGCCCTTTTGGCATTTTAAAAACGCTAGTATTGAAAAATAGCGATAGAAATAGAAAGCTTATGACATTTAAAAATCAAGTAATATACCAAATTTACCCGAAATCTTACCTCGACACAACTGGAAATGGTGTCGGAGACCTTCGTGGCATCATCTCAAAACTGGATTATCTAGCTGATTTAGGGATTGAGATGGTTTGGCTTAATCCGATTTATCCCAGTCCACAACGTGATAACGGCTACGATATTTCAGACTATGTCTCAATTGACCCTGTATTTGGCACCATGTCTGACTTTGAAGAACTGATTCAGGAAGGGAAAAAACACGGCATTGATTTCATGCTTGATATGGTGCTCAACCATGTATCAACAGAACATGAGTGGTTCCAAAAAGCCTTAGCAGGAGACCCTTACTATCAAGACTTTTTCTTCATCCAAGATGAGCCGACAGACTGGGTTTCAAAATTTGGTGGTAGTGCCTGGGCACCTTTTGGCGATACGGGTAGATACTACCTCCACCTCTTTGATGTTACGCAGGCTGATTTAAACTGGCGCAATGAAAATGTTCGAAAAGAACTCTTTGATGTTGTCAACTTCTGGCGTGAAAAAGGCGTGCATGGCTTTAGATTTGACGTGATTAATTTGATTGGTAAGGATGCCTTGCTCAAATCGAATCCTGTTAATGAAGGTAAGCCTGAATATACAGATAAACCGCTAACGCATGACTATTTACAGATGTTAAATGCCGCAAGTTTTGGCAAGGATGCTGAGAGTGTGACAGTCGGTGAAATGAGTTCAACGACGATTGATAACTGTATCTTATATAGCCGTCCTGACCGTCAAGAATTATCAATGACATTTAATTTCCATCATTTGAAAGTCGACTATGCAAATGCACAAAAATGGACTAAGTCACTTTTTGATTTTGCCCAACTTAAACACCTTTTTCACACTTGGGGTGAAAAGATGAGTGAGGGGCAAGGTTGGAATGCTTTGTTTTGGAACAATCATGATCAACCTCGCGCCATTAATCGTTTCATAGACTACAAAAACTTCCGAGTGAAAGGTGCAACGATGCTGGCAGCCAGTATCCATCTTAGCCGAGGAACACCTTATATCTATATGGGCGAGGAAATCGGGATGATTGACCCAGATTTTAAATCTATGGCAGACTATGTCGATGTGGAATCAATTAATGCCTATCAAGCCTTGTTGGAAGCTGGGCATACATCAGAGCAGGCTTTCGAGATTATTCAAATCAAGTCGCGGGATAATTCGCGAACGCCGATGCAGTGGGATAATACAGCCAATGCTGGCTTTTCAACTGGGACACCATGGCTGGCAACAGGGAATCATGCGGAGATTAACGTTGAAAATGAGCAATCGGGGGAAGTGTATCAGTTTTACAAGCAGTTGATTCAGCTGAGAAAGACTGACCAGCTGATTTCAGACGGCACTTATCAGGCGGCTTATCAAGATGCTGAGCATATTTATGCTTTCATCCGTGAGTGTGAAGGTCGTGAATTGCTTGTTTTGACCAACTTTTCAAATCAAGTTGTTGATTTTGAACTGTTAGCTGACTTTGTAGATAGCGAGATTTTGATTAATAATTATGCAACCTATCTGCCTAATCAGTTGCAACCTTATCAAGCCATTGCTTTCGCAATTTAATTAGGCTTGACTTTTGCATAAATATACAGTAAAATAGACTTATTATTCACTATAAGTTGCGCTATCCACACAGGATAGCACGCAGCTGACGACAGAAAGATAGGTCTATTTTATGTTTCAAGGACGTTCATTACTAAAAGAAATTGATTTCACCCAAGCTGAATTAGCATATCTTATTGATTTTGCCATTCATTTAAAAGCACTCAAAAATCAGCATATTCCTCACCAGTATCTTGCAGGTAAAAACATCGCTCTTTTGTTTGAAAAAACATCAACTCGAACACGTGCTGCTTTTACTGTCGCAGCCAATGATTTAGGCGCACATCCAGAATTTTTAGGACCAAACGATGTCCAGTTCGGCAAAAAAGAGTCGACTGCAGACACCGCCAAAGTCTTAGGCGCAATGTTTGACGGCATCCAATTTCGTGGGTTCAAACAGACCGATGTCGAGATTCTGGCAGATGAGTCTGGCGTGCCAGTCTGGAATGGTCTGACCGATACTTGGCACCCCACGCAGATGCTCGCAGACTTCATGACCATTAAAGAAATTTTCGGTGATTACACAGGTAAAAACCTCGTCTATATCGGTGACGGTCGAAATAATATGGCAAATTCTCTCCTGGTCACCTCAGCCATTTTAGGCGTCAACATCACGATTATAGCACCAGATGATTTGCAGCCCGCAACTGACATCCAGGCTATTGCGGCAGAAAAAGCAGTCAATTCAGGCAGTCAGATCATGATTACCGCGGACACTGCTGCGGTCAATGGTGCTGATATCATTTACACGGATGTCTGGGTCAGCATGGGAGAAGAGGACCAATACGATGAACGAATTGAAAAACTCATGCCTTATCAGGTGAATGCCGCGCTTTTTGAGCAAGCTAACAACCCTAACTGTATTTTTATGCACTGTCTGCCAGCCTTTCATGATTTGGAAACGACAACAATGCAAGCTATTCATGAGAAGTCAGATTTAACAGAGCTAGAAGTGACAGATGAGATTTTCAAAGCACCTTATTCTGTCGTCTTTCAAGAGGCAGAAAACAGACTGCACTCAATCAAGGCAGTCATGGCTGCGACTTTAGGTCATCTCTTTGTCCCAAAAGTCTAAACTCAAGTTAACACGAATCTGATAACGAAGTTGGTACGAAAATGATTTAAAATAGACGATGTCCGATAGCTGGTCATCGTCTATTTTGGTATGATTTTGAGAAAATAATTAACTCAATATGAATAAATAAAAGTCTCTTTAGAAATTTTATGATTCATTTCAGTCATCTGCTACAAATAACTGTATAATAGAAGTAGAAGTTTTTTAAGTAGACAGACAGAAGGATAGACATGAACATCAAGGCAGTTTTTTTTGATTTAGACGGCACACTTTTTACCAGCACACGAAATGTCGCTGCAACGACAAAACGCGCGATTGTTGAGCTACATAAGAATAAGATACTAGTCGGGGTCGCCACAGGGCGAGGGCCGGCTTTTGTCCTGCCTCTAATGGAGACACTGGGACTCGATTTTGCCGTGACTTACAATGGCCAGTACATCTTCACACCCGATGCCGTCATCTCAACTTCGCCAATTGACAAGAAAACCTTGCGCGACGTCATTGAATTTTCCCGCCGGCACGGCAGAGATGTCTCTCTCGGCATGGCGAACGGTGTCCATGGGAGTGGACTTGTTAAATTTGGTGAAACGCGGACAGCACAAGTGATTGCCAGCATTTTACCACAAAAAATGTCAGGCTTGACAAAAAGTGGCTTTAAAAACGTCATTAGAAAAATCAAACCCCAATCTAAAAATCTAGCCGATAATATCAGACAGCCTGTCTATCAAGTTATCATGGTCGCAACCAGTGATGAAACAGATGATATCATGGACAACTTTCCAGAATTACAAGCCACACGTTCCAATGCCTATTCCGCAGATTTGATTACCAAAGGTAATTCTAAATTAAAAGGGATTGAGAAAGTCGGGAGAAAATTCGGCTTTGACCTCTCACAAGTCATGGCATTTGGTGATTCAGATAATGATTTGGAAATGCTGTCAGGTGTAGGTCTAGGCATTGGTATGGGGAATGCCACACCAGCCATCAAAAGAGTCGCTAGTTATATTACAGATAACAACAACTCAGACGGTATCGCTAAAGCCCTCTCGCATTTTGGCTTGATTAACTTCAAGCATGCCGCAAGTTTTATCAGTAAAGACGATAACTTTAATAAGGTTAAAGAATTTCACCGCGTCATGGACGGGAAGACACAGGAAATGCCGCGTGTCTTTCTACCAGAAGAGGCAAGTAATCGAGCAGGTTTCAAGGTTGAGGAAATCGTTGAATTTCTATTTGCGGCAGCCAATGCTAATGTGCCTGTTTTTGATGAGTTGACAGAAAATTTGCACGAGTCGATTGACAAGGCAGCATCTAAAGTTAAGGCCAAACCGATACCAGAGGGGGAGAACGCCTTGACTGGCGAAGTGGATGCCCTTTTGGACTTGCTCTACTTTACCTATGGCTCTTTTGCCCTCATGGGTGTTGATCCGCACGCTATTTTTAAAGCCGTGCATCAAGCCAACATGGGGAAAATTTTCCCAGACGGTCAACCACATTTTGATCCAGTCACACATAAAGTCATGAAACCAGATAACTGGGAAGCAGACTTCGCCCCAGAAGGCAAAATCGAGGCAGAACTTGAGCGTCAAATTCGCGTCGCCATGAGTAAATTGAGCAAAGCTAAAGACGAACAATAATAACTCCTCCCATATTTTGGATATTTAGTCCAGCTTATGAAGCGCATGACATGAAAACAAGTATTGAATACATATTTTTTCTCTTTTCTTTCATATTCTTTCTGATTAGCAATGTATCAAAAAGTGACACGGAAATAGGCTATGAGCGATTCTGATTAATATCAAAAATCGTTCATAGCCTATTTTTAAAATGATTATTGTTCTAGCGTTTTTATTGTTATCAGGTGTTTAAACAGCTAGTTTGTTTTTTTGATGATTTTGACATATTGTCTCTAAAAAAACTTTTGGACTCACATAAAATATGATTAGTCTTGAAAAAAGGCACCATAGAGCGCTTTAATCGCAGCTTTTTCTTGGTCTGATTTGACGATAAACATGACTGAGACTTCTGATGAGCCTTGGGATAGCATTTCGATATTGATGCCGTCTTTGGCTAGGGCGTTAGCTGCACGGGCTGTGACCCCGATATGTTCGTTCATATCTTCACCAACAATCATGATGATTGAGAGATTTTTTTCAAAATGTAGGACATCAGGCTGCAAGCTTTCTGTCAGATTTTGAATGACTGAGCGTTCAATTTGTTTCGTCAAATAACGATTGCGCATGATGACGCTCATGTCATCAATCCCTGTTGGCATATGCTCGAAACGGATGCCGAGATTTTCAAGGATATGAAGGACTTTGCGCCCAAAACCGATTTCTCGGTTCATGAGATATTTGGAGATGTTGAGTGAAGTAAAGTCTCCATCGGCTGCGATGCCGACAACTGGACTGCCTGTGACGCTACGTTTAGCAACGATTCTTGTACCGGGATGCTCAGGATTATTGGTATTCTTAATCACGAGTGGCACACTTGCTCTGTAGGCGGGCAATAAAGCCTCGTCATGTAAAACAGAGAAACCGGCATAAGCGAGCTCACGCATTTCCTTGTAGGTGAGTTCAGGGATTGAGGTTGGTTGGTTGATGATACCGGGGTGGGCGGCAAAGATGCCGTCAACGTCAGTGAAGTTTTCATAGAGTTCGGCATGAACGCCGGCTGCGATGATTGAGCCGGTGATATCAGAGCCACCACGTGAGAAGGTGCAGATGTCGCCTTTTTCTGTGACGCCGAAGAATCCTGGGATGACGAGGGTTTCTTCTAGTTCGTTGAGGTAGTTGATTTTTTCGTTACTAGACGGTAGGAGGCGAGCGTTTCCTGGCTCAGGTGTGACGATGATGCCGGCATCTTGTGGGTGGATGTATTTGGCGTTAATACCATTTTCGCTAAAGTATTCGGCGATGAGTTTGGCGTTGTTGTTTTCGCCTGCGGCTAGAAAGGTATCATAGAGGAATTTATTGCCTTTGATTGGCAGTGTGGCGAGATCTTTGATGTCTGCGGCAATCTTGGTCATAACATTGCCTGTGATGCCTAGTTCGTCACAAATGGATTGATAGCGTGCAATAATCCAATCCTGGTTGGCTATGACATCATCACCGTTTTTGTAGGTTTTATAGTAAGCAATCAGGGCATCCGTTACTTTTGTATCATTGGCATCGCGTTTGCCAGGTGCTGAAACAACAACGAATTTGCGGGTCGGGTCATTTTTGACGATGTTGCGGACTTTTGTGAGTTGTTCGGCACTTGCGAGTGAAGAGCCACCAAATTTAATAACTTTCAAGATGAGATTTTCCTTTGATTATTCTAAGATATTGTGAAGATTATGCTACTTGGTGTAGAAACTTATCACAGCTTAGGGGGCGGTATTGTGTCATGATACTGAGCTGTTGCTCGGTTTTGGATTGTATTATATCTATTTTAGCGAAAATTCTGAAAACTTTCAATACGAAATATCAAAAAATTTGGTAAAATAGTATTTATGAATAAATTTAAAGCGATTATTTTTGATATGGATGGTGTTTTAGTAGATACTGAGCCCTATTATTACACGAGACGTCAGAATTTTTTAGATAGCAAAGGGATTTCGATTGCCCACTTGTCGCCACTTGATTTCATTGGGGGCAACATGAGACAGGTTTGGTATATGATTTTAAGAGATGACTATGATAAGTGGGATGTACCTGCTTTGCAGGCTGAGTACACCCAATATAAACTTGCCCATGCGATTCCTTATGATACACTCTTATTTTCAGATGCTAAATCTACTTTAGACGCTTTAAAAGCCAAGGGCTACAAACTTGGGCTTGCGTCTAGTACCATTAAACTAGAGATTTTAAGGGCGATGAAACTGACGGGGCTATTGCCCTATTTTGAGGTGGTTTTATCGGGTGAAGATTTCGAGGAGTCTAAGCCAAATCCGGAAATTTATGAGGTTGCGATGGCGCGGTTAGGTATGGATCCAAAGGAGACTTTGGTGATTGAGGATAGTGAGAAAGGTATCGCGGCTGGGGTTGACTCAGGTGCGACAGTCTGGGGAATTAGAGACAATGTGTTTGGTTTGGATCAGTCTCGGGCGGATGAATTGTTTAATAATTTAACTGAGATTGCGAGTCATTTGTAGACTGTGCTAAGTTGCCACCTTGAATCGTTGAAAAAACAGCTAAAATATGGTAAAATGAACCATTATGACTTAGTTGCTAGGTATCAAAAAGCGTTGATAACTGTATTAACAAAAGTCAGAAACTTCAGAACGAGGTGAATAGACGTGAAACGTTACGAAAGATTTTTACCACTTATTATCATCATTTCGATGACGGTGGTGTATTTATGCGAAGTGATTATTTTGCGCTTGGCAGAATTTCAACAAACTGAGCTGGTCTTATTGTTAGTTGTGAATTTAATTGTGATGTTTCTTTTATTAGCCCGTGCGCGTGTGGTGATGGCTAACAATCTCGATAATATCCGCGAACTCAATGAAACCGCAGAAAATTCACTGAATGCGACACTCGACACGATGCCAATAGGCGTATTGCGATATTCTGAGTTTGATTATACGCCCGAGTGGTTTAACCCATATGTCGATATTATCTTTTCCAATGATGAAGATAAATTAGAGGCCGATAAAATAAAAGAAATTGTGCAGGATATTGATGACCAAGGCATGCAATACCTGTCTGTCGGACAAAAAAAGTATGCGATTAAAGTTGACCATAAAAAGAAACTACTTTATTTTATAGATGCGACCAGTGAGGTTGTGGCGAAAACGATTACGCGTGAAAGCCGTCCTGTAATTGGGATTATTTCAGTCGATAATTATGATGATACGACTGATTTGATTTCTGACAGTAGTCGAACGATTATTAATAATTTCATTGCGACGAAAATCGATGCTTTTTCTAACAAATATAACGTTTATATTAGTCGATATAATGCCAGTCGCTACTATATTTATACGAATTATCTAACGTTGAAGCAAATCATGGATGATAAGTTTAAATTTGTGAACGCCTTTCGTGAGGAGGCGACAGAAAAAAACTTTTCTCTGACCTTGTCTATCGGGATGTCCTACGGTTTAGAAAACTTTTCTAAGATTGGTAAAACAGCACTTGATAACTTAGAGTTGGCACTTGTTCGTGGTGGAGATCAAGTGGTAATTAAAGAAAACATTAACACCGCCAAGCCAATTTATTTTGGTGGCAACTCAGCCAGCCATACTCAAAAATCTCGGACACGAGCGAGGGCGATTGCGACAGCACTTCGAACGATTGTGTTAGAGTCTGAGAATGTCTTTGTTATGGGACATAAATATCCAGACATGGATGCATTGGGTGCAGCAGTTGCAACAAAAATTTTCGCCAATATGAACGATAAAGAGGCTTTTATTGTTTATGACGAAAAACAACTTTTACCTGACGTTGAGCGTGCCATTGCCAAGCTCAATGAATCAAAAGATGGCTTTGCCCACATTATCCGGATGGATACCGCGTACGAGCTGAAAAAATCGAACTCGCTGTTGATTATGGTTGACCATTCGAAGACAAGTCAAACCATGGATTATGATTTCTATAAGAGTTTTGATAAAGTCGTAGTAATTGACCACCATCGTCGTGATGATGACTTCCCGAAAAATGCTTTACTGACTTATATTGAGAGTGGGGCATCATCAGCTTCTGAGTTGGTGGTTGAAGTCTTACAGTACCAAAATGATCAGAAACAAAAAATGTCAAAAGTGGAAGCATCAATTGCCCTGGCAGGCATTTCAGTCGATACACAGAAATTCTCCAAAGGCACAACTGCTAGAACCTTTGAGGCAGCGTCATTTCTCCGTTCCCAGGGCGCAGATAACAATCTAATTAAAAAATTCCTGGCGACAGAGTTTGACAAATACAAGAAGATTAACGAAATTGTCCTCAACGCTGAATTTCATGACAACATTGCCATAGGTATCGGGCTCTACCGCAAAATGTATGACAATGTTACAATCGCAAAAGCAGCGGATACACTCTTAAATATGGTGGGAATTGATGCCTCATTTACGATTGTCAATCATGAAAATGGTTATGTAGCTATTTCCGCTAGATCGTCAGGAGACTTCAACGTCCAACGTATTATGGAAAAATTTGGTGGTGGCGGACATTTCAATAATGCAGCAGCGCAAATTTATGAGAAAACCCCAACTGAAGTGAGAGATGATTTATTAAAACTCTTAAATCGCTCTGGTGATGACAAATAGATAATATAGCATAAAATGATGGAGACCATCTGAGAGAGGTAATGTATGGCTGGTAAGACTCAAGATAACAGAACACGCTCAATTGCGAGTAGCGGTATCACGTTCGGCTGCGCACTTGCGATCGTCATTTCATATGTCAAGTGGCATAGTATCGCTTGGGCATGTATTCATGGTTTGTTTAGCTGGGTGTATGTCATCTATTTTATGTTAAAAGGCTATTGAGTCAGCTTAGTATTAAAACGATTAGTTATGTTATAAAGGAGAAATAAAATGAAAGTCATTTTTTTACAAGATGTTAAAGGTAAAGGCAAGCGAGGTGAAGTGAAAGAGGTCCCAACTGGTTTTGCACAAAACTTTTTAATCAAAAAAAATCTAGCCAAAGAGGCAACTGGTAAAGCTATGGCTGAGTTGAAAGGTCAAGTCAAAGCAGAGCAAAAAGCAGAGGCTGAAATCTTGGCTGAAGCGCAAGCCCTTAAAGCTGAACTTGAAAAAGAATCAACAATTGTTGACATCAAAGAAAAAGTTGGCGCAGATGGACGCCTCTTTGGTGCCATCAATTCAAAAAAAATTGCGGATGCCCTCAATGCGCAATTTAACCTCAAACTAGACAAACATAAAATTCAATTAGCCTACCCGATTAAAGCTATTGGCTTGAAAGATGTACCAGTTAAATTGCACAAAGATGTAACGGCAACGATTCGCGTTAAAATTTCGGAGAAGTAAATGGCAGATATTGATGTGCTCAAGGCACCGCCTCAAGATTTAGCAGCTGAACAAGCTGTCCTTGGGGCAATTTTCCTTGATAGTGACCGCTTGATTGAAGTATCAGAATACGTCACAGCTGATGATTTTTATAAGACATCGCACAAGATTATTTTTCGCATCATGCTACGCCTACAAGATGAGCGTAGCCCAATTGATGTTTTAACCGTCCATTCCTTATTGGAAAACCAAGGAGATTTGGAAACAATCGGTGGTATTTCCTATATCGCTGAATTGGCAACGAGTACACCAACAGCGGCCCACGCGGTTTTCTATGCTAAAATTGTAGCTGAAAAATCTTTACTACGTAAGTTAATCAGCCAGTTGACTGAATCAGTCGAACGTGCCTATTCTCAAGAAGAGGCAGCCGACGACATCATCGCTGAGGCAGAAAAAGGTATCGTCGCCGTCACAGAAGGTCGGACACGCTCAGGATTTCGTAAAATATCTGAAATCATTGATATTAACTACGATGAAATCGAGCGTTTATCAAAATTGAAATCGACGGTGACCGGCATTTCAACTGGCTTTCCATCACTTGATGAGAAAACGACCGGTCTACATGAAGGCGAGCTAATTATCTTAGCTGCCCGCCCAGCCATGGGGAAAACCGCTTTTGCCTTGAACATTGCTTCAAATATCGGAAAACTCGGGCAGACCGTTGCCATCTTTTCTCTGGAAATGGGAGCAGAAAGTTTAGTTAACCGGATGGTTTCATCAGAAGGATTAATTGATGCACATGCTTTGCGAACGGGTAAGTTAACCGATGATGACTGGAGCAATTTAATTATTGCACAAGGCGCCTTGGCAGATAGAAGTATCTACGTCGATGATTCACCTGGTATTAAAATCACAGAGATTCGAGCAAGGTCACGGAAATTGGCCCAAGAGCAAGGCAATCTAGGTTTGATTCTAATTGACTATTTACAGTTGATTTCAGGAACAGGTAAAGAAAATCGTCAACAAGAAGTATCAGAAATCTCACGGCAGTTGAAAGTTCTAGCTAAAGAATTAAAAGTCCCTGTTATTGCGCTCAGCCAGCTCAGCCGTGGTGTTGAGCAACGTGAGGATAAACGCCCTAAATTATCAGATTTGCGGGAGTCAGGTTCAATAGAACAAGATGCCGATATTGTCGCTTTTATTCATCGTGAGGCTTATTATCAAAACGCCAATGATCCAGAAGTCGAAATTGATAATAAAGCTGAAATTATATTTGCTAAGAACCGATCAGGTGAAACCGGTACTGCCGAGTTAATGTGGGTGGGGCAATTTACCAAGTTTACCAGCATTGACACGCATCATGAAGCAAGTCAAGGCTACTAAAATCTAGTGTAGATTTTAGTAGACCTTTCATGTTATAATAGAAATACTGTAAAAGTTCACAGCATGTGAACTAAGGAAATCAAAGAAACGAGAGCGATATGGATAGTCAAGAAGTTGGAAAAATCATTGAGATTAAAAAAGAGGTGGCCTCACATCTAGGTGAAGATGTAGAGATTACAGATCATTATGGTCGTAAACGTGAAAACCGTCATAAAGTGACCGTGACAGAAGTTTTTGATACACATTTTGTCGTTGAAAAAATATTGCCACGTGGTCAAAAAATCGTTGAATCTTATATGTACGCTGACATTTTAACACAGTCAATGTTGATTCATTATAAAGGATAAGGCAGTCATTTGATATCAGAAAGAAAGGAGGGGTCTATCAGCATGATGGAAGGTAACGAAGCGGATTGGCACTACGTGCCACTCAATAACTCATTTGGTCAAAGTGTGAATAACGTTTTTTATGCAACTTTTGGTAGCCAAAAGGCATTCGTTAAAGTCAATGCTAGCCCTCTTCTGGCATCAATTTCACAAGTAGGTTTGACGCCAAAAATTATTTGGACCAAGCGCAATAGCAATGGTGATATGTTAACGGCACAATCTTGGGTTGACGGTGTCGTGCTTGCAGCAACTGAAATGGGAGATATGCAAGTCAATCAGACACTTGCTACCCTTCATCACAGCAAAATGCTAGTAGAAGCCTTCAAAAAATTTGGCAACGATGTGACCACACCGAAACAACTGGTGGATAAATTACATCAACATGCGCATAGAAGTTTAATTCAAAATTCATACTTGTCAAATGCCTTATCAGAATTACGCGAAGCGACACCTAGGTTTGATGCACAAAATGCTGTCGTCGTCCATGGTGATGTTAACCACCATAACTGGTTAAAAAATGACCACAGTGGTAAAATTTACCTAGTAGACTGGGATACGGTAGCTTTATCAGATGCCTTTGTAGATGTTGCACATCTGTTGAGCCACTACATTGCCCCAAATCAATGGCGGGAATGGTTAGAATACTCAGGTTATCGGGTGGATGAAGAAACGTTTGTTAAAATAAAATGGTATGGGACACTATCATTTTTAAAACAGATCAACGAAAATTTATGGTCTGACAATTTACAGGCTGCGAATTTAGAAATTCTAGGTTTGCGAAATTTTTGTAACATTTTTAAATAATGTATGGGGAGACTAGCGTCTCCTTGTTTCAGTTAAAGGGAAAAAGTTTAAACCAGGTGTTTAAGCTTTTCTACTCAAAAAATATAAATTGCGTCATGCATTAACATAGGAGTGAAAGAAAAAAGATGCGAGTTAGAAATCGTAAAGGTGCCCCAGAGATGATGGCAGCCAACACCCAATATGTGGTTGAAAACCCAGAGGCCTTTAAAGGTAAATGGGCAGAGAAATTTGGTAATAACCACACTATCCATATTGAAGTCGGTTCAGGAAAAGGGGCATTTATTACAGGTATGGCAGAACGTCATCCAGACATTAACTATATCGCCATTGATATGCAATTGACAGTTTTATCCTACGCTTTAGATAAGGTACTCGACATGAACCTGCCGAATGTGCAACTCTTGCATGTTGATGGGAGTAGCTTAACCAATTATTTTGCGGATGGCGAAGTAGACTTAGTTTACTTGAATTTCTCAGACCCATGGCCTAAAACGCGTCATGAAAAACGTCGTTTGACCTACAAAGATTTTTTGAAAACCTACGAAACAATCTTAGTCAAAAATGGACAAGTCCATTTTAAAACTGATAACCGTGGCTTATTTGAGTACTCTTTAGCATCGATGAGTCAATATGGTATGACCTTGCAGCAAGTATGGTTGGATTTACATACTGATACAGAATTCTCTGAAAAAAATGTCATGACAGAATACGAGGCAAAATTTTCTTCTAAAGGCCAAGTAATCTACCGAGTGGAGGCGCAGTTTTAATATATGAAATGTCCAAAATGTCAATCAGAAGAATCAAAAGTCGTTGACAGTCGTCAGGCTGAAAATGCGATTAGACGACGCCGAGAATGTGAAAATTGCGGCAATCGTTTCACAACCTTTGAACGTATTGAAGAAATGCCCTTGTTAGTCATCAAAAAAGATGACACCCGAGAAATCTTTAACCGTGATAAAATTATCACAGGGATTGTACGTAGTGCCCGCAAACGACCAGTGTCTTCTGAGTCAATTGAAAAAGCAGTTGAGCGTGTTGAGCGCAAAGTCCGGATGCTTGCGGAAAATGAAGTCCATTCAGACACCATTGGCGAGTTTGTTATGGAAGAGTTGGCAGAACTTGATGAAATCACTTATGTACGTTTCGCGAGTGTTTATCGCAGTTTTAAAGACGTTAGCGACCTTGAAGATCTCTTACGCAATATTACGAATAAGAATAAATAGATAAAAGCTGATAGTGAGCTCTGCTCACTATCAGCTAGGTAAGGAAGTGACCATGCGGCCTATTGATAAATTCACAGTTAAAAACGCTGATAAAACCAGCTTTGATGCCGGTGTTTTTGTCATGTTCTACCAACCGATTATTGGACGAGAAAGTTTCGCTTTGTACCAACTCTTGCGTGTTTTCCCCAATCACCAGGGTCGTCTGTCAGACTTACTCAATCATCTTGATTACGGCTTGAATGAGCTGATGAGTAGCTTTGACCAGCTATCAGCCTTGCATTTACTAGATATTTATGAGGACCATGGCGAACTGACCTTAGATTTAAAAAGCCATTTGACACCGGAACTTTTTCTGGCAGATGGTCTTTATAAACAATTGTTAACGGATAAAATCGGTCAACCCGCCGTTGATAAATTGGTGAGAGACTCTGACTTTTCGGGTCAAAAAATCTCTAAAAAATTTTCAGATGTCTACCGTGTGGCTGAAATACCTGAAACACCAGTTATTTCAGTGCCGGCAGATACAAAATTAGATATAGCAGCTTTTAAGACAGCTATGCAAAATCAAGGCGTCCAGTTTGCCAATGAAACCAAGGACACGTTATCACTTTATGCCTTGGCAGATAAATTTGACCTTGATTGGTATAAACTCTTTAAAATAGCAGAAACGACAAAAAATGCCGATCAGACACTCAACACAGCCAATATATCTCGTCATTTAATCGCACAAAACCAAAAACAGCCGCGTTTATTAGATTTTTCAAAAGCCGAACAAGCCTTAATCAGAACAGCCAAGTCCGAAAAACCAGAGGCACTGCTGTCGCAAATTAAGAAACGCCGTTTTGACGGTCATCCGACTCAAAAAGAAAAGCAACTCCTTATGCGTCTTTCACGTGATGGCGTCGCACTAGAAATCCAAAATATGCTGATCATCTACTTCTTGGAAATTCGAGGCTATTCTAATGTCTCAGACTATATTGAAGAGCAGGCTAACCGCTGGAAGAAAGATCAGGTGACCTCAGCCGAGCTAGCAGTGAAGTGGTTAGCAAGCTATCAGCGTAATCAGACAGAGAAAGTGCAGCAAAAAACGAAAACTCAACCAAAAGCCGCACCAGTTGGGAGTAAAACACCGGATTGGTATGATCCTGATTACAAAAATGAAACCAGCTTAGATCAACAGGCAGAGCTAGAAAAAATTAAACGTCAGGCACTTGACAAAATGAATGGTGGTGAATAAGATGGCAATGGAATCAATAGCAGATGCGATGGCAAATCGTTTAGACGTCAAAAAATATCAGGAACTAACAGACAAAATCTTGGAGAATCCTGAAATTCAAACTTTTATTCAAGACAATGGTTTTGAATCTGCACAAGTGACGAAATCTCTGTCAAAATTTAACGAATATTTAAAAGAAAAAGCTAAATTTGTCGCTGGTGAGCCCACTAAAATAGCAGGCTACGAACCAATTCTCTTTAATAATGAAGGCTTTGCTGATGTGACTTATCGTGCAACAGCAGAAACCTTGGCGAAAGAAGCTGAAATAATCAAGAAGCGCCGAGTTAAATTGATTGGTATGCCAAGAGATTTTGCTAATGTCACTTGGAATGATGTCCTTTTAGATGATGCCAATCGCGTTGCCGCCTATCAGGCTGTTGCTGAATTTATAGCAGATTATCCTAATCAAAACGGCGTTTATCTCTATGGCAAATTCGGTGTTGGTAAGAGCTTTATGATGGCTGCTATGGCAAATGAATTGGCAGAGAAGGGGATTGCGACTAGCTTGATTCATTACCCTTCTTTTATCTCTGATAACACTGGTTTTGATGCATTAAAGTGGCAGGCTAATGAGATTAAAAAAGTCCAAGTTTTAGTCTTGGATGACATTGGTGCTGAAAGTAATAATGATTGGATTCGTGATAATATTTTGCAGGTGATTTTGCAGTATCGGATGCAGGAAAACTTACCGACATTTTTCACATCGAATTTAACCATGGATGAGCTTGAGATGCGACTTGCCATGACTAAAAAAGGGGATGAAACTTGGTCTGCTAAGCGGGTCATGGAACGTGTTCGCAAGCTATCAAGAGAGTTTCGCTTGGAGGGAGAAAATCGTCGCAATGGTCAATGACACAATCAATCTCATGATGCAACACACATCAGTCAGAAATTTTACAGATGAAAAAATCCCAGTTGACATCTTGAAAACAATCATTGAAGCTGGTCGTGCCGCATCTACTTGGAAAAATTTTCAGTCTTACTCCATTATCAACATTTCGAATGAAGTGACTAAACAGAAAATATATGATTTACAGCCTCAAAAATCAATCAAGGGCGCTTCAAATTTTCTCGTCTTTGTTGGTGACCTCAACCGTGCTGAAAAAGCAGTGAAATTACATACAGATGTTTTTTATCCAGAAGGTATTGAAAATCTCTTGATTTCATCTGTTGATGCCAGTCTGGTTGCGCAAAATACTCTTTTAGCGGCAGAAAGTCTGGGCTATGGTGGTGTAATTGTTGGGTTGATCCGTGACCAAGCGACTGAACTGTCAGCGCTTTTGAATTTGCCTGACTACACCTATCCCTTGTTTGGCTTAGCTTTAGGGGTACCTGCGCGTCAAAATGATGTCAAACCACGTTTGCCTTATGAAGCAGTTGTCTTTGACGAGACCTACAAAGTTCAAGAGACCAAGGTCATTCAGGATTATGACCAAATGCAAGCAGAGTTTTCTGGAGAACGTCGACTTGGTACCGACTGGAGTGAACGAATCGTCGCACAATTTGGTACGCCATCACAAACAGCAACACTTGAAAATTTGCAGGCTAAAGGCTTGATGAAATAAAAGCATGATTAATTTTTCAGTAGGGGAATGCTGAGAAAGGCTATTAAAAAGGGAAATGAAATGAAAAAAATCAAAGCTACTATTTTCTGGGGAGCCGTCATTATTTTGCTCTTGGGAATAGGCGCGACAGTAGCACATTTTAAATTTGGATTTTTGAAAAAAGATGAGACAACAGAATTTGTCATCCAAAAAATTGAGTCGCAAGCTAAACTAAAAGTAACAAAAACAACCTCAAAAGAAGTTAAAAAAGTCGCCTTAGAACCAGAATTGGTAAAGGAATGGAATGAGCTTGGTAAAGGTCTTGTTTCTATTTTTTCAGGGCGAAATATGACGATCAAAGCTGTTGTAGAGACAGATTTTGCTTTAGACTTGTCGAAAATCTCGAGTGAGGCTATTAAAGTGAAAAACAATGTTTTCACAGTGACAGAACCACTTATTGTTGAAGTAGATTCACAAATTGATTATAGCAAAACAGAAATTGAAAAAGATAGTAATGGTGCATTTGATAAGGTCGTTGATATCTTTACAAATAGAAAAGATGCTAATCAATTCATGCAAGATAATTTAAAAAGTGTTGATGTGACAGCCAGCGAAAATGTTTCAATGGATGATACAGTCAAGCAGAAGGTTGTTAAGGATACAAATAAAGCACTAGGTGAATTTCTATCCAAAGCAACAGAAAAACCAGTTAAGGTTGCTTTAACTGAAAAAGATTTTACATTTGTCAATGTTGATAAATAAAAAAATAAGTTCATGATATCTTATTGATGTCATGAACTTATTTTATCGATTTTGTATTGTTTTCAATGACTCATATTATTGTTTTACAATTTTTTTGAGAAAATGATACAAAATAGGCTATGACTGATTTCTATTAACACTAGAAATCAGTCATAGCCTATTTTTGGAGGGAATTTTGTCCCAACGCTCTATTATTTATTGTGCATCAGTTTTGAAGTTTTTCAAACTTGCAAGGTAGAGCGCCCCACCAACGATAGATACGATACCACCGGCTATGCCTAGAAGTGGAATTAAAGCGACTGCACCACCGACGATTAAAAGAACGTGTGCTGCCGTTTTAACCAGACCAGTTCCTTTATAAGTAATAAGACCAACAATACCAAGAACAAGAATTGCAATTTTAACTAAAATGAATATAATTGATAGAACGACTGTTGAAGTGGCACTGCCGTCATCATTAAGTGCATCATTAGTTATCCCACCAAGAATGAATAAGGGGGCGAAAACAAGGGCAATACCACCGATAAGTCCGAAGATGCCGTTTGTGAGTGCGAGCGTTTTAGATTTCATAAAAAATCTCCTAACTTAGCTTTTAGTGAGGTTCAAGATTTGCTCATGTGTCTTTATAATCGCTTCTTACTTAGATATTTAAAATAATAAAAATAGAAAAAACAAATTAACTAACATTTATATTAATATTATCATACTAATCAAAACATTGCAATTATACACTAATCGTAAACACATTATATGAACTTAATCTGTTATTGTCTTGAGGTAACGGAAAAAAGATGAGCAGGACGAAACATATTGTGTTATACTTAGACTTGAGTGCTTAGCAAGTGGACAGGCACGGCAACATAAAGGAGAAAAGAAAACAATGGCATTACCAACAGTAGCAATTGTCGGCAGACCAAACGTCGGCAAATCGACAATTTTTAATAGAATCGCAGGCGAACGGATTTCCATCGTCGAAGATACACCCGGCGTAACGCGTGACCGGATTTACACAACCAGTGAATGGCTTAATAAAAAATTCGCCATGATTGATACAGGTGGTATCGAAATGGCTGACACACCCTTCATGGCACAAATCAAGGCACAAGCTGAGATTGCCATGGACGAAGCTGATGTTATTGTTTTTGTCGTAGACGGTGAAAACGGCGTGACAGATGCAGACGAATATGTCGCACAAATTCTTTACAAAACAGATACTCCTGTCATCCTCGTCGTCAACAAAATTGACAACCCCGAGCGTCGTATGGAGATCTTTGATTTCTACAGCCTTGGATTGGGCGAACCTTACCCAGTATCAGCAGTTCACGGGATTGGGACAGGCGACGTGCTAGATGCCATCATCGACAACCTACCAGTCGAAACTGAAGAAGAAAACCCAGACATCATCAAATTCTCACTGATTGGCCGACCAAACGTCGGAAAATCAAGCTTGATTAATGCCATTTTAGGAGAAGACCGCGTTATCGCAAGCCCAATTGCTGGCACAACACGCGATGCTATCGATACCAACTTCACCGATGCTGAAGGTCAAGAATTTACTATGATTGACACCGCAGGCATGCGCAAACGTGGTAAAGTCTACGAATCAACTGAGAAATATTCAGTCATGCGTGCCATGCGTGCCATTGACCGTTCGGACGTCGTCCTCATGGTACTGAACGCCGAAGAGGGTATCCGAGAATACGATAAAAGGATTGCAGGCTTTGCACATGAAGCAGGCCGTGGGATTATCATCGTTGTCAATAAATGGGATGCCATTGAAAAAGACAACAAAACGCTTCAAAAATGGGAAGAAAAAATTAGAGACGAGTTCCAATATTTGAGCTATGCACCGATTATTTTCGTGTCTGCTGAGACCAAACAACGTCTCAATAAATTACCTGATTTGATTAAATCAGTCAGCCAAGCCCAAAATATGCGGATTCCATCTGCTGTGCTCAATGACGTCATCATGGATGCGATTGCCATTAATCCAACACCAACCGATAAAGGCCGTCGTCTCAAAATCTTCTATGCCACACAAGTAGCCATCAAACCACCGACATTCGTTGTTTTTGTGAATGAAGAAGAACTTATGCACTTTTCATATGCACGGATGCTAGAAAATCAAATTCGTAAAGCCTTTGTCTTTGAGGGGACACCCATTCATTTAATTGCTCGTAAACGGAAATAGGCTTATGACTTTAGACAATGATGCCATTGAAATTACAAGACAAACATCAGCTATTTCGGTAACAAAATCAAGTGGCACTCAGGTAGCTTATTATTTGTATCCTGAGTTTGAAATTCATGTGAATATTTTACCTGCCGGTGTTGTTCAAGATTGGCACAAACACGTGCAACTTGATGAAAATGTAATTGTGACTTCTGGTGAAATCACGGTCGAGTACATGGAAAATGGTCATGTTTCAAGTCAAATAGTACAAGAAAATGATGTCTTACGCGTTAAGCGAAGTATTCATCGGCTATTAAATCAATCAAGTGAACCAGCCCAATTTATCGTCTTTCGTTTCGTCCCAACGAGTCAAGAACAGTCTGAACTGATGAAACAGGATAAAGTTGATTGTGAAAATGAGATAAAATAAGTCTTTAGGACAAGAAAAAAACTTCTGAGTTTTAATCATCAGAAGTTTTTTATTTACAGTCTTAGCCCAATAGCACGACCATGTACCCGAAAAAGGCGAGAATTAAGATGCTGCCTTCAAGTCGAGATAGGGTGTTGCGCTTTCCAATATAGGAGAAAGTCCAAATGAGGAATGTGAGACCGAATAGGAATGTGAGTTCCAAGTTGAAAATCGGAAGGTAGGTGAGTGGGTTAATCACAGCACCTAGTCCGATAATCAAGAAGAGATTCAGGATGCAAGAACCAATGAGGTTACCGATTGCTAAGCCTTCTGTTCCTTTTAGTGTTGCTGTAATGGATGTGATTAATTCAGGAAGTGCTGTTCCCATGCCAACAATAGTCAAGCCAATAATGCTATCAGGGACTCCGATAGTTTCGCCAATGATTTTAGCATTATCAACGGCAAAATCTGCGCCGAATTTGAGGGCGACAAAGCCTAAGGCAATAAATAATATGGACTTAGGAATAGAGATGTTTTCTGTATTAGGACGTATTTTGTGTTTGGTTAACTGAATGCTGTGCAAAGATTTATACGCAGGTACGATGAAGTAAGCAATACTCATGGCAATCAAGAACCAGCCTTCTAATCTTGAAATCATGAAGTGCTCTCCAATCAGACCATTACCCATAAAGGCAAGGAGTGAAGTTGCCATGATAGCAAGTGGTAGGTGGATATTCTTGGTTTCCCGATCTAAATAGACGGGTTTGATTAAGGCAATAATTCCTAGAATTAAGCTAAGATTGACAATATTTGAGCCAAGGGCATTACCAAAAATTAAATCATGGTATTCGTTTTTAGCAGAAGTAATGGTAATCATCATTTCAGGAAACGATGTACCAAGTGAGACAATCGTCAAACCAATAACGACGTCAGGAATGCGATATTTTTTGGCGATATTGCTTGTGCCATCGACAAGGACATCTGCACCAAAGATAATCAGTGCAAATCCTACTAAGACAAGTAATATTTTTATAGTCATATCTTTATGATATCATTTTATGTAAACAAACTCAAAATTCTTAATTTCTAACTAATCGGAGAGATAAAGTAGAAAATTTAAAATAAAGGTGAAAGTTTGCATTCTGTTAAAATTATGGTATAATAACTCTAAAGAACAAAGAAAGGAGCGCTCACAATGGGCGCTCCTGTTGTTTGAATTTAAATAAATGTTCTTGAGAACATTAGTGTAGAAAGGAAACATTATGTCTACAAATATCACAGAAGTTGTGTTGGCACATCTTGAAGGTCTCTTACCTGAGCCCTTTGAGTTGGTGGATGTCGAATGGTCAAAAATGGGTGCAGATTATGTTTTATCAGTACTTGTTGATAAACCAGAAGGGATTACATTGCAAGACACAGCTGACTTATCAGAAATCATCAGTCCAGAATTGGACAAAATTTCACCGGATCCTTTTCCATCGGAGTATATGCTTGAGGTAGCTAGTCCAGGTGCTGAGCGTCCGCTTAAAAAATCAGCTGATTTTGAAAAGCATATTGGTGCTTACGTTTTTGTCAAACTCTATCAAAAAGTAGCAGGAGAAAAAGAATTTGTTGGTGATTTAGTTGCTTTTGACAGCAATCTTATCACCTTGAATTATCTTGACAAAACACGTCAGAAAACTGTTGAGCTTGAGCTATCAAATATTGCTAAAGCTCGGACGCAAGTAAAATTATAAACAATAGAAGCATTTAAAATAAAAAAGAAAGTTGGAGACACATGAGCAAGGAAATGCAAGCTGCATTCACCCTTTTGGAGGAAGAAAAAGGCATCTCGCCTGAAGTTGTTATTGGTGCCATTGCGGAAGCTTTAACAGCAGCTTACAAAAAACAATACAATCAATCACAAAATGTGACGATTGAGTACAATGATGCGAAGGGTGACTTTATCGTCTACTCAACACGTGAAGTTGTAGATGAAGTTTTTGATAGTCGTCTAGAAATGAGCCTTGAGGATGCCCTCGCGCTCAATTCACATTACCAAATTGGTGATAAAATCCGTTTTGAAGAAAAACCGAAAGATTTTGCCCGGACAGCGGCTAATGCAGCCAAACAAGTCATTATGAATAAAATGCGTGAAGAGTCACACACCATCATCTATAATGAATTTAAACGTTACGAAAATGAAATCATTCAGGGAACCGTTGAGCGTGTTGACGATCGTGCTATCTTTATCAATCTTGGTAAAGTTGATAGTATGCTTGGTAAACGTGATCAAATCCCTGGTGAACGTTACCAGATTGGTGATAAAATAAAAGTTTACGTTTCTGCTGTTGAACAGTCGAAAAAAGGCCCTATTGTTTATGTCAGCCGGACACATCCTGATTTGCTTAAACGCATGTTTGAAAAAGAAATTCCTGAAGTTTACGATGGTACTGTTGAAATTGTCAGCATTGCCCGTGAAGCAGGCGATCGTGCGAAAGTCATCGTTAAATCTAATGATGCCAATGTAGATGCTATCGGCACAATCGTAGGTCCACGTGGTTCACGCATTCGGACGCTGGTTGATGAATTGCATGGTGAAAACATGGATATCATTGAATGGCATGATGACCGTGCGACATTGATTAAAAATGCCTTGAAACCGGCACAAGTTACAGATGTCATTATCAACGAAGAAACAGGTGAAACTGTTGTTGTCGTACCAGATGATCAATTATCGTTGGCTATTGGTAAACGTGGACAAAACGTCCGTTTGGCGGCTCACGTTACCAATAATAAAATCGACATTAAGTCTCAAACAAAGTTTGATCAAGAAGCTGCAGAAGTTGTTTCTGAAGAAGTTGAAGCAGATTTTGCTGACGAAGTGCTTGACTAAAATTTTGAACCATGAGAGCCTTTGAGCGGATAGAGTTCGCGAATGGCCCCGTTTGGCCGTAGCGTAAGTGCAGGTCAAGTTTCAAGATTTCCGAAGTGAAATCTTAGAAAGGAGTGATTAACGATGGTGAAAACCAAAAAAATTCCTTTACGAAAATCCGTTGTCTCAAACGAGCAATTTCCAAAAAAAGAATTGCTACGAATCGTCTATAATAAAGCTGGCGAAATCAGTATCGACCCAACAGGGAAAGCAGCTGGGCGCGGTGCTTATATCGCCATTAAAAACGATGAAGCAAAACAAGCCAAGCAAAAACGGATATTCGATCGTGTGTTTCAGACGGAAATTGCGGATCGTTTTTATGACGAGTTAATCGTTTACGTTGATCATCAGGTCGAACGTAAAAAATTAGCAACGGTGACCTACTCAATAGACGAGGCACCAGAAATTTAAGGCTAAAATATGACTGAAATAACAGATTTCAATAAAACAAAATTGGCAAATTCCCTAGGAATGGCCAAGAAAGCTGGTAAGATTGCGACAGGTGAAGAACTTGTCATTAAATCTATCCAGTCAGACCGTGCAAGATTAGTATTTGTTGCCCATGATGGCGCACCTAATCTTGTCAAACGTATCACTGATAAAACAACCTATTATGAAATTCCCATGCTAGACATCTTTTCTGCGGCCGAACTTTCTCACGCTATTGGTAGCGACCGGAAAGTCATCGCTGTTCAAGATAAAGGATTTGCCAAGAAAATGGAGAGTCTTATGAAATAAGAATAAAAAGGTGATAATGAGCGTTTAGCGCCATATGAAAATAGAAATCACAAAGTTCGGCGCTTGCGCGGGTTCTGGGATTTATCTTTTTCACTAGGGCTTGCTCATTGTGAACCTGATTAAGAAGGAGGACATCAACATGTCTGAAAAAAAACGAATTAACCAAATTGCTAAAGAGAGCGGCTTGACCAATAAAGAACTTGTCGACCACGCACAAAAAATCGGTTTACCCGTTAAATCGCATAGCTCAAGCATTGATGCTGAACAAGCGAAACAATTATTGAGCTCTTTCAAAGCTACGGGTACTGGTAATGATAGCAAGCAAGAAAAAACTGCCAAAGCTACGCCAAAAGTAACAGAAGAACCAAAGTCTCAGAATCGTGTGATTGTGGCTGGTGGTAAAAAAGTGGTATCTGAAACAGAAACAGGCAACCGTCCGATTGTTGTTGGTGGCAAAAAAGTCTTGTCAGATGAAGAAGTGTCAAGTGGCCGTGTTATCTCAGTAGGTGGCAAAACAGTTGCACCAATACAAACGTCAAAAGCTGAGACTAAACAAGCTGCACCTGCAAAACAGGACAACGTAGCCAACAAGTCATCACAACCTGTTGCAGACAAACAAGCTGAAAATAAAGCTGACAGCAAATCAGAAAAGAAAGTAGATAGCAAAGTAGAAACGAAAACAAAAGCGGAAACACCTAAGAAACCTGAACGTCCAGCCAATGGTGGGATTAAAGTCATTAAGCGTGCAGAAGATATTAAGCCTAAAAATGGTGGCATCAAAGTTATCCAACGTGCTGCTGATGTTGCGCCAGCAAGTCAAGGTAATGCAAATGCTAACCGCAATAAAAATAAGAAAAATCGCAATAATGGCAATAACGCCCAAGGTCAAGGCCAAAGTAACCAAGGTGGTGGGAATCGTCAAGGTGGACCATTGCGCGTGAATGATAACCGTAATCAAGTTCGGAATGCGCGTAATTCTAACTGGAATAGTAACAAGAAGAAAAAAGGCAAACGTGGAGGTCAACAAGTTGCACCACAACCAGTGGTACAACGTAAATTCCATGAGCTCCCTGAGAGTCTTGTTTATACTGAGGGTATGACAATTGCAGATTTGGCAAAACGTTTGAAACGTGAGCCAGCTGAGCTTGTAAAAAAACTGTTCATGATGGGGATCATGACGACACAAAACCAATCTTTGGATAGTGATACGATTGAACTTTTGCTTTTGGACTATGGTGTGACACCTGAGAAAAAAGTCGAAGAAGATAAGACAGATATCGAACGTCTCTTCATCGAAGATGGTTACCTCAATGAAGATAAACTTGTTGAGCGTCCACCAGTTGTGACAATCATGGGTCACGTTGACCATGGTAAAACAACCTTGCTTGACACACTTCGTAATTCGCGCGTGACAAGTGGTGAAGCGGGTGGTATCACACAGCATATTGGTGCCTATCAAATCGAAGAAAGTGGTAAAAAAATCACGTTTTTGGATACACCAGGACATGAGGCCTTCACAAGCATGCGTGCGCGTGGTGCGTCTGTCACAGATATCACGATTCTTGTTGTGGCGGCTGATGATGGTGTGATGCCACAAACAGTTGAAGCGATTAACCACTCTAAAGCAGCCGGTGTGCCAATCATCGTAGCGATTAACAAAATTGATAAACCAGGTGCTAACCCACAACGCGTGATTCAAGAGCTTTCTGAATATGGTGTCATGAGTCAAGCCTGGGGTGGCGAATCTGAATTCGTTGAGATTTCAGCCAAATTTAACACAAATATCGATGACTTGCTAGAAACTGTTCTCTTGGTTGCAGAAATCCAAGAACTCAAAGCGGACCCAACGGTTAAAGCAATTGGTACAGTTGTTGAGGCGCGTCTTGATAAAGGGAAAGGTGCTATTGCAACTCTGCTTGTCCAACAAGGTACTTTGCATCAGCAAGACCCTATCGTGGTTGGTAATACTTTCGGACGTGTCCGTGCTATGGTTAATGACTTGGGTCGTCGTGAAAAAACTGCAGGTCCTTCAAGTCCAGTTGAAATCACTGGTTTGAACGATGTGCCACAAGCGGGTGACCATTTTGCCGTCTTTGAAGACGAAAAAACAGCTCGCTCAGTTGGTGAAGAACGTGCCAAACGTGCTCTCTTGAACCAACGTAACAACACGCACCGTGTTAGCCTTGAAAACCTCTTTGATACCCTTAAAGAAGGTCAAATCAAGTCTGTTAACGTGATTATCAAAGCAGATGTACAAGGTTCTGCAGAAGCTTTAGCAGCATCACTCCAAAAAATTGAAGTTGAAGGCGTTAAAGTTGATATCGTTCACAGTGCTGTTGGTGCCATTAATGAGTCAGACGTTTCACTTGCTGAAGCAGCTAATGCTGTCATTATTGGTTTCAATGTTCGCCCTACACCACTTGCGCGCGTACAAGCTGAAACTGATGAAGTTGAAATTCGTCTGCACAGCATCATCTATAAAGTGATTGAAGAAGTTGAGACTGCCATGAAAGGGATGCTTGACCCTGAATTTGAAGAAAAAGTCATTGGTGAAGCAGTCGTACGTGATACTTTTACCGTTTCAAAAGTTGGTACGATTGCCGGATTTATGGTCTTATCAGGTTCAGTTAAACGTGATGCAAGTGTCCGTGTCATTCGTGATGGTATTGTCATCGCAGACGGTAACTTGTCATCTCTGAAACATTTTAAAGACGATGTCAAAGAAGTCAGAAAAGGTAATGAAGGTGGTCTTATGATTGATGGCTACAACGATATTGCTATTGATGACACCTTTGAAGTTTATGAAATGGTTGAGATTAAACGTTAATCAAACGGTCGAGCTATCTTGAAATTTATAAGCGTAATTAAAAATGCTTGCAGGAGCAAGCATTTTTTGATAGAATGACCTCGGTTGGATGAAATGCCAACATAGGTTAAGTTTCAAGATGTCTTGAAATGAAAATGCAGAAGGGAAAGAGATATGTCTAATACACATCGTAGTGACCGTGTTGCGGTTGAATTGATGCGTGAAATTAATGATATTTTACGTCTAAAAATTCGCGACCCTCGTGTCCAAGAAGTCAACATTTCTGATGTTCAAATCACAGGTGATTTGAGTCAGGCGACAGTTTATTATAGCCTTTTGTCTGATCTAGCATCAGATAATGAAAAAGCTAAAATTGGTCTTAAAAAAGCAACTGGCGCGATTAAAAGTGAGTTGGCTAAACGTATGACACTTTATAAAATCCCAGATTTGATTTTTGCTAAAGATGAATCTGTTGCCTATGGTGGCAAAATTGATGAATTATTACGCAATTTGAATCAGGATTAAATCATTAAAAAAACGAACGATTATTTAATAATCGTTCGTTTTTCTGTTGTCACCCGTAAAGTTTGATGCGCTTTAAGTTGATGGATTTCACCATCAATTTGCACAGGCTGGTCACTTGTAATCTCTAATGTAAAGGAGTTATTTACCATATGGTGAACGTGTTGATTAGCTAAATGTTTGGCTTTCAGCACTTTAGGAATCAAAGCAAAAATACCTAGAAGATGAATGCGATCAACTTCAACTAAATGAATATCAGTATCCATGAGACTAGCATTTGGTGCTAGTGGTACACCACCACCAAAAAAAGGATGCTTGGTTAAAGTAAAAAGAAATGTCTTAGTAAATGTCACACCATTGACAGTTACTTGGAACGGTTTCTTGGCGAAAATAATTTTTAAAGCCGTCGTTAGATAGGCCAGTTGTCCTAGTTTCAAAGTGTTTAAGAAACCTTTGGTTAGACTTTGATTTGCGGCATCGACAATCGCCGCATCAAGCCCTATCCCGAAATTATTTGTCGCAATACCTGATAATGTTTCAGATTCATATTTCAAGACATAAATCGTTTGGGGTGTCGCCTTGTGAATATGATCAAATGTTGCAATCGTATCTTGCAACGACACCTCAAGTCCTCTGGCAAAATCATTACCAGAACCAGCGGGGATATAAGAAAAGGCTTGTTCTGCTGGTAAGGCATTGACAGCTAGGGAAATTGTGCCATCACCACCGATAATGATGATGCGGTCGTCGGTATTTTTTTGCGCTAAGATAGTCATCATCAACCGATGTTCATCAAACGGCTGATGCGTATTAAATAGATAATAAGTAATTTTTTCTTGTGTTAAATAAGCAGTCAGTTTATCAGTTACCTGCTGTCCATGCCCATGGCCTGAATGGGGATTTGCTAAAATGTAATAATCCATACCTATTATTTTACCAAAAAAATAGCGGAGGTGTTGAGAAAGGGTTAGAAATTAGGTATAATAAAAGTTAGAATAGTCTAATAATTAGGACTGAAGCAGTCCATATCAATAATCGTAGTAAACCGTACCCAACGGTTTTTAATTTAGAAAGTCCCCTATGAAAGAAAATACGCGTCGCTTAATTGATTATTCCCTACCTGCTGTGTTTGAAAATGTTTTACAGACTAGCGTCGGATTTATAGATAGCGTCTTAATCGCTAAAATATCACTGGTAGCCGTCTCTGCGGTCAGCCTTGTCAATGGGGTCATGGCTGTCTATCAAGCGGTTTTTATCGCCTTAGCCGTTGCTGTCGCAACCGTCGTATCCAATGCTGCAGGCGCCAGAGCAACGAAAGAAGTTTCTGAAAACGTTAGGCAATCTATCGCACTGTCTTTGGTTATTGGCGTCATTTTATCAATTTTATCCTTAGTTTTAGCTCAGCCGATTTTACGGGCAATGGGGGCAAGCGGTGAAATTTTACAGCAAGGGATTGTTTTTTTTCGCGTCATAGCTGGCACAAGTGTCCTCATCGTTTTGATGACTGTGTTAGGTCAGTTGATTCGGACAGCAGGTCAACCGAGAACGCCTTTAACCATCAATTTAATCGTGAATATCTTAAATTTTTGTCTGGATGTTGTGCTTATTTTTGGTTTATTTGGTTTGCCAAGACTTGGTATTCTGGGGGCTGGGATTGGCACAGCACTTTCCAGATTAATTGGTGTGTGTTTACTCTTTCATAAATTACAAAAAACTTCACATCGTTTGAACGGCCCTGTGATTAACTTGAAATATCAGCTTTTCAAAACTGAAATCGTAAAAAGAGCACTACCAATTATGGGAGAGCGACTCATGATGCGACTTGGGGATATTGTAATTTTTGTTATCATTATTGCCTATGGCAGTAAAGTTTTTGCTGGTAATGCCATTGGTGAGACAATAACAGCTTATAATTATCTTCCTGCATTTGGTTTTGCAACAGGAGCAAGTATTTTAATTGCGCGAGCCTACGGTGCAAAAGATAGGTTAGAAATACGGACACTAACCCAAAAATCCTTTTTTATGACAGCGATTATCAGCACTATTGTTGGTGGCATGATTTTTACTTTTTCAAGTTTTATTTTGAATTTCTTCACCAGTGATGCGGTAGCTGTTTCAGCGGCACATGTTGTTATTTTAATTTCATTTGTTAGCGAACCGATAGTTGCTGGTGTCATTATATATACAGCTGCCCTTCAAGCTATGGGTGATGCCAAAACACCTTTTTATGCCACGGTGTTTGGTATGTGGATAATTCGAATAAGCCTTGCTTGGATTTTAGGAACAGCATTTGGTATGGGAATTTGGGGCGTATGGATTGCCACGGTTTTAGATAATATTTTCCGATTAATTGTGTTAAAATTAGTGTATGAATGTCGAATCAAAAATCAAATCATTAACCGAACAACTTAATCAATATGCACATGCCTACTATACATTAGATAATCCAGTCGTTGAAGATGCAGAATATGACCGTCTCTACCGCGAACTTGTCACGTTAGAAGCTGAAAATCCAAACCTTGTACGAGCAGATTCACCAACGCATCGAACCGGAGACGTCGTGTTATCAGGCTTTAAAAAGTATACCCACGACTACCAGCTCTACAGTTTACAAGACGCATTTTCAAAAGAAGAACTTGAAGCCTTTGATACCCGCGTGCGCAAAGAAATAACAGAGCCTGAATATATTTGTGAACTTAAAATTGACGGTTTATCTTTGTCTCTTGTTTATGCTAATGGCGTGCTGGTGACAGCGGCTACACGTGGTGATGGCAGCGTCGGAGAGGATATTACAGAGCAGGTCAAACGAATCAAAGATGTCCCTCTAGTCTTGAGCGAACCTATTGACATTGTGGTTCGAGGCGAAGCCTATTTACCCCGTCGTAATTTTCAAAAGCTAAATTTAGAGCGTGAAGAAGAAGGATTGCCGTCATTTGCCAATCCGCGTAATGCTGCCGCAGGTACCTTACGACAGCTCAACACGAAAGTCGTTGCTAGGCGTGGCCTTGCAACGTTTCTCTACCAAGAAGCAAGTCCAGCGACTAATGACACGCAAGAAGAAGTCCTAGAGTATCTAGAAAAACTAGGTCTTGTTGTTAATGAGCAGCGAGCTTTTGCGACCAATATAAGTGAAATTTGGGCGTTTATCGAAAAGGTTGCAACTCAACGTGATTCACTTGCCTACGATATAGATGGTGTTGTCATTAAAGTGAATCAATTAGCCCAACAAGATGCATTAGGTTTCACCGTGAAATTTCCAAAATGGGCGATTGCCTACAAATTTCCAGCTGAATTGGCAGAAACTGAAATTTTAAGTGTTGATTGGACTGTTGGTAGAACAGGTGTTGTCACACCGACTGCTAATATGACACCAGTGTTATTAGCTCAGACGACTGTTGCAAGAGCAACCTTGCACAATGTTGATTACATCAAAGAAAAGGATATCCGATTAGGCGATAAAGTTGTGATTTACAAGGCTGGAGACATCATCCCTGCTGTTCAGCGCGTTCTTTTGGACAAAAGAACTTCTGTTTCTGTTGCATTAAATATTCCAAAACATTGCCCAGAATGTGGGTCGGATTTACTTCATTTTGAAGATGAAGTTGCTTTGCGCTGTGTTAATCCGCTATGTCCTGCTCAAATTAGAGAGAAATTAATCCATTTTGCCAGTCGTGGTGCTATGAATATCATGGGTCTTGGAAATGCTGTGGTAACGCAACTTTTTGACAAAAAAATCATTACTGATGTCGCTGATTTGTATCAACTTACTATAGATGACCTTCTAAAACTAGATAAAGTGAAAGAAAAATCAGCTAAGAAGCTGTATCAAGCCATTCAATCTTCTAAAGAAAATTCAGTTGAAAAATTGATTTTTGGTCTAGGTATCCGTCATGTTGGTTCAAAAGCAGCAAAAATAATTGCTGAGAATTTGTCTAATTTGGATAGTATTTCGACTGCAACAGCCGAGACATTATCAGCAATTCCAACGATTGGCACGGTATTGGCTGAAAGTTTAACTAAATATTTTGCACTAGATGGTACAAAAAAACTTCTAGCGGAATTAAAAGCTGTGGGCATTAATTTTGATTACTTAGGACCAGTTAAGCGAGATGATGCACCTTTATCAGGTAAGACAGTTGTCTTAACGGGAAAATTATCGCAATTAACACGAACTGAGGCCAAAGAAAAATTGGAGAATCTTGGCGCAAATGTCAGTGGCAGTGTCTCCAAGAAAACAGATATTGTTGTTGCCGGTAGCGACGCGGGTAGCAAGTTGACAAAGGCACAGGACCTCGGCATTGAGATCTGGACGGAAGAGGAGTTAATCAAATTATGAGAACGAGACTAATCTACAACCCAACCTCTGGACAAGAGACGATGAAAAAAAATATCGCTGAAATTTTAGATGTCCTAGAAAATTTTGGTCATGAAACGTCTGCTTTTGCGACGACTGCTGAAAAACACTCTGCAAAAAATGAAGCACGACGTGCGGCAGAGGCAGGATTTGAATTGATTATTGCAGCAGGTGGAGATGGGACAATTAATGAAGTGGTTAATGGAATTGCACCATTGGGAATTCGGCCTAAATTAGCGATTATTCCGGCAGGAACAACTAACGATTTTGCGCGTGCCTTAAAAATTCCTCGTAATAATCCAGTTGCAGCAGCAAGAATTATCGGTAAGGCGCAAACCTTAAATATGGACGTTGGCTGTGCGGGAGATGATAACTATTTCATCAATATCGCTGCAGGGGGCTCTTTAACTGAATTGACTTATAGTGTCCCATCTCAGCTTAAAACAGCTTTTGGTTATTTAGCTTATCTAGCTAAAGGTGCAGAGTTGTTACCTCGTGTTAAGGCAGTCCCTCTTAAAATTACACATGATGAAGGTGTATTTGAGGGTGAAATTTCCATGTTTTTTGCTGCCTTGACTAATTCAGTCGGTGGTTTCGAACAAATCGCTCCTGATGCCCAACTTGATGATGGTTTATTTACACTCATTTTAGTTAAAACAGCTAACTTATTTGAAATGATTCGGCTAATTGGTTTAGTGCTCAATGGTGGTAAACACATTGATGATAAAAAAATAGAGTATATCAAAACAAGTCAAATCAAAATTGAACCCCAGTCGAGTGACCGAATGATGATTAATCTTGATGGTGAATATGGTGGCGATGCACCAATTACACTAACTAATTTTAAAAATCACATTGAAATGTTTGCGAATTTGGATGAAATTAGTAATGAGAATTACTCAGGTGATGAAGAAGATTTAGAGCTTGAAGCAGTCGTTAGCAAGTTTTCGGAAGAAGCTGAAAAGACGCGTGAACTTGAATCCTGATGTGGCAACACGTGCGCGGGTTCAAATCCTCTCCTGTTAGTTTGTTAAATAAATTTTGGAGGAAACGTTAAGTGAATGAAGTAGATTGCGACGCTTTTAGCAAAGAAGATTTGATACAACTTGCAAAGCATCAACGGAATGAAATGATTAAATTAGAAGCGATTAATCATCACTACATGAAGCATCTTGAACGTGTCATTGAACATAGCTCTGTAGAAAGATATCGAGAAACTGTAAAGGGTAATAATAAATAATAGTCATAGCATAAGCTGTGGTTTTTTTTGTGGTAAGGGTTTGGGATATATGGATAATATGGCAGATACCAAAATAGCAGAACGGTTTTCGAATGAAACGAACGATAGACAAGAGACCACAGATAAATTACTTTCTATAATGTTTGGGGAATCTGCTGTCGAAGAACTTAGGAAATATGAAGATGATATATATGTGACTAATAGATTTATCAATACCGAGTTTAGGGATTATGAGTTTGGTATAGCTGAAAATGACGAAGATATAGAAGCATTTCATAAAAAGTTTTGGCGATGTGGAGTAGTCAAGATGAAGCGCGAAGTGTTGCAAGCATTGTTAGATGGTAAGGCTATTCTGTTTGATGATGGAGAGTTTAGCACGGCTATTATATTGGATGATGAATTAAAGGATATGGATATGATGAAGAACTAAATTTAATATTTTCATATCGTTGACTATCCGAAAAACATGATACAGTTTCAGAAATAGCTGCTAAGTGTAACATAACTGAACGTCAATACTTTAGGAAACGCACGGCGATTCTAGAAAAATATGACGAAATAAGTGATGGTTTTTGGTAAATTTTGAATTTTGTCAGCTTTTGAGCAAAAACTGACAAGAAAAACGTGTTATAGGAGTATCATGGAATTCAAAAGAAAAGCAATTAGTGGTTTGAGCACTGGTTGCTTTTATATTATTGGTTTATTTTTGACTTATTTAGTTTTATAATAGAGTTATAGAGTGGGGGTGCCAATATGAGAAAAGAATACAAGAACATCCTTGTCGCAGTAGATGGATCAGAACACGCTTATAATGCCGTTTCTGAAGCAGTTGAAATCACGAAGAGAAATAAAGCAAAACTTCAAGTTTTGACTGTTAAAGAGACCAGCAGATACTATAATGCCTTTGATAGATCTGTATTTGAGGTTACTTCGAAGGAAAGACCAGCTACAGATATTCCCAAAAGGGTATCGGAAATAGTAGATGAACAAGTCGAATATGAAGAAATAAATCTTTATGACAACAATGCAAAGAGACAAATTGTTCAATATGCGAAAGAAAATAAGATTGATCTTATTGTGATAGGGTCGAGTGGTACTAGTAAGACAGATGAACTTTATGCACATTCAATCACTAAATATGTTGTTAATCATGCACCGTGTAATGTTATGGTTGTAAAATAGAAAATTGAAAGTCTTGATAAAAATCAGGGCTTTTTTGTATAGATTGGAGGTGAACAACATGACAATGACTGAAAAACAAAAGAAATTCTGTGATTATTTCATAGAAACAGGGAATGCGACTAAGGCTGCTATCTTTGCTGGGTATAGTGAAAAGACTGCCAAACAGATAGGTCAGCAGAACTTGACAAAACTTGACCTTAAAGCCTATATTGATGAACGTTTGAAGCAACTCGAAGAAGAACGAATTGCAGACGCTGATGAAGTGATGCAATTTCTCACTTCTGTCATGCGAGGAGAGGTTACAGAACCAGTAGCAATCTTAGACGGTGATGGTAAACAAAAAGTCATCAATCTACAACCGAACGTAGCAACAAGAAAATCTGCTGCAGTTGACCTTGGCAAACGTTATGCGTTGTTCACTGACAAGACTGAGATGACTGTAACTGAGGTACCAGTGTTCGTTGACGATATAGGTGATCCTGATGGCTAAAAAAATATCTGAGCTATTTCCTCAAGCCTTTCACTCAACTTGGCGTGCAGCATTAAATTCAAGTATCCTAAATATTGTTGAAAAAGGTGGTCGTGGATCAGGGAAGTCATCTGATATTGCACCTATCATCACTCAGTTGCTAATGCGCTATGCAGTTAACGCAGTTGGTATCCGCTATGTTGATAACACACTAGAGCAATCTATCTATGAGCAAATGAAGTGGGCTATTGAAGAGCAAGGTGTGACACACTTGTTTAAATTTAATAAATCCCCTTTACGTATCACATACAAGCCACGTGGCAATTACATGATATTCCGAGGGGCGCAGAACCCTGAGCGAATCAAGTCATTAAAAGACAGCAAATTTCCTTTCACGATCGGATGGATTGAGGAATTGGCAGAGTTTAAAACTGAAGAGGAAGTAACGACTATCACTAGCTCACTATTACGTGGGGAATTAGCTGATGGTCTTTTTTATAAGTTTTTTTACTCATACAACCCACCAAAGCGCAAACAATCATGGGTTAATAAGAAATATGAATCATCATTTCAACCAGCAAATACTTTCGTTCATCATTCAACTTATCACGACAATCCATTTATTTCTAAAGAGTTCATAGAAGAGGCTGAGGCGACAAAGGCTAGGAGTGAACGGCGTTATGATTGGGAGTACTTAGGAAAGGCAATTGGGTCTGGTGTTGTGCCATTTGACAATTTACAAGTCGTGCCTGGGTCAATCACAAACGAGATGGTTGATAACTTTGACAACATTCGTGAGGCAGTCGACTTTGGTTATGCTACTGACCCACTAGCACACGTAAGATGGCAATATGACAAGAAAAAGAATGGGATATATGCAATTGACGAGCATTACGGTCAAAAGATTAGTAACCGAGAATATGCTAAATGGTTGCATACCAAAGGCTATGCGAGTGATGTCATATTTGCCGATTCTGCAGAACCTAAATCAATTGCTGAGCTGAAGAATGAACATGATGTACCTCACATTAAAGGCGTCAAAAAAGGTCCTGACTCGGTAGAATATGGCGAACAGTGGCTTGATGATCTAGATTTCATTTGTATAGATCCACTCAGGACACCTAAGATTGCTTGGGAGTTTGAAAACATAACTTGATTTATGCTGGCAAAATTTTGAAATTTTTATTATCATGATTTTAAGGACTCTGCAGGAGGGAAGTAAAAATGGCAGAAAACAAACGTCTAAGAAAATCAACAATTTATAAAATAGTTTTAACTTTATTGGCCCTATCCATATTTATTGCAGCTTTTTTGTTTTCCAATCAGGAATGGATAATTAATACACTTTCAATTATATTTTTAATTTTATTGTGGTTCCCTACAAAATCGGATTAAGTGTAAAACTCCCACGATCATATTGATCATGGGAGTTTTTTGGGTAAAAGGAACCATTTGAATATTTGATGCTTTTCTTACATAATATGATGAAAACTTTTTAAAAGAATAATTTATTAATCACACGGTCCTTCAAACCTGCGGTTTTCAAAATTATTAAAATTTCGGCCCATATCATATCTGTCAAAGTTTCTATTCATATTAGTTCCATAAAAACTGTTGTTGTGGTGTACCATATTACTTATAAGAAAAGTTGAAAAAACACCTACTACAAAAAAACTGACAGAAAACAGGACTAACTTTGTATTAATATTTTTGTACCATTTCTGTTTATCTTGTTCAATAACATTTTTTGATGGACCATGTGGTTCTACATTTTTAGTATCTTCACTCATAATTGTGCCTCACTTTCTTTTTCTTTTTCTCTCTATATATATTTTAGAATAAGTTCCTTAATCGAAACTTAAACGATGAACTATACATGACATGCGAGAACGAGGTAAAATAAAGTTTATAGAAGAAGTATTAGAGGAAATAACATATGCATGATCACTATTTTAAAACAATAATACATCAAAAAACGAGGGGCACAGAAGGGGTATAGGTATCAAACTTTTGGTGGGCGAAAAGTTAGGGTCTGTTTCAGAGTCTGTTAGTAAAAACTTAAGATGATTTTATATGACTTAATTAATAATAGAAAGTGCGTAAAACTAGACTTCAGGGTTCATATTAATTTACCCAAAGTGTTTGAATCACTCCCGTGCTTTTCATATTGAGCAGGAGATTTGGTAAATTACATTTAAACATCCAGTATAATTGCTGAGTGTTTTATTCCTCACCAAAACCTCTTAATATATT
>NZ_JXJT01000079.1 GCF_002441885.1 Pseudolactococcus chungangensis CAU 28 = DSM 22330 | reverse complement strand
AAACTGACTACCTGTTGAAACACCTTTTAAAGATAGATATTCAAAATCTTTGATAATCTGGTCAAGTTTAGAGATATTTTGATTTTTGTGTAAGACTAAATGTTGATTGTCACGTGACAATTGTTTGGCTACTGTGTTACCAGTCATAAATTTATTTTTACTAGCATCATCAGAATTTGTGAAATAGAAATAATCTTTTTTCTTGATAAAGATATTGTAGTTACCATCATCAATTTTATTGACTTGATGTGATGGTATTAAAATAGAACCACCATTAAGCAGACCATAATCAATATCAATGTAGATACCATTTTTAGTTTCTTCTTTTACTTGCCAATCTTCCACCAAAATTTTCATTTCAAAATCATCATCTTTTTCTTTTTTGAATTTATCGTATTCATTTTTTATTTCAGGTAGAGAAAATACGG
>NZ_JXJT01000078.1 GCF_002441885.1 Pseudolactococcus chungangensis CAU 28 = DSM 22330 | reverse complement strand
TAGAAAATCTGTTCAAATAAGTCCGTATCTTTGAAACGCCGGCTATAATTTTTACCAAAGGTTGTGAAATGTGGCACCTCATCTTGAAAATCAAGACCAAGAAACCAGCGATAAGCCACGTTCACTTCGATTTCTTTAATCGTTTGGCGCATACTTTGAATACCAAAAAGATATTGAATAATAGGGATTTTAATGAGCATGACGGGATCAAGGCTTGGTCTACCATGTTCAAGACTGTATTTATCTCTAACTAAGTCGTAGATAAATTCAAAATCAACATATTGATCAATATGTCTTAGAAGATGATCTTGAGGGACTAAATCTTCAAGAGAATAGTAGCCCATTTGACTACGACCAATCATCGTTTGTTTACGAAACATGCCTAAACCTCCCATTCAATAACTTGATACCTTTATTTTACATAGAAAAA
>NZ_JXJT01000077.1 GCF_002441885.1 Pseudolactococcus chungangensis CAU 28 = DSM 22330 | reverse complement strand
TAAAGTTGAAATCAAATGGTCAGCAATGAACGGTATGGGCGAAAGTTTCCCAACTGTTTATGTTAATGGTAAAATTGATAAGGAGAAAACAAAAAATCTACGTTTGGCGATTGCCAAAGTTGGTTGGGCAAATTTAAAAGATTTAGCCCCAGAGCTTATCGCTGAGTTAGTCGGTGTCAATGATGTCAAAACTTTGCTTGATTCAGACGCATCATTTTCAAAACAATCGTTGAGTTTTCTTTCTCTGCTCTTGACTTATTTTCCAGCTAAAAAAGCAATCAACCTCTACAAAGCTATGGAAACGGCTAGAATGTTAGAAAAAGGCGGCGATTTAGCGCTTGATTTGGCAAAAATCAGCAAAACTTTTGGACTTACTGAAAAAGAGGCTAAAGTTTTAAGTGAGATGTGGGAGGCTGAGAGAATTGCCAATAA
>NZ_JXJT01000076.1 GCF_002441885.1 Pseudolactococcus chungangensis CAU 28 = DSM 22330 | reverse complement strand
TCGCTGTTGGTTACTACCTGCGTTACAATCTGAGCTATCGTGAAGTTCAAGAACTACTGTATGATCGTGGAATAAATGTTTGTCACACTACGATTTATCGCTGGGTTCAAGATTACAGTAAAGTCCTCTATCATCTTTGGAAGAAGAAAAATAGACAGTCCTTCTATTCGTGGAAAATGGATGAAACCTATATCAAAATTAAAGGACGTTGGCATTATCTCTATCGTGCAATTGATTCTGATGGATTAACTTTAGACATTTGGTTACGAAAGAAACGGGATACTCAGGCGGCTTATGCTTTCTTAAAACGGCTCCATAAACAATTTGGACAACCTAGAGTGATTGTAACCGATAAAGCACCATCGATTAGCTCTGCATTCAGAAAGCTACAGATTAACGGTTTATATACCAAGACAGAACATCGGACAGTTAAGTATCTCAATAATTTAATTGAGCAGGACCATC
>NZ_JXJT01000075.1 GCF_002441885.1 Pseudolactococcus chungangensis CAU 28 = DSM 22330 | reverse complement strand
GCGAAAAGCGGAGCCGTAAGGCGGAAGCGTAGTGAGTGCGGTTTTTAAGGTCTTGTACAGTGGTTACAAGACCTTTTTCAGTCTGCCAAGGCAGACTGAAAAAAGCTTTACACCCCGAATTGTAATACGGGGTGTAACTAGACAACCAACCATATAAACCCTTGATATAACTGATTTTATATGGTTGCGTACAGGTTATACGAAAATCGAAAAAATTCAAAAAAAGCAAAAAAATAGATAAAAAAGCAGATTTTTTCAAAAAAACTTGCTTTTTTTGTATATTAAAATTCGATTTCCTAGTTTTTCAAATAAGCTTCAAGAAATTCAGCTTTCAGAGTATCAAATTCATCATCTGTTATATCTTGGCTCTGCTTTTAGAAAGTTACAGAGTAAGGGTTTATATACTAAGACGGAGCATCGAACCGTGAAATATCTCAACAATTTAATTGAGCAGGACCATCGTCCAATTA
>NZ_JXJT01000074.1 GCF_002441885.1 Pseudolactococcus chungangensis CAU 28 = DSM 22330 | reverse complement strand
CAATGCTTGGAAAACTCAGGATAAAAATCATTCCGAGCGCCAACATCAGTGCACTGAGTTTTTTAAGTGTTCTGGTCATCATACTTCTCCCTCTAATCTAATCAAATAGATCTAATGAATTACTAATTAACGAAACAAAAACTGAACCCTGTTAAGTGCAGACTAAAAGTCTCCCCCTAACAGGGTTCAGTTATGATGTATCGTCGAAAAAATAGCATGATAAAACTAAGTCATAGCGTTCTGCTCTGCTCTGCTCTGCTCTTAAGCATAGGTTTGCCCTCCTTCTCTGTCAAGTTTTTACCATCTTATTTTTAATCAATCATATTTTTATCATTTAATGCTTACGTACAATTATTTTATACTATTATTTTAACATAATACTCATTTTTTGGCAATAAAATAGAGGTTTTACCCTTAAAAGACTAATTAAAATTTCTACATAGAAATGAGATGAATCAAGTATCAAAAAAAGATGGCTCTATAATAAATCGTGTGGGAAATTCC
>NZ_JXJT01000073.1 GCF_002441885.1 Pseudolactococcus chungangensis CAU 28 = DSM 22330 | reverse complement strand
GAAAACTGATGCACTTGATGGGACTTTATGCTAAGGGAAGCCGTTATAAATATAAACATTACAACAGAAAAGGAGCTTCGCTTTCAAGACCCAATTTAATTAATCAGATCTTTAAAGCAACAGCTCCTAATAAAGTATGGCTGGGAGACATGACCTATATCCCTACCAAAGAAGGCACCTTATACTTAGCCGTGAATATTGACGTTTTTTCACGTAAAATTGTAGGATGGTCAATGTCTTCAAGGATGCAAGACAAACTGGTTATGGATTGCTTCTTACAAGCTTGTGGGAAAGAACATCCCCAGCCTGGATTGATTGTACATACTGATCAAGGGAGTCAATATACAAGCTCTCGTTATCAGTCCATCCTTCGTCAAGTCGGTGCTCAATCTAGCATGAGTCGTAAAGGAAATCCCTATGACAATGCAATGATGGAGTCTTTTTATAAGACACTAAAGAGGGAGCTTATTAATGATGGTTCTGTTGCAAAGTTTTAAATAAAGA
>NZ_JXJT01000072.1 GCF_002441885.1 Pseudolactococcus chungangensis CAU 28 = DSM 22330 | reverse complement strand
TACTTGGTGTACCTAGAGTAATCGTTTGTGACTCTATTGTATAGCTAGTAATGGCGCTAGGATAATTTGTGCCACCATTCAATTCATAAGAAATTGCGTAAGTTGTTGGCGTCCATTTGGCATAAAGCGTAACGTCTTTGGCTGGCATTTTATCTGTCGCAAAGTCCCAAGCTGTTTCTGAAAAATCAGACTGTTCGTACCAACCATCAAAAGTATAACCTGTTTTGCTTGGGGCGATTGGTTCAATGACTGTTGCACCCTCCGCAATATCTGTTACTGATGTAACGGCTGAACCGCCATTGCTATCGAATGTCATCTTGTAAGTAACAGGGGTTGGTGTCACATCGTTTTCGAAATCACCCTCAGCGGCTAAGTGGAACACATGGGTTGTACCCCCTAATTCAACCGCATGATTACGTACTTCATCACGATGATGATAGGTCTTTTCTGCCGCATTGACAGAGGCAGCGCTGCCTAGTCCCGCGATAAGCAAGACTAATACCAGTACATTTTTAGCGGCTTTACGATGTTT
>NZ_JXJT01000071.1 GCF_002441885.1 Pseudolactococcus chungangensis CAU 28 = DSM 22330 | reverse complement strand
AAGCAAGACTAATGCCAGTACATTTTTAGCGACTTTACGATGTTTGATAGCGATAATAAGCACGATTGCTAGTATCCCTAAACCAAGCACCACTAGCGTTGCGGTCATTTTTTCACCTGTTGACGGCAATGATGTGCTAGTTTTTGTTGCTGTGTTAGTAGCGCCTGTTGTTGGTAAGTTGCCTGTCGTTGGCAGTGGCGTTGTGGTGACCGTGCCGTCAGTTTTCCGACTGACTTGGTACGTTTTCGCANCCTTATCGTGGAAAATCGTGGGTAAATCAGCCTCAAAGGTCACATTGGTGCCCGTTTTACCACTGATATTTTTAATCGTCAAGTCGGCGATTTCAGCACCTGACTTGCTGTCTTTGTTTTCGACGATGGTCAGCTCAAAATGATCTGAACCTCCTGTGTCTGCGGCATGTGCAATGCTTGGAAAACTCAGGATAAAAATCGTCCCGAGTGCCAACATCAGCGCACTGAATTTTTTAAGTGTTGTGGTCATCATATTCTCCCTCTAATCTAATCAAATAGATCTA
>NZ_JXJT01000070.1 GCF_002441885.1 Pseudolactococcus chungangensis CAU 28 = DSM 22330 | reverse complement strand
GGTCTCCATGCCCTTAATCGTGGAAGAGGCTGTACGGAGACTTTGATAAAATTTATTCCGTCGTTTAATAGGTCGATGGTCTTGTTCTATTAAATTGTTAAGATACTTCACAGTTCGGTGCTCTGTCTTAGTATATAAACCCACACTCTGTAACTTTCTAAAGGCGGAGCCAAGAGAAGGTGCTTTATCGGTCACAATTGCTTTCGGCTCACCAAACTGTTTATGGAGTCGTTTTAAGAAAGCATAGGCTGCTTGCGTATCCCGTTTCTTTCGTAACCAGATATCTAAGGTTAAGCCGTCCGCATCAATTGCACGATAAAGATAATGCCAACGTCCCTTAATTTTGATATAGGTTTCGTCCATTTTCCATGAATAGAAGGATTGTCTATTTTTCTTCTTCCAAAGATAATAGAGGACTTTGCTGTACTCTTGCACCCAACGATAAATCGTAGTATGACAAACATTTATTCCACGATCATATAACAATTCCTGAACTTCACGATAGCTTAGATTGTAACGCAGGTAGTAACCAACAGCGA
>NZ_JXJT01000007.1 GCF_002441885.1 Pseudolactococcus chungangensis CAU 28 = DSM 22330 | reverse complement strand
AAAGCATCAAATATTCAAATGGTTCCTTTTATACAAAAAACTCCCACGAGCATATTGACCCTGGGAGTTTTTTAATATTCAAGAATTTCAAAAAAGAAACGCACAGCTAGAAGAGGAAAATCTCATCTTAAAAAAAGCAAGTGCCATATTCATGCAAAACGCCAAGTAAGAATTAAAGCCGTCTATCGGTTACGTTTTGAGCACACGGCAGTCACCCTCTGTCGTGTTTTACGTGTCAATCGTTCAACCTACTATAATTTCATTAACAGAAAACCTGCTAAGCGTGAAATTAATAATCAGCGATTTAGAAAACTACTACTCGAAATTTATATAAAAGCCAAGAAAAGAATTGGAACAAGAGCTTTCAAAATTATACTTCTGCATAATTATGGCGTTAATATCTCTGAAGGAAGAATTTATCGGCTCTTAAAGTCTATGAACCTTTCCAAAATGTTAGCGACTAAACCTCGTTTTAAATTAAGAAAGACGCCTGAATTTTCTTCTGATAACTTACTTAAACAAGAATTCAATCCTAAATCCCCAAATCAAGTCTGGACTACTGACTTCACTTATATTTCCATTGGAAACAAGCGTCACGTTTATCTCTGCGCTATTCTTGACCTCTACTCTAGAAAATGTATTGCTTGGAAACTCAGTCATAAAATTGATTTAAATTAGCCTGACCAAGGTAGCCAATTTAAATCACAAGAGTTTAGAAGATTGCTAGATGAACATCACTTAATACCCTCTTATTCGAAACCTGGCTATCCTTATGATAATGCGGTCACTGAGGTCTTTTTCAAGTACCTGAAACAACGTGAGATCAATCGAAGAACTTTTTATTCTATTGACAAAGTAAGATTAGCTTGCTTTGAATATATCGAGCTATTTTATAACAACTATAATCCCCATTCTGCAAACAAAGAGTTGACGCCAAATCAGAAAGAGGAAAATTATTTTTAAAATTAATTCCCTTTTTTCTGTCTAATTATTTGACATTAGTCCAGTTACACATATTCTATCAGTCTATACATATCAAAAAGTCTTATAAGTAAATACTTACAAGACTTTTGTATCAAATATCTTTACAAGTTCTGAATCCTCATTACTTAATGTTTCTCAGTCAAAATACCATCTAGCATCAAATAGACCTTATCACAATAATCAACCAAGCGTAAATCATGTGTGACCATAATTATCGCCTTATTCTTTTTCTTACTTTCTTCTGCAAGAATTTTCACGACTTCAAAAGCTTTATCAGTATCAAGACTTGCTGTTGGTTCATCAGCCAAGATAATCGTAGGGTCATGATAGAGTGCTCGAACAATCGCAACACGTTGTCTTTCACCACCAGATAAATCTTCTGGATATTTATTAACTAACAATGATATACCGAGTTGTTCAAACAACTCATCTCCTTTTGTTTTAGCCATATTTTTAGTGATTTTATCGACTAGTTTGAGTTGATTTTTGACTGTTAAAAATGGTACTAGATTAGAGCTCTGTAGGATAAAACCAATCTCATCGAACCGTAATTTCGCGCGTTCTTTTTCCTTTTTACCACTAAAAGTTTTACCATTAATGAATACCTCACCATTGGATGGTGCCTGTAAACCCCCTGCAATGGTTAAAAAAGTACTTTTACCTGATCCTGATGGTCCAATAATAGCAACAAATTCGCCTTTTTTAACCGAAAAATCAGTACACTTTAATGCTTCAATGATTTCATCACCGTCTTTAAAAGACTTCGTGACATTTTTAAATTCTATTGCATTCATCAGTTACTCCTGTCTACCCAATCGCTTTTAAAGGATCAATTTTAACAATCGAGCGCACCGAGAACAGAGCACCCAAAATTGCAACCAATACAATCAGCACAGCGATAACAGCGAGGAATACTGGCTGACTTTGGAAAGGTACAGCATCAGGCAATACTAGCGCAGATAAAACTGTTGCGATTAAACCTGTGATCACACCTGTGAAAGCGAGAATAAAAGTCTGTGCTACTACAGAATTTGCAATATAACGACTTGAAATTCCTTGTGCTTTCATAACACCGAAAATCGCTATTTTTTGCATCGTTAAGACGTAAACGAAAATACCGATAACAATCGCAGCAATCACCACGAGAAAACCAATCATAAAGCCGAAAGTCAGAACTTGCGCACTATAACCAGGCAATTTGTTGATAAAATCATGTATTGATAGTTTTTTCAAGCCTGCAGTTTCGCTAGGTGAACCTTTTGTGATAATGGCATTAACACTTACAGATTGTTGTCCAGACATACTGACACCATTACGCATTAACTGAATCGTCTCTAATGATGTATAAAGTACAGGCGACACACTGAATTTAGCCTGATCAGTGAAACCGACGATAGTTAAAATTTGATCGTTGGTTGCCAGTTTAACTTTGTCTCCTAACTTATAGTCGTATTGTGTCTCTAGACTCTTGTCAGCGACAACATCACCTGTTTCTTGAAACATTTTACCTTTGACGATATTGGGTTTGAGGAATTGTTCAGGATTAATGCCAAAAAAACTGACATTTTGTTTCTTTTGGTCATCCTTACTATCAATGATTATCCCAGGTGTCTGAGCTAGAACAGCTTTTTCTTTTGCCTTCACCTGATTAAGCATTTGAGGATCCAATCGTGACATGGACAAACTGTCATTGGCTTTATCTGACAAGAGGATATCTGTCGCATGCCATTTATCAACAGCCATGCGATTTTCTTGTGCCAAACCATAAGATAAGCCGGTCAGAAAAAAGACAAGGTAGGCAATTAAAAAGGTTACGCCAATCACCAGTGCATACCTCAATTTTGAATGTTTAATTTCATTAAGTGCCAAAAACATAGCATAAATCCCCCCTTTGCTTTTCAGTATAACACAAAATTTTGATTGATTCAGGTTTTTAAAATTTTAAAAAACAATTTTATTATAACGAAGCTCCTATCATCCCAAATAAAAAGACTTGTAAGCAATTGCCAAGTCTTTCAAATTTATTATTTAGCTTAAGGACTACTGTTTATAGGGATTAACTGGATTTCGTTTTAATGAAAAATGGTCTGGAACATAATCAACACCACCTTTTGCAAACGGATTGCACCGCAAAATTCTTGCTGTACCCATAAGTACACCAAGAAAGCCATGTTTTTGAATGGCGACAATCATATAATTCGAGCAGGTTGGATGATAACGACAAGCCCCTGGTAGCAAGGGCGAGATAGCAATTTGATAAAACCGGACAGGTGCAATAAGCACATGAGTAATCATTTTTTTTAGCATGGTGCTTTTATTTTCTTTCGTTTAATTATGAGTTAATGGTTAGCTCAGACACGTAATTTTATGATAAATTTGGTGCCTTGAGGCTGATTATCTTGAACATCAATCCTTCCACCACAAGCATCAATAATTTGTTTAGCAAGCGACAGACCTAAGCCAAAGCCACCTTTTTGACGAGTTCGAGCTTTATCTACACGGTAAAATCGGTCAAAAATCCTCTTTTTGTCTTCGTTAGAAATACCATATCCAGTGTCTGAGGTTGTGATCACAAGATTTTGACCATTTTTTTCTACTTTAATTTCAATCTGACTGCCAACATCTGTGTACTTGATGGCATTATCAAATAAAATCGTAAGAACTTGCTTAATCAGGCTTTCATCTAGTTTCACATGATCTTTAAAATGAACTGAGCTGGTAAACGTGCGCTCTGAATTTTCAGCGAGTAACTTATAATTTTCAAATATGTTTTCGAAATAGGTCTGATCAACTGTCGTCAGTTCTACTTTAAGACCACCGTCTCGTTTAGCTAGATTAAGCAGGTTACTCGTTAGCATTCGCATGTTTCTAACTTCTGCCAGACTCTGTGAAATATTTTCACTTTGATCAATAATCGTAGCAGTTGGTTTTTGGAACAAAAGCTCCAAACGATTTTGCAAAATAGCCAAAGGTGTTCTCAATTCATGACTGGCATTTTCAACAAAATTCTTTTCTTTCTCGTAAGCTGCCAATACTGGTTTTTGTGACCACCTAGATAAATAAATAGAGGCTACCAGTGAAATGAGCCAAAAACTGACCATGGTCGTTAAAATAATAAATTGACTTCGGGATAAACTGTCTGATAACTGATCGACATTGACAAAAATCTGAATATAAGCAATATTAGTCGTGATATTTTTATCAAAGGTTACTTTAAAGGTTTTAGTTCGGTAAAGAAGCGACTCTCCTAATGCTGTTTTGATAGTGACTGTGCTAATCTTACCAACATTTGACTCATCAAATTTTAGATCTTCAGCAACTGTAGATGTTTCTAAATTAGTATCAGCATTTAAAATCTGACCTTTTTTATCATAAAGGATGACAGTTTGGTTCGGAGAAAAAACAGAGATTTGCGTACCAGATACTGAATTTGTCTCGTTATTTGGATTATGATCAGGACCGTCAGAAAAAACAGTTGCTTTATTCGTGCCATGCAAGGCTAGATTTGTCAGCATGAGGGGATTTTTAGCTAATCTTTCAATCGTCTCATCTGTTGAGTTATAAATGCCTGAAGTCAATGTTTGCAGGATAATGGCGGATAGGGCCACGAAAATAATCGTAAAGACAACAAAGAAATGCAAAAAATATTTCACATCAAAGCGAAACAGGTGATGATTGGCGAATTTTTTGACGATTTTTTTCATGCGATTTTATCTTTATCTTTTTTCATATACTCTAACCTATCTTAAAATATAACCGACATTGCGCAAGGTGGAAAGATTTTCCACAAATTCTGATCCTTTGAGTTTCTTGCGTAATTTTGACATATAAACTTCTACAACAGTGACGGTTGTATCGCTGTCAAAGCCCCAAATTCGGTCGAAAATCTGCTCTTTAGGTAAAATGACATTACGATTTTGCAAAAAATATAGGAGCAAATCAAATTCTTTTCCTAGAATTTCGACGTTTTTTCCCGATATTGTTACTTGATTATTGGCCGTATTGACGACGAGAGCCTCACCATATTTAATAGTCGAAGTATCTTCAAGTTTACCTGAACGTTTAAGTAGGGCTTGAATCCGTGCTTTCAGTTCATCTAAATAGAAAGGCTTAGTTAGGTAATCATCAGCACCAATTTCAAAGCCATGCATTTTATCATCTAGGCTTTCCTTAGCAGTCATGATTAAAACAGGCGTTTTTACGCCTTTGGCACGGAGTTCAGCTAGGACTTCAAAGCCGTTTTTTTCTGGCAACATAAGGTCAAGTAAAATGATGTCATAAATATTCATTTCTGCTTCATATAAACCCTCGTCGCCATCAAAAACTTGGACGACATCAGCGAAATTTTCTAAAAAATCATAAACGGAATTGGATAAAGATAAGTCATCTTCTACTAATAGTATTTTGATCATCGTCTTGTTCACCTCTCTTAACTCATTAGGCTACTATGCAGTCTTAAAATCATTGCACAGTAGCCTTTTATCAACTTGCTTTTTATTTTACACTATTTTAGCCTAAAAAACTTAAGATAAACATAAAAAAAGCCGTCAGTTGACAGCTTTCGTCGATTCGCGTACCTTAAGCTCAAAAGGCACGGTCACTTTCTCACGAAAATCATCAGGATCTGCAATCAAATGCAATAACTTTTGCACTGAACTATGACCGAGCTGCGTGATATTAATATCAAATGTCGTCAAATAAGGATGAATCAAGCTCGCAAAGACAGAGTTATTAAACGAAATCACTGAAATGTCGTCAGGTACAGTAATCCCACGCTCTGTCAGGCCTTGAATAACTTTGATGGCTAGAATATCATCTAACACTACAAGTGCTGTCACATTGTCTAACGCCAGACTTTCTGACGTATAAAGCAACTGACCATTAAGTCCAAGCGACTTAATCTTCTCCTCAAAACCACGATAACGCTCATGAAAAACCTCGCCCTTGTCTGTATTCGTCACAAAAGCTAATTTTTTGTGACCCAAACCTGCAAGATATTGAGCAGCCTCAGCTCCCATAAGTTTATTATCATTATCAACAGCTGTCATCTCATTTGCCCGCTCAATAGGTGTCCCAACAATGACAAAAGGAATCTCACCTGCCAACAAATAATCACGCACATCGTCAGCTTCTCCCGCATAAAGCACGATAAAACCATCAACCCTTTTTTCCTGATACATGACTCTGACTTGACTCAAGAGTTCTTCAATTGTATGACCAGAGGCGATTGAAACCGTGATTTTGTTTTGATGGGCTTCTTCATTAATAGCTGTCAAAATTTTCATGAAAAAAGGCTGCTCAGACTTATTTTCAATTGGTGGAAAAATCACGCCAATAGCACCCGACTTGCCACTTGCAAGCATCTGTGCTGCTGAATTTCTTGAATAGTCAAGGTCAGCCATAGCTTTCCTGACTCTTTCTTTCGTCTTTTCGGAAATCGCCGAATGATTATGAATTGCTCGACTAACCGTTGACGGATTGACACCAGCACGTCTGGCAACATCTTTGATTGTAACTGCCATCGTTCCCCTTTCTATGCTTTCCTGTTTTAAAAAACGTGTTACTTTATTTAATTTTTAAAACCATCTTAATTCTTTAACAATAAGCAGAAAAACGGAAAACGGCTCGAAAGCGTTTCCGTTTACTAACTATTGATTGTCCCATACTTCTATTAAAAAATCAAGTGTCAGTTGGCTTGTATCAGAGACGAGTGCAATGTCTGAGCCTAATACTTCTGCTTTACCGACACCAATCGGTAACACATTTGCGGCTTTAATCGCTGCAATCCCAGAATAAGCATCCTCAATCCCGATTGCTTGACTCACGTCAACACCCACACCCTCAGCAGCAGCGATGAAAATATCAGGTGCTGGTTTACTTGCGACCACTTTTGCCGGATCGGCAATGGCATCAAAGTACTCTGTTATTTGCATTTGTTTCAGCAAAAATGGCCCATTTTTTGAAGCGGATGCTAGGGCAATTTTAATGCCTTGTCCTCGTAAATCCTGAAGCAATTGTAAAATACCAGGATAGACATCTTTTGGTGACACTGCTTGAATCATCTCAACATAGTTGTCATTTTTAAGTTTGGCCATAGCAGCAAATTCTTCTGGCGTATAATCATTTGCCTTGCCGCCATGTTCTAAAATACGACGCAAGGATTCTTCGCGTGAGACACCTTTCAGGTTTTCGTTGAACTCACGGTCAATCTCAATACCAATTTTCTTAGCCAGTTTTTCCCAGGCTAGAAAATGGTATTCCGCTGTGTCTGTAATCACACCGTCCAAATCAAACAAAACTGCTTGGAACATATTAACCACCTACTTTCACTGTATAGTTAGATGTCAATTCAACTGATTGACCATAGACTTCTAAAGTCAAAGCATCACCTGATAACAAGCTGACGGTAACATTTTCAGCCACTTCAATTTTCAAGAGACGACCACGATAATTGATATGGAAGGTATAACCGGTCCAATCTCTTGGTAAAAATGGTGCGAAGCTAAGTTTGCCATCCCATGTTTTCATTTGGGCAAAGCCTTGAACGATAGCTAACCAAGAGCCAGTCATTGACGTGATATGCAGACCATCTTCTGTATCATTATTATAGTTATCTAAGTCAAGACGCGCTGTTCGACCATACATTTCAACTGCTTTAGCTTCTTTGCCAAGTTCAGCCGCAAGAATGGCGTGAATAGATGGAGAAAGTGAGCTTTCATGGACGGTCATGGGTTCATAGAAATCAAAGTTGCGACGTTTTTCTTCCAATGAGAATTGGTTACCAAAGAAGTAAATCCCTTGTAGCACATCGGCTTGTTTGATAAATGGTGAGCGCAAAATTTTATCCCAAGACCAATTTTGGTTGAGTGGTAAATCTGACGCGTCCAAGGCTGAAACTGGGCGGAGGTCTTTATCCATAAAACCATCGTGTTGGACAAAGACGCCTTCTTTTTCATCAAATGGATAGTACATCTTGTCAACGATTTCTGACCATTTTGCCAATTCATCCACTGTGACGTTGAGGTCAGCACGGCTGTGTTTAGCCAGACTTTCAGTTGTATAACGCAACACCCAAGCCGCCAGTGTATTGGTATACCAATTGTTGTTGATATTATTTTCATACTCGTTTGGTCCAGTGACACCATGAATCATGTATTTGTCATTGCGCGCTGAGTAATGCACACGGTCTGCCCAGAAACGTGCGACCTCTACCAGAACATCGAGCCCCTCATGCGCCAAATAGGTTTCATCACCTGTATAGTTGGTATAGTTGTAAATTGCATAAGGAATAGCGCCGTTACGGTGTATTTCTTCAAAGGTAATTTCCCACTCGTTATGACACTCAACGCCTGTGAAGGTGACCATCGGATACAAGGCGCCTTTAAGACCTTGTTGGCGGGCATTATGTTGGGCTTGTGGCAATTGTTGGCGACGATATTTCAAGAGATTTTTTGTTACTTTTTCGTCTGCTAAAGAGAGATAAAGTGGGACAGCGTAGGCTTCTGTATCCCAGTAGGTTGCACCGCCATATTTTTCCCCAGTAAAGCCTTTAGGACCAATGTTAAGGCGTTCATCTTCACCATAATAAGTTGAGAAGAGCTGGAAAAGGTTGAAACGGATGCCTTGTTGGGCTTCATCAGAGCCTTCGATCACGACATCAGCAATGTCCCAACGTTTGGCCCAAGCAGTCACTTGTGCTTGATACAGGCTATTATAATCTTGCGTTTGAATAGATTTTTCAACGATAGCTTGGTTACCAACTTTAACTGCTGCTAAGTCAGCATAGTCACGGCTTGTCGTCACAACAACACGTTTTTCAAAGGTTAAAACGTCACCAGCTGTGATTGTTTTCTCAAAGCGATTGATAATGGCTTTTTCAGCTGTCATTCCCCCAACTGCATCGAAGTTTCCTGCAAATGTTTGACTGGCAACAACAGTAAATTGGTCGACACCAAATGGATTTTCAATCGTTTGCGTAGCGATGTAAGACCCATTATTCGTCTGACCTTTATCTAAGATGTTCCAAAACTGTTCATCATAATTGGCGTCTTCATTTTTGACATCTGCATCAATGATGGCGTCAATTTGAATCATGTGGTCTTTGCCATCGACTGATTCAAACATGAAGGCAAATACAGCCAGTTCTAAAATGTCAACGGAGAAAAAACGTTCAGCAGAAACTTTGACACCACGCACAATGTAAGTGTAGCTAAGCGTGCCTTTTGCCATATCAAGCGAGAGGTTAAAGTCGCTAATCAACTCGGTTGCCAAGTCTACTTCTGCGCCATCAATGACGAGTTTGATTTTGGCAATATTGAGTGCATTAATCGCTTTACCAAAATACTCTGGGTAGCCATTTTTCCACCAGCCGACCCGTGTCTTATCAGGATACCAAACACCTGCTAAATAGAAACCTTGGTGCATATCACCAGAATAAGTTTCAGCAAAATTACCACGCATACCCATATAGCCATTGCCAATGGCTGTCAACGATTCTTGTAATCGTCGGTCTTCAATTTCTAGTGTATCTGATTTGATTTGCCAAGGGTCAATCGCCATAATACGTTTGATTTGATTCATTGTTGATGTCCTCACTCATTCATTTTAGGTACTGTCATTTTCAATGTTTGCTTTGATTTTGTTGCTTGATTTGCTCCAGCATCTTCATGCTGTTTGGTGCATATTTTATGCAACCGATTTCATATTTATAGTTTAACATGCAACCGGTTGCACGTCAAGCTATTCTTTTATTTTTTTGTATATCCGATATGCCCAGCTCTCTAAAGATAGCTCTAACAGGTCTGGTACTATTGCTTGCGTGACCATGTCTTGATAATCATGTCCCGGTCTCTCGAAAGTTATCGTCGTTGGCGTTGCAGATAAGTTTGTCACGATTAAGAACTCGCCTCGCTTATAGGCTAGAACTGCCGGATGTTCAGGAAATAGAAATGTTATATGCCCTTCCGAAATATCTTGATATTCATGACGAAGTTGAATCAAAAATTTATAGAGATTCAGAATTGAGTCTGGATTTGTTTGTGCTGCTGCAACATTTTTCTCTAAGTAATTAGGATTAATGACCAACCAAGGTTTACCATCTGTGAAACCAGCATTTTCAGTTGCATCCCATTGCATGGGTGTTCGAGAATGGTCTCGAGAATTGACAGTCGCTACTTTGAGTGCTGCGGTCTTTGACAACCCCTCTGCCAATTTTTCATTGTATAAATAGATAGTATCGGTAGCATCAACTTGAGAAATATCTGTATAGTCAAAATTGGTCATACCGATCTCTTGACCTTGATAGATAAAAGGTGTACCACGTAATAACATATAGGCGACAGCTAGTGCTTTAGCCGAGGCCTCCGTACCATCTCCTAAAACGTCAATCACGCGCGGCTGGTCATGATTTTCCAAATATGGCGCATTCCAGCCACGTGCCAATAAATCTTCTTGCCATCGCATGATCGTGTCTTTAAATAATTTTAAATCACCTTGACCATTATCATCTTTATTGCTATGTTCCAGTTCAAAAATCATGTCGATGTAGCCATGGTCATCCGTCCAACTCGTCGCTTCTTTGCTAGATACACCACTAGCTTCTCCGACTGTCAATGCATCAAATTCATCGAATAGCTTCTTAAATTCTGCCATGTAAGCTTCAATACCAGCCACATTCATGAAAGGTTCCCAAGGAGAGTTATCTTTAAAAGATTTAATCTCAAAATCCCATGGCGCTTTCTCAATATGACTAATGGCATCCAGTCTAAAGCCATCAATGCCTTGCTCTAGCCACCAACGAACCATGTCATAAATTTCCTCACGTACCTTAGGATTGTGCCAATTCAAATCAGGCTGTTCCTTTGAAAAAACATGGAAATAGGCTTCACCTGTCGGTTCATCAATGGTCCAAGTACTGCCACCAAAAAATGAAATCCAATTATTAGGTAAGTGATCAGGTGTAGCTGGCTGCCAATGATAATAATCACGATAAGGATTGTCCTTGGACTTACGACTCTCGATGAACCAAGGGTGTTGATTCGACGTATGATTAACGACTAAATCCATGATGACCTTCATACCCATTGAATGCGCTTGCATCATCAAGTTTTGTAAATCAGCCATCGTCCCAAAACGGTCTTCGTCCAATGCATAGTAATCTGAAATATCATAGCCCCCGTCAAACTGAGGACTTTTATAGATTGGATTAATCCAGATAAAATCAACACCCAAATCTTTTAGATAAGGCAACTTCTCGATAATCCCATTAATATCCCCAATACCATCACCATTTGTATCCCGAAATGATTTGGGATAAATCTGATAGCCTACTGCTTGTTTAAACCAATTACTTTTCATATGTCACCCATCCTAACTCATCGTTTGCAACTATTATACAATGCAAACGTTTGCATTGTCAAGTAACTTTGCTATCCTATACAACTTTTATTTATTTCATCTTCATAACCCTATCTCCGCCTGACAAAAAAGACCGATAAGCATCGGTCATTCTTGCAACTAGCAGTCAAATTCAATCTGATACGACTTCAATGGCAAAGGCGTCCCATGGTTGCAGCAATACTTTCGTCAAATCATTTGGAATTTGACGATTGGCAATGATACCTTTACCACCCGTTAACTGACTTTCAAAAAGAGCAGTTTCGTCAGAGAAATTAACAACAACTAGGTATTGTCTCCCTTCAAAATGACGAAGATAGGCAAAAACATTGTCAGACGTTTCAAGCAACTCATAATCACCATAAACAATCCAATCATTTTGTTTGCGCAAGGCAATCAATTTTTGGTACGTATAGAAAATAGAGTCCTTATCAGCCAAGGCTGCTTCAGCATTAATTGTTTGATAATTAGCATTAACCGCCAACCAAGGTTGCCCTGTTGTGAAACCTGCATTATCAGTCGCATCCCATTGCATCGGTGTCCGAGCATTATCACGACCAACGGCACGGATACTCACCATGATATCTTCTGGTTTGTAGCCTTGTGCCAAACGTTCCGCATACATATTAACAGACTCAATATCTTCTACTTGGTCAATCGTATCAAATGGATAATTAGTCATGCCGATTTCTTCGCCCTGATAGATGAAAGGCGTGCCACGCATGAAATGAAGTAAAATCGCAAATGCTTTAGCACACTGAACGCGATATTCAGCATCATTGCCCCAGATTGAAATTGCTCTTGGCAAGTCATGGTTATTCCAAAACAATGAGTTCCAGCCTTGACCGACTGCTAAATCCGTCTGCCATTTAGAGATAATCGTTTTTAACTTAGATTTGTCAAGGTCAATCACATCCCATTTGGGTTGGTCAGGTTCATGTGATAAACTGATATGCTCAAATTGAAAGACCATCGACAGCTCTTCACGCTCAGGTGCTGAATAGAGCTTAGCAATTTCAGGTGTTGCTCCCCAAGTTTCTCCAACTGTCAATAAATCTTTATCACCAAAGGTAGCTTGATTCATTTCATGGAGGTAATCATGCAGCTTAGGCCCATTCCCAGTGATTTCATCATCAGGAATTTTCCCAATCAAATCAATCACGTCCATACGAAAACCACCAACGCCTTTATCAATCCAGAAATTCATCATATCGTAGACGGCTTGACGAACTTTTTCATTTTCCCAGTTTAAATCGGGCTGTTTTTTAGAGAAAAGATGCAGGAAATATTGACCACTTGCCTCATCAAGTTCCCAGGCAGAACCTGAGAAAGCTGACATCAAATCGTTGGGTTCATCACGCCAGACGTAATAATCACGGAATTCGTTGTCCTTAGATTTTTTTGACTCGACAAACCAAGCATGTTCATCCGAGGTATGATTCACCACTAAATCCATGATGATTTTAATGCCATGTTTATCTGCCTCTGCTAAGAGTTCGTCCATGGCTGCCATGTCGCCAAAAATACTGGCAATATCTTCATAGTCTGAAATGTCATAGCCGTTATCATCCATAGGACTTGCATAAACCGGACTGAGCCAGATCGCTGTAATACCAAGCTTTTCCAAGTAATTAAGACGGCTCGTGATACCTTTAATATCCCCAATACCATCACCATCAGAATCTTGAAAACTCCGCGGATAAACTTGATAGGCAACAGCTGTCTGCCACCATTTTTTCTCGAATGTCATGATTTTTTACCCTCCTCAGGATTTTGTAATGTGTTTTTTAGGATATGAGTAACAGTTTAACATAAGTAATTGGAGATGTAAACGTTACCACGTTTAAAAAACATTAAAACTTCTTTAATTTTTAGTTTATTTTGATTGATACTGTTGGTAAATTGACAACAGTAAAAAACTTTTTAGATAGGCAATCAATGCAAAGCCGATAAAGGTTGACAGGTAAATGGCAAAGACCATCATCACAGGTGTCAGCATGGCTAGCACAATGGGTAAAAGCGTGACGATTAAAATCAATAAAGAAATTTTCCCATGTCTTAATACCAGTAAATAAGCATTCTTAGCCGTTGTGATACCATTGTCATCAAAGCGGGCAATGTATGGAAAGATAAAAGTCATCCCGACAAGACTGATAAGACCTGCAAGACCCAAAGCAAGATAGACTAAGGGGCGTATCGGGATTGCGACTATACCAGCAAACAGGTAATTCAGCAGGACAAGAAGATTGATCATCGTAAAAATCAGATGATAGTAAGTCGCCAGTTTAAAATTCGTCTTAAAGGCGCGTAAATAATCAAGAGCGACATGGCCTGTCTTGCCTTCAATCATCTTAATTGTTACCGCAGTAAGGGCAGTATTTGCTGCACCAATGGTCACCATTGGCAAGCAAGTGATGAGATAGAGAAGATTCAAGACCATGAGCTGAAAAACTTTAGTTCCCACCTTGTAAATGAGACCGTCATATGAAAATAAATTTGTCATCGCAATATCTTTCCTCTCTCACATCATTCTTTGACAGAGCCAACAACCATCCCCGTTACAAAATATTTTTGCAACATCGGATAGATTAATAAAAGCGGGATGATAGCGACCATAATTTTTGCCGCATTTAAATTCTTATCCGAGAGCTGCGCAAGATTAGCAATGGATTCTGCAGAGGCATTGTTTTTAATCGCATCTGCAATGTTAACATTTAAGGCTTGGATATAAGTCATCAAAGGGTAATTTTCAGCCTTTGTAATATAGATTAAACCACCCATGAAATCATTCCAGGTGCCAACAATAGAAAACAGCGATACTGTCGCAAGTGACGGCAGAGAAATTGGGATAAATACCTGGAATAGGACTTGTAAAGGGGTCGCCCCATCAATGATTGCTGCCTCTTCAAGTGCTTTTGGAATGCCTCGAAAGAAATTCATGACCAAAATTACGGAGAAAATTGGAACAGCTCCTGGCAAAATCAAAGCCCAAATTGTATTCAGTAAACCTAACTGTTTCACGACCAAATATGTCGGAATCATTCCGCCATTGAATAACATGGCGAAAATCATGATATTCATGTAAATCGAACGCCCTTTAAAAGCTCGTTTACTTTTAGCCAATGGATAAGCCATCAGCACGATGAGTATCAAATTCAGAGCCAATGTCACTATAACTCTTAAAACAGAGATACCAAAGGACCGCCAAAATTGACCATCACCCATAATTTTCTGATAAGCTCCGAAAGTCAAATCAATTGGGATAAGTCCAACTTTGTTACCTGCAACAGCCGCAGAACCTGATAGAGAAATGGCGACAATATTCCAGAGTGGCAAGAGACAAATTAATCCCAGGCCAACCACTAGCGCATAAATAATAATAATCCGCGCATTTAACTTTTCTTTCATGAACCCCTCCAGCTCTAAAACATTTTACGGTCTGTGTAACGACCGGCGATTTCATTGGCCCCTATCATCAATACAGCACCAATCACTGCCTTAAAGAGCCCTACTGCTGTACCAAATGAATATTGACGACCAATCAAGCCGACACGATAAACGTAGGTATCTAGGATATCACCAGACTCATAAACCATCGGTGAATACAGATTATAGACTTGATCAAATCCAGCATTTAAAATATTGGGTAGATTCATGATAGCCAAGAGTAAAATGATCGTCATCATACCTGGTAAGGTCACATGCCAGACTTTTCTAAACCAACTTGCACCATCAATTGACGCCGCCTCATATAGACCTGGATCAATTGACGTAATTGCTGCTAAATAAACGACGGAACTATAGCCAAACTCCTTCCAAACATCTGTTCCAACCAACAAGGGCTGAAAGAGTTTATTAGAACCTAGAAAGTTCAAGTTTTTCAACCCAATCGCTTCCAACATTTGGGTGATAGAACCGTCTAAATTGAACATGTTCATCACAACTGCGGATAGGACAACCCAGGATAGAAAATGAGGTAGATAAACAATAGTCTGCACTGATTTTTTTAGAAAAATCACTCTAATTTCATTTAACAAAATGGCAAATATGATTGATAAGACTGTTCCAATCATTATTTTACCAAGTGCTATCACGATTGTATTGCGAAATAACAAGCCAACATCTGGTAGTGAAAACAAGCGTTGGAAGTGTGCCAATCCAATCCAATGAGACCCTAGTAAACCTTTGGCAGGAATATAATTTTGAAAAGCCATGGCAACCCCTGCCATCGGCACATAGGTAAAGATGATCAAGAATAAGAGTCCTGGAATCATCATCAAATGAAACATGACCTGATTTTTTCGTTCACGATTCGGCATGGGCTGTTTTTTTGATTCTTGGCTAGTTGCTAGCGATAGGTCTTGATTTGTAGCCATTACTTCTCCAATTCTAGGCATCCACCTTATTTTTTAGCGTCTACTTCTTTTTGGACTTCCTTAGTAACAGCTGTGCCACCTTGTTTGTACCATTGTTTCACAAAACTGTCGAAGTCAGAGATTGGTTTTGCACCTGTCACCATTTTCATAAAGGTCTCTTCGCGTAATTTATCCAAATCTGCACCTTTTTCTTCAAGTGTTTTCGTCGTACCAAAATAAGGTGACTCAGTTTCCGAAAAGATACCTTCATTTCTAACTTTGACCATTACATCATTAACTCCGATAATTCGAGAAGTGTATGTTGCCCAATCTGTCGAACTAGCAGTTGCTGGGGTTTTTAGATAGGTTTCAAGTGTTGTAATGAGTGTGCGTGTATCTGGGTATTTAACAGTATCTGCTGATTTTTTTCCATTTAAAACAGCTTGCGCATCAGATACTGTTTCTAAAAGCTCTGTTGACGGATTAATCTCGATATTAAAGGGACGTGATGTGCCATCTACTGCTGTTGCACGGTAATCAGCAATCTCTGGATAATCTGTCGCTGCTGTTGCATCATTACGCGTTTCATCATAGATAAAATTAATGATTTTCATGGCAAGTTCAGGTTTTTTAAACCCCTTACGGACAACAACAAAATTACCTGTTGGATTATTTTGAATGGTCGTAACCTTGCCTGCTGCATTTTCAAGAGCATAGGCTTTAAAGCTAGCTTCTTTATTTTTTTCTTTGGTCTGAAATAATTGCCAATCTGGAATATGCCATGGTCCAGGAATAATACCTGTTTCTCCATTGACAACCATGGCTGATATATCATCCCATGTTCTTGTGCCAAATTGCTTGTCTAATATGCCTTCTTTATACCAACCATTGAGCAAGGCTAAAAGTTCTTTGGTTTGACTACTCACGGTACCATTAACGACTTTCCCATCGTCACCAGTCAGCCAAAAACCAGGATGAGCTCCCAAGGCATCCCCAATGCCCATTGATGTGTAAGCTGAGCCGCCATAGTTGGCTGATATTAATGTCGGTGCCAAGGCCAAACCTGTGTTTTTAGCTGTCCCACCAGGGTTCTGTTCCGAAAACGCTTTAGCTGTATCATGTAACTCATTGATTGTAATCGCCCCATTACCATCTGCATCAAGTTTAAGTCCGAGTTTTTGCGCCCAGTCGTCACGAATCCAGAAAAGCGAAGGTCCTAAATCTCCAGCAGTTGCAGGTAAGCCCATGAGCTTATCATCAAAGGTACCATCTTCAAGCGGCCGATTGTTGTAAGACTCGTAAGCTTCTTTAATCCCTTTACTGGCTTTCTTTTTGTAAATATCCGTCATATTTTCAATCAAATCGTTTTCATACAGCTCTTTCATCTCATCACGAGATACGACCATCATATCTGGAATGTCACCTGAAGCGATAGCAAGTGATACTTGTCGCGTATAGTCATCACCATTAGCTTCAAATTTATCTTTGATTTTAACATTAAATTTTTTATCAACTGCTCGTGTGTAAGCGTTTGATTCGTAAGTATCACCTTTAGGTAACTTAGGGTCTGCAGTCGTTTGTCGCCCTAAAGTGATGATAAGTTTGCCATCCTTAGTTGTCGACGCAGCATCGTCTTTATTGCCACAAGCTGTAAATGCTAAAACAGCTGTGCCCAACATAAGAGCTGAAACCAATTTTTTCTTACAATTTGCCATCTTGAATTTCTCCTTTTCAAGTATCAACTGATTTGTTCTCCAATAGGTGTTACGCAACACCTATTAACAAAAAAATAATAACGATGCACTAATTGATGATAATTTAACTGCATATCCTCATATTTCATGCACTATCCAGACAAACGAACAATGTCCTAGATACAACAAGTGTTTCGTAACACCTTTAGCTAATCATATCACACTTTAAAATAAATTGCAAGCGTTTTCAGGTTAAAATATTGTTTTTAATGATTATCAAAAAATCCCCAATGAACATTATCATCAGGAATAAATACTTTGTAGACTATTTAGATATGAGCTGTTTGACAGTATTTCCTTCAATCAAGGTGCCTGATATCTGGATATTATGCACTAGAATAGGTTCTAAATTAATTTTCTGAAATAGCATTGTTAGCGCCTTCTCGGCTTTCAAATTCACATCTTGGGCAATGGTGGTTAATTTTGGTGAGGCAAATCGACTCAAAATATTGCCGTCAAATCCGACAATTGAAATATCATTAGGTATTGTCAAACCTGCGGCTTGAATACGAGATAAAGCAAGCGCTGCTAACAAATCTGATGCAAAAAATAAAGCTGTTTTCCCATCAAATTGACGCTGAATATAGGCGTCTATCCATTCTTCTATATCAGAAAAATAGTTAGGCAAACCCTGACAAACACTTGAGGTTGACAAACCATGGTCTGCCATTTTTTGTAAGACACCATCTCGACGTTGTGCGTCAACGCCTTGCCATCTCTCTGGTTTACCACGTGATAAAAAGGCAATTTCCTTATGACCTGCTTGTATCAGATATGCCGTCATCTTGGCAGCTGCCACTTTATCATCAAGCCCGACATTGCAGATTTCAGCTGCCACATCAACCGTTTCATCTTGAAAAACATCTAAAAAAACAGCCGGTGTCTTGAGGTACTGATACCATTGCGCAATCTCACGCGGTTGAAACCCTGACAAAATCACGCCCTCCATCTGCCAAGACTGCATCATCCGCAAACTTTCATCAAAAGATTGAGATTTATGATACATCAAATAATACCCTTGCTTACGTACATGATATTCAATGGCTTGTGTTAATTCCCCAACATAGGGGTTGCTAAATTCTCGATCCATTAAACCAATATTATCTTGAATAATGAGACCGATAATACGAGACCCGTTGTTAGCCAAGATACGTCCAGCCATCTGCTCGCTATAATTAAACTTCTCGAGTGCGGCTTGAATCTGTTGAAATTTTTCCCGAGAGACTTTCCCCGTTCTACCATGAATCACGTTTGAAACCGTTGTCGGGCTAGCTCCCGTATATTTTGCTATTTCTTTGATTGATACCATGCTTGATTCCCCAATAATTATCCTTGAATTTTGTACATTCGTTTTTTCAATTCTACCATGGTTTACTGACAATAATCAACTTTTAGTCTAAATAGCAAAAACATAGCCGTCATTTTTGACGACTATGTTCAATAGTTGCTACACAATTAAATTTCTTTCAAAATCATCGCCTGATGAAAGGCGACCTTGCCATTGTTACTCTGAACAATATCACCTGTCAGCAAATCTTCATACTTGCCATTGAGATGTGTAATGCCAATACCCTGAACTGGGAAAAGACCAACGATTATCTCATCTCCTAAAACATATTTGCCAATCAGTGCTTGACCATCTGCTTTAATCGTGTAATAGCCAGTCTTAAAAATTTCTGCTGAGGTAATCTCTGCTAATCTTGCCAGATAGTCACTCTGATCAAGGCCAGTTTGCCAGTCCACCTTGTCCGCGTCAAAAAGACTTGGGATGTGTTTGGCATGCACTTCTTGGCCGGCATAAAGTTGTGTTGTGCCTTGTTGAAAATAGATGAAAGCTGTCCAAGTTGCGAGTTTTTCAGGGTCAGAAATCAAGGCTGCGGCACGGAAATTATCATGGTTTTCCAGATAACGCATCTTGATATAATTATCCGGATAAATGACGGTTTGACGTGTCAGCGCCTCAGCATAATCTGCTAAACTGCGTTTGCCTGTTAAAACACCGTTAAAAATCTCAAAAACATCATAGTCATAAGCCATATCAAAGGCTTGAAAAATCTCAGATTCTGAAAGTGCGGTTTGACCTTGACTTCTGTTATAGCTGACGAAACTTTCTTCCACCGATTCGGATAACCAGACTGCATCAGGGCGTACTTTAGCCACAGCTTGACGTGCCTCAAGCCAGAAATCTAGCGGAACAAGAGATGCGACATCACATCGAAAACCATCCACAAATTCTGCCCACATCTGAAGGGTTTCAATTTGATACTCCCAGAGGTCATGGCTCAGACTATAATCCAAGTCTTTGACATCCGTCCAATCCCCAGTCTTGTTGCCAAAATCTCCGTTAGGCTTACGATAGAACCACTCGGGATGATGCTGGATGAGCCAAGAATCAGGCGAGGTATGGTTATAAACGACATCAATAATGACTTTCATACCTCTCGCGTGAATCGCCTCAGTCAACTGTACGAAATCGGCTTTTGTGCCATACTCTGGGTTGACTTCACGATAGTCCTGAATCGCATAGGGTGAGCCGAGAGCCCCCTTACGATTGACTTTCCCAATCGGATGAATCGGCATGAGCCAGATGATGTCAGTGCCTAGTGCCTTGATGCGGTCGAGCTCAGGCTCAATCGCTGCAAATGTACCAGCCGCACTGAAATTACGTGGAAAAATCGAATAAATAACTTGTCCTCTAAGTGTTTTTGATGTATCTACTGCCATTAGACGGTCTCACTTTCTAAAATAACAACAAATCCTTTAGGTTCTAAGATGCCATCACTCAAATGATTAGCAAAAATCACTTGACCTTTATCAATTGACATCTCATAAGTTGCCACACTCGCATTGAAAGTAGCTGTTAATCGAGTACCTAATAGACTACGCGTAAAGCTCACAATATCTCCCTCAACACGCCAAGCCAAATCGCCATCAACAAGAACCGCCAACTGGTCTTTACGAAGTTGGATTAAAGCCTTCATGAAGGCATACATATCCTGATCCTGCTTATCAGGTCGCCACTCCATCGGTTTACGATTATCAGGGTCATTATCGCCAGTCATGGCGTACTCACTGCCATAGTAGATATCCGGTGTGCCTTGTTGCAGGAACATAAAGGCATACATTTGTTTGACAATGTCTTTATCACCATTAGCAAGACTGAGAACACGTGGTGCATCGTGAGAATCTAATAAATTATACATCATTTGATTGGTTTGATCCCGATTGAGCATGAGTTGGACATTGAGATTGCTGATAAGTTTATCTGCTGATATTTTTCTCTTGGCAAAATAATCAATAATTGACCCCGTAAAGGCATAGTTCATCACACCATTGAACTCATCGCCATTGAGCCACGGCTGTGCACTTGTCCAAATTTCACCTAGAATATAAAAGTCTGGTTCAATGGCAGTGACTGTCTTGTAAAATCTTTTCCAGAAATGATGATCCACTTCATTTGCCACATCAATTCGCCAAGCATCAATACCAAATTCACGAATCCAATAGGTACTAATCTCTAATAAATAATCTTGAACTTCGGGATTAGCTGTATTGAGTTTAGGCATGTGGCGCGTAAAGGCAAAGGTTTCATAATTTGAATCATCGTCATATTCGCTTTTTGGTGTCGTCGTAATTGGCCAAGAATGAATGTGAAACCAATCAGCATACTTAGATTGCTTACCATTTTCCAACACATCCAACCATTCTGGACTTTCATCCCCTATATGATTAAAAACAGCATCTAACATGATTTTAATGCCACGCGCATGCGCCTTATCAACTAATTCTTTAAAATCAGCTTTCGTCCCAAAATGCGGGTCGATTTCTAAATAGTTTCTTGTGTCATACTTATGATTGGTTGGTGCCTCAAAAATCGGATTGAAATAAATGCCATTGATGCCTAAATCGACCAAATGATCTAAGTGATCAATCACACCACGTAGGTCACCACCATAAAAAGCCTCACGTGTTGGATGATCATCTGGATTCCAAGGAAGTGTCCCCTCATTATCATTTGACGAGTCACCATTCGCAAAGCGCTCAGGAAAAATCTGGTACCAAATGGTTTTCTTGACCCATTCAGGTGCTTTAAAACGATCAATTTCTTGGAAATAAGGCATTTTGAAATAGACATTCGAGCCCATGAGAGCGTCCTTTGTATCCGACGCTTCATCAATTAACGGTTCAAAGCCTTGATCCCCATAGAAAAGTACTTCTCCATCAAGTCCTGTAATATTAAAACCGTAATTCAAACGATTGTGTGGCGCATAGAGCTTTGCCTCCCAGTATTGATGCGTTTCTGTCGCAAGTCCTCGTGTCATTTCAACATCTGGCTCTTTTTGCCAAACACCATTTAACGTCTCATAAGGATCGCCTGATACAATGACGATTTTGGCAATATCATCTAAAGCTGTGCGAACACGGACGCGCATTTCGCTTGCTGTGTAGAGATAGGCATATTCTGATTCAGGGCGATGGTAAATGGCTGATAAGTTCATAATCATGTTCTCCTCTATTTATCTAAAAAATAAGATGTTAAACTGCTTTCAAAAATAGTTTAACATAATAAAGATAATTTGCAAACGTTTGCATATATATTGCTCAACAATTTATTAATTCGTGTTTAATAGTCGGCATTTCTTGGTATTAAAAAATGTGACAACCTTAATAGATATGGGATATTTCGTATAATTCCACTAATAATAGCAGTTTACAAAAAAATCAAAATAATGCTTGACTTTTCAAACAAACGGTTGCATAATAGAGATGTAAAATAAAAACGCTTTCATAAAAGCGATGGAGGATTAACTATGAAAACTTGGAAAAAAGCTTTGCTCTCAACAGCAATCCTTGGAACTGCAGCAATCGCACTCGCTGCTTGTGGCTCATCAAAATCATCTGATGGGGGCTCGAAGTCTAAAACAGATGGCAAAACAATCCGTCTCTACGTTGATACTGAGCAAAAGAAAGCTTACGATGAAATCGTCGCTAACTTTGTAAAAGAAAACAAGGACATCAAAGTTGACGTTAAAGCAAACAACTCTGGTGCCTCAAATGCCAAAACCGACATCGCTAAAGACCCGGCAAAATATGGAGATGTTTTCCAAGTCCCTCATGATCAATTAGGCGATATGGCAGAAAAAGGCTATATCAATGAAATCGCACCTAAATACGCTGATGTGTCCAAATCAGAAAACAGTGAACTTGCTTTTGACGCCGTTAACTACAAAGGTAAAACTTACGCCCTTCCTTACGAAGAACAATCACAATTCATCTACTATGATAAATCAAAACTCACTGCTGATGATGTGAAATCTTGGGACACTTTAACATCTAAAGGCGTACTTGGCACAAATTTCGCTGTACCATACAATGTATACCCTATCTTCTTCTCTGCAGGTACAACACTTTATGGTGAAAATGGTGAAACACTTGGCGATATGTCCGTCGACTCAGACAAAGGTGTCAATGCTATGAAATGGTTTGCCGCTCAAAAATCTAACAAAGGTGTCATGAATACAGATAACACACTTAACCAATTGAAATCTGGTAAAGTCTCTGCTATCATTGACGGCCCTTGGTCATCTACTTCAGTTAAAGAAGTTCTTGGCGACAACATGGCAGTAGCACCATACCCAACGATCAATATCGGTGGGGAAGAAAAACAAATGCAAGCCTTCCTTGGTATTAAATCAATCGCTGTTAACTCTAAAGCACCTGACCAAGCCGGCGCACAAAAACTCGCAGCTTACCTCACTTCTGAAGCTGCACAACTTGTTCTCTTTAAAGATCAAGGTCTCGTACCAACAAATACTAAAGCACAAGAAAATGCAGATGTTCAAGCTTCAGACTTGACTAAAACAGTTATCACAATGGCACAAACTGGTCACTCAACTTTGATGCCTAAATTAGCACAAATGTCTATCTTCTGGGACAAAGCAACACCGCTTATCAATGGTGCTTATACTGGTCAAATCAAAGAGGCTGACTACAAAGCACAATTGGCAACATTTGCTAAAGACATCAACAAATAATACATTCGATTCATGATAAAACATTCATAAAGAGTTAGGTCAAACTAACTTTTTATACTTTAGGTTAGCCTAGTGCTAATCTCTATCAGCCCGCCATGCGGGCTCGGTCTTATTCAATTCATTTCACTAACTTAAAATTAGGAAGAAACATTATGGCTAAAAAAAGAAAAATTAATGCAGAATCCATCGTTTCGGAAGCTGAACGTCATCTGTCTATCCGAGATGTCTGGAATGCCGGAAGTGCCGAAAAGCTGACCTTCTTCATCATGGGATTCAACCAGCTCAAGCACAAACAGTTTGCCAAAGGCGCCATGTTCTTGTTATTAGAAATTGCCTTTCTAGGTTGGCTTGCTTTTAGTGGTATCAGTGCTTTGTCGCTTTTGACAACACTTGGACCTAATAAGAAGATGACAACAGGACTTGATAAAGATGGGATCCCTGTCACGATTCAGCCTGACAATTCAGTCATTATCTTACTTTGGGGTGTCCTTGCGATACTTATTATTGCAGCTTTCGTCGTCCTCTTCATCCAAAATTACAAGTCAAACAAACACTTGGTTTATTTGACACAGACAGGTCAGCACATTCCAAGTAATAAAGAAGAATTAGCGTCACTTTTGGATAGCAACTTGCACAAAACCTTGATGGCTGTCCCACTCTTAGGTGTCTTTCTCTTTACCATTTTACCAACGCTTTACATGATTACGATGGCATTCACTAACTATAATAAAGAGCATGCCATTGCCTTTTCTTGGACTGGGTTGACATCATTTGGGCAAATTCTCTCTGGTAACTTGGCTGGGACATTCTTCCCTGTCTTAATTTGGACACTCATCTGGGCAGTCCTTGCGACTGCGACCACTTTTCTCGGTGGTGTGCTACTTGCTATGCTAATCGAGTCAAAAGGGATCAAAGGCAAAGGGATGTGGCGGACAATCTTCGTTATCGTCTTTGCAGTACCACAATTTGTCACTTTACTTTTGATGGCGCAATTCCTTAACACGCAAGGTGCCTTGAATAACCTGCTCATGGATTGGCACATCATCTCTGAGCCGATTAAATTCATCACAACAGACTCAAATGCTTGGGTCTCACGTGCTACCGTTATTGTTGTTAATATGTGGATTGGGATTCCTGTATCCATGTTAACCTCAACTGCGATCATCCAAAACTTACCGCAAGATCAAATTGAAGCCGCACGTATTGATGGGGCTAATAGCTTTAAAATCTTCAAGTCAATCACTTTCCCACAAATTCTGTTTGTGATGACCCCAGCCTTAATTCAACAATTCATCGGAAATATCAACAATTTCAACGTCATCTATCTCTTAACGGGTGGCTGGCCGATGAATGCCAACTATAATTCAGCTGGTGAGACAGACTTGCTGGTAACTTGGCTCTACAAACTGGTCTTTGGTCAAACGCAACAATACAACGTCGCTGCTGCACTCGGTATCTTAATCTTTATCGTCAATGCCAGCATTTCACTTATCGCTTATCGTCGTACTAATGCATTTAAGGAGGGGTAAATTATGAAATCTTATGCACATCAACGTCTCTTATCATTAGTCGGACGCTACGTTTTACTGATATTCCTTGCAATCGTATGGCTCTTCCCGATTGTCTGGATTGTCCTCGTGTCCTTTACTAAAAACTCAACAGGTTTCGTAGACACGATTATTCCTGATAATTTTACAATTGATAACTATGTGTCACTCCTTAAAAATGAAAATGGTGTCTTTCCATTTGTTAACTGGTTGGTTAACACTTTGATTGTGTCTGTTCTATCGACAATCATTTCAACACTCATTATCATCATGATGAGTTATGTGCTCTCACGTTTGAAATTTGCCTTTCGTAAACCTTTCTTACAAATCGCTTTAGTGCTGGGCATGTTTCCTGGTTTCATGTCGATGATTGCCTTATACTACATCTTGAAATCTTTTAATATGTTAAGTATCGGTGGTTTGGTTATGGTTTACGCAGGGGGTGCTGGTCTCGCTTTCTACATCGCTAAAGGTTTCTTTGATACCATTCCGCCATCAATTGATGAGGCCGCTAAAATTGATGGTGCCAACAAATGGCAGGTCTTTACCAACATCACCTTACCGCTTTCAAAACCAATTATTGTCTACACTGCCTTAATGGCTTTCATTGCGCCTTGGACAGACTTTATCTTTTCAGGTATTATCCTAGGTAACAATGATTCAAAATCATTTACTATTGCCTACGGTCTTTATACCATGGTCTTTAACTCCAAAGGTTCAGCTACAACCTACTTTACACAGTTTATCGCAGGTTGTGTGATTATCGCTATTCCGATTACCCTACTCTTCATCTTCATGCAAAAATTCTATGTCAATGGCATTACTGCTGGAGCTGATAAAGGTTAACCTCATCAAAGCCTGTCATTAACTTGACAGGCTTTTTGATTGCTTACATATTTTACTACTGCTACCATACTCAAAAAGCCTAGCGTTTAGCTAGACTTTTTGAGTTGGTTAACAATGCTGATATTAGCCCAACAAAGTTTTTAACTTAGCTTGATATTTGTCAAAATCAATCAGTAAACCTGAACCACCATATTGATCTAGAGCATCAACCCAATCACCATTTTCTGGTACTGTATAGCTTTCAATTCCCTTGGCTGCATCTAAAGCCAAGCCTGGCGCATGTGTCAACATAAAGAAGTCACTGACATTAGTTGAGGTCACACCTTTGATAGTGCCTAAAGCTGAGCTGCCTGTGAAAAGGGTCAACGGACTCTTAACGCCTGACATAATGGCTTGCATCACTTGCTGTTGACGTTTTGTCCGACCGAAGTCGCCCTCGTCATCTTTACGAAAACGTGCATAGTTCAATAAGGTTCGACCATCCATCCGCTGTGGTCTTACCTTAATTTTTTGAATCGGATTTTGATGTTCTGGCGTCCAATTCAAATCGTCAGGCACATCAACTGATTTGACAGTCTCTCCGTCTATCGTTGAAAATTTAGCATCAATTTTAACGCCCATAGGATAGAGCGAATCAATGACTGTCGCAAAACTATTGAAGTTAACCAAAGCATAATATTGAATATCAATATCAAAGTTTTTCTTCAAGACTTCACGCATATATTCGGCACCTTGATGATTATCTTGTTCACCAATGTTATAAGCCACATTGATTTTAGTATCAGCCCCGTATTGGCTGACACCTGGCTGATAAACTAAAGTATCACGCATAAAGCTCACAAGCTTGACTTTATTATCCTTGGCATTGACTTGCATGACCATGATAGAGTCACTTCGTGCATCCCCTGTTGTTTGAAAATCGCGTTGGTCTGTCCCCAATATCAAGATATTGGTTGCACCAGATGGCGTTTTCTGACCTGAAAATTTCTCCGTTTTCAACCCTTCCGGTGCTTTACTTTTACCTCTATGATAACCATAGATAAAGAAACCAATCATCAAAACGATGACAAGCAAAAGAAAGCGCCATAATTTTTTCCAAAAACTTACTTTTTTACGTTTTTTCTTGTTTTTTGGCTTTTTACTTGGGCGTGGGTGGTGATGTTTATTATAGCCATCAGAACTGCTGTTCGACTCAAAATTTGGTGCTTGGTGATAGGATTGAGAAGAATGATAGGCTTGCTCAGACTGCATTGGCTGACTTGCTTGGTATGTCTGATGCGATTGTTGATGAGCTTGATGTTGTTGCTGATGCGTTAAATGTTGCCCTGTTAGTCGATTATACTCTGCTAATTCGACATCATTAAGATATCTGAGATTAGCACGTAAATATTCGATTCTTAATTTTATTCGTTGGTCCATTCCTTTATTTTATCAAATTCCTGAGCAAATGTAAAAAAAAAACTGAAATAAATCAGAATTATTTAACAAAACTTTTAATTTTAGAAACTACTGCTGCAATGCCCATTCCAGTCGTATCAATTAGAATTGCATCATCTGCTTGTTTGAGCGGGCTGACCTCTCGTGTGGAATCTTTACGGTCTCGCTCAGCTATCTCAAACTTCAATTGCTCGTAATCAGTTAAAATGCCTTTTGCCAAGTTCTCCTTATAGCGGCGTTCTGCACGTTCTTCGACGGAAGCAACCAAAAAGATTTTGAGTTCAGCATCTGGCAACACAACAGTTCCGATATCGCGACCGTCCATAACGATACCACCATGACTTGCAATCTCACGCTGTGCATCAACGAGATACGCACGAATTTCAGGAATCGCCGAAATCCTAGATACGGCATTGGTCACATCATTTTGACGAATAGCATGCGTCACATCTACTTCACCGACATAAACCAGCTGGCCTTCTGAAGATGTCCCAAAAGAAATTGGATTCTCTTTTAAGATGGTAATAATTTTTTCAAAATCGTCATCTAACTCGTTAGATAAGGCAACGTAAGTTGCTGCACGGTACATTGCACCCGTGTCTAGATAGATAATATCAAAGTCTTTAGCGATAATCTTAGCGACTGTTGATTTACCACTAGAGGCTGGACCGTCAATTGCAATTCTAATCTCTTTTAAATTCATTTTAACTTAATGACATCTCCTGGATTTGCATACCAATTCTCAACGGTCATACCGTTAGCCTTGGCAATGGTTTGGGCATCTACACCTGTTCTAGCCGCGATTGAATAAAGACCTTCGCCTGCTTCAACAGTAGTCGTCTCTCCAGCCACTGTCGAACTCGATTCAGCTGTTTTAGAATCAGATGATTTATCTTCTGTTGCTGCACTTGATTGGCTAGCAGATGTAGCTTTTGACACGCTAGATTTACTGGTATAAAAACTTGACGATATTTTAGTATTGTCAACTAGTCGATTATTCCAGACAATAATCACAACAATACCACCAATGATCATAAATAAAAGCACTACTAAAAAAGTTAAAAAATTGGTAGATACCTCATTTTTTTTAGCTGATCGTTTAGGTGGCAACTCACCACGCGATTCTTGCATGGCACCATAAACTTCATTATTCCATGGTTCGTTTTTCTTAGTCATGATGTCCTTTCTCTGTTATACTAGTAGTATGATTATTCAAATACTTCCTGAGCAATGCATTGCTTGTGGCCTCTGCCACACTTATAATCCTATTTTTGACTACGATGTTGATGGTTTAGTTCGATTTGATACGGATGATACTATACTTGACCTTGCACCTGATCCAAGTCTTGTCCAAGCCGCTAAAGAATGTCCAACAAAAGCCATCGTTGTTAAAGAATACTGATATCACAGCATAGCTAGTCTGTGCTGTTTTATATTTTGCTAAGTTTACTTTTCTTGTCATTAGAGTAGCTGTCAAAATAATGGTCGATATGTCCGATCAATTCAACTTCTCCTTGAAAGTAGGGATTGATTGTCAAGGTATCCACAAAATATTTTTTGGGCCATTTTCTCATATAAAAAATCTTACCCTTAACATTGCGATTGGTATAAATAATAATAGCGCGTTTGCTAATTTTTATCATCGAGATACTAGAAATCACTGTCTTACCTGCATAACCTGGTACTAAACCACGTGACAATAGTAAATCTTTATCTTCCGAAATTTCAAAATAGCGTTGAAATCCAATCCAAACCAAAACGATAAAAATAATAAATAAAATAAATGAAGATCTTGAGATTTTGGTATTTTCATATAATAGAGCTAAGCTGATAAAGATAGGTGCAATTGACAAACACCAATAAGTTATCGTGATGGACAATTCTGGTTGCCAGTGGTAACGTAATTTACCGAATATTTTAATCATGTACCTAACGCTCTTTCTACGATTTCAGGTTGAAAATCTTAAAACTTGATCTACACTGGCATTTCATTCAATTGTCAACGCAACAGACAAGATTTTATGTTGATGAGTTGGCTGGATTAACCAATAGCTGTTTTAATTTTTCACTTTTAGGCGTCTAACGTCTGCCAAAGTCCTTACATTAAGTTTATCATATTTTCTGAAATAAAGCATAAAAAATTGTGTAAGAATATGCTGTTTTTAAAAAAAATCATCCTCAAGAAGTAGGATGATTTTCTTTTTATAAACAACTACATTTTTAAATATTACTTATTTTTAATTTTTTCAATTCGTTTGTCTGGTACAATCCAAAGTAGGAAAGATAAAACATTAATTATAAGACCACCGATTGGGATAAAAAAGGCAGCTACTAAAGCCAAAGCATTTAAAAGTAACGTTCGGTAAGACTTCCTATAGTCTCCTAATATTTTTGTCACACAAGCATTGTGGGCGTTGACTTTAACTAAGTTTTTAATCATAAATAACCACGTCAAATTAGCCAATAAAAATAAAGCGGCATAAAGTATTTCAGGGTCATGTGCCCAAATGTTATCCCCTAACCAATTGGTCGTAAATGGCAAGAGCGTTATTAAAAAGATAAAGGCATTGTTCCACCAAAGTGTCTGTCCGCTCACTTTTTCAACCATTTGAAAAATATGGTGATGATTACTCCAATAAATGACCAAGAAGATAAAACTAATGACATAAGCCGGAAAAATATCTTTCAGTACAACCAAATCCGCAAAGGTAGGGCCATGAACATGCGGAAATTCTAATACTAAAATCGTCATGACAATGGCAATGACGGCGTCTGTAAAAGCCTCTGTTCTACTTTTTTCCATTTTCTATTCCATATCTTTCTACTATTTTTTTATTATTTCATATGCCCAGACGCATTCTTCGCTACTAAAAGATTCGCCCGAATCTTTTACCAACGCTCGAACTGTAAAAGCCTCTGTTCTACTTTTTTCCATTTTCTATTCTACATCTTTCTACTATTTTTTTAGTGTTTCATATACCCAGACGCATTCTTCGCTACTAAAAGATTCGCCCGAATCTTTTACCAACGCTCGAACTGTAAAAGCCTCTGTTCTACTTTTTTCCATTTTCTATTCTACATCTTTCTACTATTTTTTTAGTGTTTCATATACCCAGACGCATTCTTCGCTACTAAAAGATTCACCCAAATCTTTTACCAACGCTCGAACTGTAAAAGCCTCTGTTCTACTTTTTTCCATTTTCTATTCCACATCTTTCTATTAATTTTTATAATATTTCATACGACCAGACGCATTTTATTAACTGGCCCTATTTTCTAGGCAGCAAACAATTATAACGCTGAACTTCAGCTGCAATCATCGCTGCAATCTCAGGAGTTTGGTAGTCCTCTGACTCAAACCAAATCTTTTTAATTTGCAAAGTATCTTGACGTGTCTTATCACGATCTGGTTCAAATCTGGCTATCAATTTATCGCCTAAAAGAATAGGCAAAACATAATAGCCATACTGCCGTAATTTTTCTGGCTTGTAAACTTCCCAAATGTACTCAAAGTCAAAAATCTCCTTGACAAATTTTCGATCCCAGATGATATTATCTAATGGCGCAATAAATCTGACTCGTTCAGTGTTAATCGGCATATCCTTAACTGCCAATAACCGCTGATAGTTATCTATTGTCAAATACAGTGCCTCTTTCATATCTGTCACCGTAATCTTAACAACTTTTCCTTGCGCTACGAAACGCGAAATAACTGCCTTACGCTCTTTCGTATGCCGACTTAGCCACCCAGCACCAGACCTCAACCAATACACCCCTAGACCAGACAATCTTCGATAAATGAACCAGTCTATAAAGTCTATTTCCAACTTAAATGTTGGCAAATTTTCCAAGCCCTTAGCTTTTTCAAAATGCATATAAAGTTTACGGCGCTCTTTTCTTTCAGCAATAATTGCCTTTCCTTGACACCAAAGATGATAGAGGACCACATTACCCAAATTTGAACTTCCCCAACTACTATCAGTAAGTTTACCAAAGTTCAAATCTTGAGATGAAATCGGTACTGAGCTCTGTTGTAAAATCTCCGTCACCTCATCCAAGTAAAATAGTGCTGTCTCTTGATCTCGATAACTTAGCGTTTTAAGATTACCCGCTGCCTGTTGTTCTCGAGCAAAAGCAAACTTACCCCACTCATCACGCGAAAAAAGGCATGCCTCCTTATCGAAACCCTCTATCAATACCTCATCCTGATAAAGCAGATCAGCCAAGATATCAGGACTATAATCTGAGAATCGACTTGCTAAAATAATATCAATATTTGTTCCTACTATATTGAGTGGGTCTTGTTGCAGGCTAGTCACTTTCCTAATATATGATAGAATACCTGATTTTCCGTCACCATACGCATCTAGTTCATCTAACCCAAAATGGTGGATCAAATACCGCCTTATATCCTGTTTTGAAAAAATCGTTTCAGGCATTTTCTCACCTTCCTAAATCATCAAACCTTAGCTTTAAGTTCTTTCAAAAATCGTTGACCGAGTTCTGTTAATAGACCTTTTTTGTGGCAAATATACCCTATCTCAATCTTCTCATCCACCTGCAGCGGTACGCTGAAAATATCGTCGCCATTCAAATCGCTGTTCAAAATACCCGTAGAAATGGTGTAGCCGTCAAGACCGATGAGTAAATTAAATAAGGTCGCACGGTCGGATACAACGATAGATTTGTCATGTCTAGCTGTCGACAAAATCTCTTCAGAAAAGTAAAAAGAATTACGCTCACCCTGCTCATAGCTCAGATACGGAAACTCAGCCATTTCGTCTAGTGTGACTGATGTTTTATTGGCGAGTGGATGGTGCTTAGAAATGAACACGTGCGGTACTGCCTGAAATAGCGGTGTAAACTCAAGATTGTTATCCAAAAACAGCTTGGTTAAGACGTCACGATTAAAATCATTGAGATATAAAACACCAATTTCTGAGCGAAAATCACGCACATCATCAATCACTTCATGTGTCCGAGTCTCTCGCAAAATCAACTCATAATTACGCATATCGTTTTCGCGTAAAATGCTCGCAAAACTTTCCACAACGAAGGCATAATGTTGCGCAGAAACGGCAAATAATTCCTTTTTCTCTCGATTATATTTATAGCGCTCCTCTAAAAGCTCTGTCTGCTCTACAATTTGTCTGGCATAAGATAAAAATTCTACGCCGTCTGAGGTCAATGTAATGCCTCGTGTTGAACGGGTAAAAATTTTAATATTCATTTCTTCTTCTAGCTCTCTTACTGCATTTGAAAGTGACGGCTGTGTTACAAATAAATGCTTTGAGGCCTCGTTCATAGAGCCAGTTTCAACGATTTTGATGATGTATTTTAATTGCTGGATTCTCATGGTATTTTCCTACTCAGATTCTAATTTTTTTTATAGCTATATTATAACATTTTTGCCAATATAGCTAGAGAAAAACAGGTTTATTTTTGCCAAAACTATTTCCTTATCTTCTAGAATAGTCTGTAATAATACAATTTCATGACAAAGAAACCGTTTCCACCTTTTGACTTGACAAACCATTTATGATAAGAGCATAATAGAGTGTAATAATTTTTTATTTACAATTTCTTATAAGGAGGAACTCAAATTTGAGTATCGGAATCGTAATTGCGAGCCACGGCGAATTTGCCGAGGGTATCCATCAATCAGGTTCAATGATTTTCGGTGAGCAAGAAAAAGTCCAAACGGTCACTTTCATGCCTAGTGAAGGTCCTGATGACTTGCGTGCTAAAATTGACGCAGCCATCGCGACATTCGACGCTGATGATGAGATTTTGGTGCTTGCGGATTTATGGAGTGGGTCACCATTTAACCAAGCAAGTGCTGTTCTGGGTGAAAATCCAGATCGCAACATCGCTATTATCACAGGTTTGAATTTGCCAATGCTAATTCAAGCATACACTGAACGTATGATGGATGCTGACGCTGGCTTAGAAAAAGTCGTTGCCAACATTCTCAAGGAAGCGAAAGACGGGATTAGAATTTTACCTGAAGCGCTCCAACCTGAAGAAACAGCAACAGTTGCACCAGCTGAAACAGTCGCTGCAGCTGCTATTCCTGAAGGTACTGTCATCGGTGATGGTAAGATTAAAATTAATCTTGTCCGTATTGATACACGTTTACTACACGGTCAAGTTGCGACTGCTTGGACACCGGAATCTAAAGCAGACCGTATCATTGTTGTTTCTGACGCTGTTGCTAAAGATGATTTGCGTAAACAATTGATTGGTCAAGCTGCACCAAATGGCGTGAAAGCCAACGTTATCCCAATATCTAAAATGATTGAGATTGCCAAAGACCCACGTTTTGGTGACACACATGCTTTCTTACTATTTGAAAACCCAGAAGATCTTCTTGCTGTGGTTGAAGGTGGCGTTGCTATTGATACAGTCAATGTTGGCTCAATGGCACATTCAACTGGTAAAACAATGGTTAACAAAGTGTTGTCAATGGATAAAAAAGACGTTGAAACCTTTGAAAAACTACGTGATTTGGGAGTCAAATTTGACGTTCGTAAAGTACCAAATGACTCTAGAGCTGATTTGTTCGATTTAATCAAAAAAGCTAACGTTCAGTAAAACGAAAGGAACTAAACATGTCTATTATCTCTATTATTTTAGTTCTGATCATTGCTTTCTTCGCAGGTCTTGAAGGCATCCTTGATCAGTTCCAATTTCACCAACCTATTATTTCTTGTACATTAATCGGTCTTGTAACTGGTCATTTGACAGCTGGTATTATCCTTGGTGGAACAATTCAAATGATGGCACTAGGTTGGGCTAATATCGGTGCTGCAGTTGCACCCGACGCTGCCCTTGCCGGTGTTGCTGCTGCCATTATCATGGTACAATCTAATAACTTTGATACAACAGGTATCACTGTCGCTTTCTCAACCGCTATCCCACTTTCGGTTGCTGGTCTTTTCTTGACAATGATCGTTCGTACGATTTCTGTCGGTTTAGTGCATGGTGCTGATGCCGAAGCTAAAAAAGGTAACTTTGCAGGTCTTGAACGATTCCATTTTGTTGCACTTTTATTACAAGGTATTCGTATCGTCATCCCTGCTTTTGCGCTTATCATGGTACCAACTCAAACCGTACAAAATGCGCTTGAAGCAATGCCAGCTTGGTTGACTGATGGTATGGCTATCGGTGGTGGCATGGTTGTTGCCGTAGGTTATGCCTTGGTTATCAACATGATGGCATCACGTGAGGTTTGGCCTTTCTTTGCCATTGGTTTTGCGCTTGCCGCAGTTAGTTCTTTAACACTTATCTCCCTTGGTGCAATTGGTGTTGCCCTAGCGCTTATCTACATCAACCTTTCTAAAATGGGTGGTAATGGTAACAGCACTAGTGGTGGTTCTGGTAGTACAGATCCTATCGGCGACATCTTGAATGACTATTAGAAAGGACGACAAGATTATTATGAATGAAAAATTTAAACTTTCGAAAAAAGACCGTTTAGCCGTTGCTTGGCGTTCTACTTTCCTTCAAGGTTCTTGGAACTATGAACGGATGCAAAACTTAGGTTGGGCTTTCTCTTTAATCCCAGCGATTAAAAAGCTCTACACAACAAAAGAAGACCGTGCTGCTGCTTTGACACGTCACATGGAGTTCTTCAATACACATCCTTACGTTGCAGCTCCAATCATGGGTGTAACACTTGCTCTTGAGGAAGAACGTGCGAATGGTGCAGCTATTGATGACGTTGCCATTCAAGGGGTTAAAGTTGGTATGATGGGTCCTCTTGCCGGTATCGGTGACCCTGTCTTTTGGTTTACTATTCGTCCTATCCTAGGTGCAATCGGTGCCTCACTTGCTTTGAGCGGTAATATCCTTGGACCAATTCTTTTCTTCGTCCTTTGGAACATCATTCGTTGGGCTTTTATCTGGTACACACAAGAATTTGGTTATAAAGCTGGTTCCTCAATTACTTCTGACTTGTCTGGTGGTTTGTTGCGAGACATCACTAAAGGTGCCTCAATCTTAGGGATGTTTATCCTTGCCGTTCTCGTAGAACGTTGGGTATCTATCAAATTTGCCCTGCAAGTTTCTAAAGTAAAACTCTCTGAGGGTGCTTACATCGAATGGGACAAGCTTCCTAAAGGTGGTAAAGGTATCCAAGAAGCTTTCCAAAAAGTTGGTGAAGGTCTTTCTCAAACACCTGATAAAGTCACAACTTTACAACAAAACTTGGATGGCTTAATTCCTGGTCTTGCTGGTTTACTCTTGACATTCCTATGTATGTGGTTACTTAAGAAAAAAGTTTCACCAATCGCTATCATCATCGGCTTATTCGTCTTTGGTGTTGTGATGCACGTACTTGGTGTTATGTAAAAAGAACGAAAGCTTGTCATTTATGACAGGCTTTTTTCGTGAAAAATGGTATACTAAAGATATGATACAATCACTGAATACAAAAACTTCTGCCCCTTTTCAAGCTATCGCTTATATTGGACTTGGTAATGTCTATGGTAAACTGCTCATTGGTGACAAAGCATTTGAGTTTTTTAATGATGCGAATGTGTCTGATGCCATTCAGATTCCTTGGGAAACCATTCATCATGTAGAGGGTGTCATTACCCGACAAAATAAAATCAGTCGCCAGTTTGTCATTGTCCTAAATAAACAAGGCAATAGCAAGCGACAAAACCATTTACGTTTTTCTTCTAAAGATGCTGGTAAAGTCCTTAAAATAATTCGCGAGCATATCGGTAATGATAAGGTGGTTAAAGCACAAACCTTAGTTAGCAAAATCAAAAAATTATTGACTAAAAGAAAAAGTTGATTATTATAGCCTATCTTGCTATAATGAGTTTAGCGGATAAGTAAGATTAATTATTGGTTTAGAAAGGTTGCGGTTGTTGCAAGCAACTCCTTGATTAATTTGAAATTCTACCGCCCTTAAACAGATTAAAATAAAAACGAGATGCTTTCAAAGCAAGACAGGTGGAACCGTGTTGAAAAACGCCCTGTTCATTTTGAAGGCATCTTTTTCATTACTCGGAGGACAATTATGTTAGACATTAAACAAATTCGCAATCAATTCGATGAGGTGGAAGCTAAGCTTAAAACACGCGGTGTAGCATCTGAAAAACTCTATGAATTACGTGATTTCGATGCTAAAAGACGTGAGTTAATCATCGAAACTGAACAACTCAAAAAACAACGTAATGAGGCGTCTGACGCCATTGGCATTGCCAAACGCAACAAAGAAGATGCTAGCGCTGCAATCACACAGATGCAGGAAGTGTCAAGTCACATCAAAGCACTTGACTCTGAGTTAGCTTTCTTTGATGAAAAAGTGACAGCTATACTTGAAACTTTACCAAATATCCCAGCAGATGATGTGCCTGTCGGTGCCGATGAGGATGATAATGTTGAAGTCAAACGTGTCGGAGAGGTGCCAAACTTTGATTTTGAACCACAAGCCCATTGGGATTTAGGGGAAAAATTGGGTATTTTAGACTGGGAACGTGGTGCTAAGGTCACTGGCTCACGTTTCTTGTTCTACAAAGGACTGGGGGCGCGCTTAGAGCGGGCACTCTACAACTTCATGTTGGATGAACACGCTAAAGAGGGCTATACTGAAATGATTACACCATACATGGTCAATCACGACTCCATGTATGGCACTGGTCAATATCCGAAATTTAAAGAAGATACCTTTGAATTAGCAGATAGTGATTTTGTTTTGATTCCAACTGCTGAAGTCCCATTGACCAACTACTATCGTAATGAAATCATCGATGGTAGCGAGCTTCCTATCTATTTCACTGCCATGAGTCCTTCATTTCGTTCTGAGGCCGGATCAGCAGGTCGAGACACACGCGGTCTCATCCGTTTGCATCAATTCCATAAAGTAGAGATGGTTAAGTTTTCTAAGCCAGAAACGTCATATCAAGAGCTTGACAAGATGGTCGCTAATGCCGGTAATATTCTTGAAAAATTAGGTTTAGCCTATCGTATTGTCGCTTTATCTACTGGCGACATGGGATTCTCTGCTGCTAAAACTTATGACTTAGAAGTCTGGATTCCATCACAACATACTTATCGCGAAATTTCTTCTTGTTCAAACACAGAAGATTTCCAAGCACGTCGTGCTCAAATTCGTTACCGTGATGAAGAGGGGAAAACACAACTCCTTCACACTTTAAATGGTTCTGGTTTAGCAGTCGGTCGTACTGTCGCTGCGCTGCTTGAAAACTACCAAAATGCTGACGGTTCTATCAGAATTCCTGAAGTACTCCGTCCTTATCTTGGCGGTGTTGATGTAATTAAATAATGATGATAAACTTTGAAAACAATCGGTTATTACTCGATTTTCCAAATGAGCTGGGGCAACTTGAGATCTTAGATTTAACAGCTTTCGTTGCTGATAAGTCTAAAGCCACTTTCTACTTTAAGGGACCAAATCTGGTCTCTCAAAAAGCGCAAGCTGATCGCGTGCTTGTCTTTAGTTTGCCATTAGACATTGAGCCTGTTTATTTCAAAAAATATCTCACAGCTCAAAAACTCCCCAAGCATCAAACAAACATTGTCAAGACTTATCTGGAGCAGCTTTTACCCTATCTAGATAAGCTCGGTTATCAATTCAAAATGTCTCAAGAAACGTTAACTACTTCTCCTACCAAAAATGCAGCTAAAGCACAACATCGTTTTTCAAAAGAAATAGCGGACATCCCTTTCTATATTGATTACAATGGTGCTAAAGCTGAAGTTTATTGGCTGAAACGATCTGATTTCCTCATCAAAAAAGGCGCTGTCCTTAAACAAGATATGCCGCTTAATCAAGATGGTTCTATCGGTTTTTCACAGAAATTTGCGCTGAGTTTGCGTCAGGAACACGCTGAGGTCATTGGTCCAGATGGCGTGACAACATCTGATATCCATTTAAAATCAGTCAATGAAGTCGGGCATTTACTTTATTTTGCAGGCACTAATTCTTGGTTGATACTCAAAGATAAGACTGGCAAATCACTTTCAAGTCACACAATTATTTCGTAAATAAAAAAACTGCTAAATTAGCAGTTTCAGGTTGTAGACAAACCCCATTTTTAAACCAAAATGGGGTTTGTTTTGATATTTTCTAATTTAGAAATAGCTTAACCGTCGGTTTTCTAAATAAAAATTTCCGTATTTCGTAAAAATCTTAACTAGATTTTTACTTTGTCTACAGTCTGAAACTGCTAAATTAGCAGTTTTTTTGCACAGTTACAGTTTTTTGGTCATCCAGTAATCATTGAGAAGATATTCTCCGAAGGGCGTATCAACCACCTGAACAATTTCAAAACCATAATGCTGGTAAATGGTTAAAGCATGCGTATTATCCCGATTTACATGCAAGTGTAGCTGATTTTTCCCATGACTTTTAGCAATTCTTTCAAATCTTTCAAAAACTTGTCGAGAAAGTCCTTGTCCTCGACTGCTTGCTAAAAAGTAAAGCTTACTAATAAAGAGTTGACTCTCCTCAAAAGCATAGGCTAAATAACCAATTGGCTGGTTATTTAGTAGAATTAATTCATACTGAACGCCATCATTGATTTCAGTTTTAATTTGGTCAATTGACTGATAAGTGTCTAACATATAAGCAACTTGTGTTGCCCCAATCACCGGTGTAAAAACTTCTGGCCAAATAACTAGAATCAAGTCTGATAATATTGCCATTGTTTCTGTCGTCTCTACTTTTTTATAATTTAACATCTTTCTAGATTTCACTCCTATTTCTCAGATAAACTGATGCGTTTAAAAGCATCTCTAATATAAAAAAATCATCTTTTAAGGATGATTTTTTGAACTTAATCTTTGCTGCCACCAATTCCGAAAATTCTCAAGATTGAGATGAAGAGGTTGATGAAGTCAAGATAGAGGCTCAATGCCATGCTAACTGCCCAACCGTCGGTCACATTACCGTTTGATCGATTGTATAGCATTTCGATTCTTTGATTATCCCAGGCAATTAAGCCTGAAAAGACGATGACTGAAAGGATTGAAATCATAAAGTCCATGCCTGAAGAACCTACGAATAGATTCACAACACTCGCAATGATAATACCAATCAGGGCTGCAAACATGGCTTTACCCATACCAGATAAATCACGTTTGGTCGTTTTACCAAAAATTGAAAGGGCAAAGAACATACCTGCTGTTATGGCAAAGGCTACCGCAATACTACTTAAATCAAAGTAGGCTAAGGTGAAAGTCAAGGTAAAGCCGTTCAAAGCTGAAAATCCAATGAAGGCTGGTAGTGCCATTGGTGAATTCTTAGCTGCCATTGGCGTTACAGCAACAACCAAGACCATCTCCAAAATCCATAAAATGAATAATAGCCATGTATGTCCTGTCAAAATCGCTGAGATATTATCAGCGAATACTGTCAAAGTAATAAAGGCCACCACAGCGCTGACTGCAATCCCCATACCAACTAATGCGTAAATACGCGCAAAGAAATCAGCAAGTGAAAATTTACCTGTATGTTGATTTGTTTCGAAAATTTGATTATCCATCATGTCCTCCTTTGATATCTATTTTTCTATCTACTTGGAACTTAATTTTAGTGCTAATGATAAGGCTTGACTACTCTGAATCCGAGAGCTCTTCTAATGGCGGTTGCACCAAAACAATTGCATCCGCTACGCGCTCTTCATCTCTCATGATCTCAATATTAATCGTTACCAAATCCTTGTTAGTATCAATTTTGATGATTTCAAAATTGAAACTTAGCAAATCATTACGAAAAATCTTTTCAATAAGATTGAGATTGACATTCACAACATGGCTCCCAGGACCTGGTAAATGTTTGTTAATGGTCGAAGTAATGATGCCAAAAATCAAAGCAGTCGGTACCACTGGTTTAGTCAAACCAAGTTCCTTAACATAATCATACTGCGAATAGAGTGGATTGTCATCGTTCGTAAGACCGAGATAGAGTAATATTTCTCTATTTTTTATCGTCTCAGACAGGCTAAAGGTCTCACCTTCCACTAATTCATCAATCGTTTTGCCTATTTTGATATCTTGATTTTGCAATTTCATTGACTTAATTTTTCTTTCTTGAACAGTTTATGATGTTTCCATTTCATCTTCATCAATTGTGTCCATTCCTTAATCGCCACATAATCATCAACAAAAGTCACGACAAAACTTTCTTTATAACGTGGTGGTGCAATCGTTGCACCCCACATATGTTTGATAATGATATCTTTTTCTAATTTTGAAATCGTCGTCAATTTTTGAGCGTTTTGGTAAGCAATTCTTGGATGTACATAGGCATGACTACCTTCAACAAACTTCGTTTCCCGCCAGTCATAATAAAAGAGGTCATGTAAAAGTCCTGCACGAGCCGTTGCTTTTTTGTTCCAACCAAATTTTTTGGAAATTTTGTAAGACGTATAGCTGACATTCAAAGAATGGAGCAAGCGTGTTGAAATGTAATGATGTGTAAACTCATTTAATTTTTGAACTTCTGGTGTCTCTAAGAGCCCACCGACATAGGACATGTACTCTGCATCGTAAAGCCATGGAAAATCTTTTTTATTCATAGATTCATTATACCACTATTTCTGAAAAGCAACTAAATTATTTCTTAATTCTTGGAAGATGTCATCGTTTTCTTGTGGTGAATAACTATTGGCACCACTAGCAAGCGGATGTCCACCACCAGCATGACGTTTGGCAACTTCATTAATCGGTGCAGCTTTTGAGCGCATTCTAACACGAAAATGACCGTCTGCTTGCTCGACAAAAATTGCCCAAGTTTGAATTTCTTTAATTTTCCCAGGTGCTGAGACAATGGCTGAGGTTTCTGAATCTGTGACATCATTTGCTTGCATGAGCTCTTGTGTGATAAAAATTCGTGCCACACCTTCAGGTGAAATCTCAAGATTTTCATAGACATAGCCTTGGAGTCTAGCGATTTTCATATCAAAAGAATCCATTTCACGCATGAGGCCTGCTCTATCAAAGGTATGCTCTGCTAATTTTGCAGCTGTGTAAAGCGTTTTAGGTGTCGTTGCTGGATAAAGGAAACGTCCCGTATCACCAACAATTCCCGCGTATAAGACTCTTGCTGCATCATCAGAAATCTGTAAATCATGATCAAAGGCAAAATTCGCAATGATTTCTGATGCTGAACTTGCTGTCGTATCAACTGCTAATAAATCTCCGTAAGCATCGTCATTGGGATGATGATCGATTTTAATCAAAAAATCGCCTGTTTGATACCTCACATCATCAATACGAGGTGTATTTGCCGTATCTGTCACAATGACAAGTTTGCCTTTGAAAGTTTCGTCAGATAGCCGGTCCATCTTGCCAATAAAAGCTAAACTTGGTTCATCAAACCCAACAGCTGAGATTGTTTTATCTGGAAAATTCATCCGCAAAATATCTCGCAGACCTAATTGGCTCCCTAGTGCATCTGGATCAGGATTTTTATGCCGGTGAATCACAATCTCGTCATAAGCTCTGATTGTATTTAGTATATCGTTCATGTATGTCCTTTTTCTAGTTAATTTGAAGGGTGACTAAAATCTTGCTGATAATCTGGTAATCCAAATACACCTCAAAATCAATGGTCGCACCAAGTCTTGATTCACTGATAATTTTTGGGTAAACTTCCAGTTCGTCATCAATGGCAACAGCACCCATAAAATAAATATTCATCGACTCGATGATGATATTTTTATTTTTCGTTTTGGTCATGACACGATCGGTGATATTACTGATAATCTCAGCCATCATCCCATTGGCAATGTTACCAACATTATTCATCATGTATGGCTCTACTGTAAAGGTGTAATAGGATTGCACTTCTTTTACAGCGCGGGCCACATCGTCAGTCATCGTGTGTGAAAACTGACTTTGCTCAGAAGACTCCTGCATACTACGCAGCATATCTGACTTACTAATGATCCCTGCATAAGTACTATCACTGTTAATGACTGGCATCATGTCGTAACCATCAAAAATCATTTTTTGGCTAGTTGATGCAACTGTCATGTCAAACTTGGCTAGTTTAGGATTTCGAGTCATGACCTTATCAATAGTTGTACTATTCTTCTTACCTGTGACATCTCGCATACTCACCACACCAACAACTAATTTATGTTGGTTGATGACTGCAAACCTAGAGCCATTGGTTTTTTTGACTAAATCTAGGTAGTCTTTAACAGTCGAAATCTCATAGAGGGTCGGTGCCTGGCTCTGATAAACATCTGCTACTGTTGTGATTTCCTTCTTGATTAATTCATTAGATAGTGCCCGATTAATACGGCTAGCAACAGTAAACGTGTCAAAATCTGTTCGAAGAACTGGTATATCGTGAGCGTTCGCATAGGCTAACACTTGTGGTTCAATGTCAACGCCCCCCGTAATTAGAACAGCATTTCCCTCATGCAGGGCAATGAGTTGGATATCCGTTCGGTCACCTACAATGACTAAACCACCATGCGTCAAGTATTTCAGGATATTCTCCTTAGTCATGGCAGCAATCGCGAATTTGCTAAAAGCCTGAGTCAAACCTGACTCCCCCGCCATGACTTCAGCACTTGAGATTTTGGCAATTTCACCAAAAGTCAGCGTTTCAATCACACGCTGTTCCTGAGTCGCAATCCTTGTTGTGCCTGAGCGGTCATTAATTGAAACAAGACCACGTGCCTGAGCTTCCTTAATCGCACGATAGGCTGTACCGTCAGAAACTTTTAATCGCGTCGCAAGGCCACGAACACTGACCTTTTTGCCAATTTCCAAATCATCAATGTAGTCCAGTAATTTTTGATGTTTACTCATATTTCACCTGATGAACCTTTCTAAAGCGTTTGAAATTTCTCACAATTTTGGTATAGGGGTCAAGTCCTTTGTAGCTTTCTTGTAAAATAAAGCCTGACTTTTCTGCGACCTTGCACGAGCCGATATTTTCTGTATCAACGACAATATCCAAGTGACGCAAACCAAACTCAGTCAGTCCGATTTCAGCTAAGGTTCGAACAGCCTCTGTCATTAACCCCTGACCCCAATATCGCTTATTCAGTGTATAACCAATTTCGACAGTTCTAGCTTTTTCATCTATTTTTACAAAGGTAATCGTGCCAATCATAACAGACTCATCCTTCAACTCTATCGCCCATTTTCCCAAGGGTTCTTTCATAAATAAAGTCGCAATGATTAAGCGTGTCTCTGCTAAATTATGGTGTGCAGGAAAAACGTAAATCACATTTTCTGGTTTACTAGCGTAGTCAAACATATCTTTCGCATCCGTCATCGCTATCGGGCGCAAAATCATCCGTGACGTTTCGATGATGTTGAAAGTTGCCAATTTCTCGTAGATAGTCATAACTGTATTATAACATTTTACCGCAATGAACTGCAATAAAAAATATAAACCTGATTTTTAACACTAACGGATTATAAAATTTAATAATTTTTGATTAAAAACCTGTCAATCATGCTTTTATCGTGTTATGTAACAATTTAAAATAGAAGATTATATTCTTAATAAGCATATGAAAAAATACAGCATCTTCTCGCAGACTCAGTAGATGCTGTGATTGGTCTATTTGTTTTTTTACTTATAGACTTCGAATCATAGCTAATTTAAGTGGGGATAAGAAGGTAAACCTTGGCAACCTTTGATTTTGATAGCGGGTACAAATATCCTTGTAAGTGATAGCAATATATTTTCTTTGATGAAAACGGTTTATTTATGGTAAAATAACAGTATGACGAATTTAGAAAATAGGCTTGATCGCGCCTCAAGCGGTGAATATCGACTAAATCCCGATGAACAAAAATTGTATCTCAATACTTTTCGTGAGCGTATTTTTCTTGCTATCACTTTTGATGATGCTAAAACACCTTTAGTCAAGACATCTTTTAATCAAATTTTAAGCCATTTTGATCTGGCAGATCAGCCAATTTTTGTCAAAATATGTGGAGAGTTACCAGATGATTTAACTGGCTATTACTTAAAATTAGCCGTTGAGCATCATTTTGAGGGACAGATTTTAATTGAACCCGCATCTGATCAATACGGTGTCGTCATCCATACAGACCATGCCGTTAATCGTGATATGATTGAGTTGCGAGATGTTTTTCCTGATCTTTTATCTAACCCTGTACCAGATCAACCAACAAAGAAGAAAAGTTTTTTCTCAAAACTTTTTGGTTAGACGCCTCAAATCAAAACTGATAATTATACAGAAACCTAAAACCCACAGAAAATTCGTTGGTGTCAACCGTTAATTTTCTGTGGGTTCTTTTTAAGTGATGCTCAAGTCCCTCAAAAAAAGCATACAATTTTTGAGATGACCGATGCTGTAGCTTTTTCATGAGCCGCGAAAGCTACGAACTACAACAATATAGCGAAAATCTTCCTAAAGTGTTTTCATTTTTAGTTTTCTGATCTGTTAATACCCGTTTAACTAAAGTCGAAGGCGTACAGGTGTACGGCAAGACTAATCAACGATGAAGTGATTAAAAATGGTCGAAAGTGAGTGTATTACTTTTTGGTTAAACGAGTATCAATATCATAGCGTTAGGCTCTACTTTTGTTGATGATAATTGCAATCCTTACTAGCGTGCTGTACCATGTTGCGGCAAGTACAAGTCTGTCATTTCAACGGTTTCTAAAGTCAGGAGCTTGATTTTATTTGCGAGACCCCCAGCATAGCCAGTTAGGCTACCATTACTTCCGACAACACGATGACATGGGATGATGATTGAAATTGGATTATGACCGACTGCACCGCCTACCGCTTGGCTCGACATGCTGACTCTGCCCATTTCTGCTGCGATTTTCTTAGCAATCTCACCATAGGTGATGACTTGACCGTATGGTATTTCCTGTAATAATCGCCAAACTGCCTGCCTAAACTCACTGCCTTTTGGCGCTAAGGGTAGCTCAGTTATAGCTGGCTGTTCTCCATCAAAATAATCATCTAACCACTTTTTCGTCGCCTTAAATACCGACAAGTGATGATTTGAGTTCCATGTCTCTGGAAAGTTTTCTGCGAAATATTTCTGATTTTCTAGCCAAAGACCCGTCAGACTTTCGCCATCACTTGCTAAGGTCAGGCGACCTACTGGTGATGAATATGTTGTTTGATAAAACATCAACTACCTTTCTTTATTTTCATGCTAAATTAATCTAAAAAAAATAAGGCACATAGGAACCCTACTTAGGGCTGCTTGCTTCCGCACCTGACCCACTTCATAGAATTACTATTGCCTCACTTCTTATTATATCATAAAATTTATTTTTTGCGACGATTTTTAAAAAAAATTTGCATCATTTGCGCACATTCTTCTTCCAAAATGCCTGATTCAACATGGAGGCGGTGATTAAGCCGCGTATCTTCTAGAATTTGGTAAAGGGATACAGCTCCACCAAATTTAGGGTTGGTAGCGCCGAAATAAACCTGTGATAATCTAGCAAGAGAAATCGCCCCCGAACACATGACACAAGGCTCAATCGTGACAAATAAAGCGCAATCAAGTAGACGCCAATTACCGACAACCTCATTCGCCCTATCAATGGCACAAATTTCAGCATGGTGAGTTGCTTTTTGATGCAGCTCACGCGCATTATAGGACCGCGCAATAATCTCACCATCTTTGACAATGACGGCACCGATTGGTACATCTTCATGAGCCGCTGCTTTTTGCGCCTCCATCAAAGCCTGACCCATAAAATATTCTTTTTCTTTTTGTGTAAAATCAATCAAAATGTATTAAAATCCCATGTCTTATGTGGCGTGGCAAGTTCAGTCGGCACACCTCGCGCCTCATCAGCTGCTTCTTGTCTCAATTGAGCCAAATCGCCAAACTGTGGTAAATGTGTGAGCACTAATTTTTTTACGTTTGCCTCGCGCGCGATACGTCCTGCCTCTACGCTTGATAAATGGTTAGGCATATTCGATTTGTCTGAGAAAAAATAAACATCCGCTAGTAACATATCAGCGTCCTTTGAAAAGTCAACTAGACCATTGAACCAACCTGTATCGCCTGTGAAAACGAGGGTCTGACCGGTTTTACGCTCTGTAATTCTCATGGCATAACAGGTAATGGGGTGCACGGTTTTCGTAAAGGTAATATCGAATGGCCCGATTTTTTGTACGCCATTGACATCATAAGCAATTCCCTCAGAGACCCCATCAAGTGTCAATTTTTGAAATTCGTGCCTGTCTTCGTTATGCCCGTAGATTTTGAGGATTGCGCTATCCCAATCGGGATCTGTTTTTGGCCAAAGCTGACGATACTGGCGCAGAACGCCAAGATCTGCGATATGATCCTGATGGTAGTGGCTGACAATCACTGCATCAATATAGAGTGGTGATACCTCATGCTCTAACTCTGTCACAGCACGACTGCCAGCGTCAATCATGAGATTGAATCCAGAATTACTAGTTAATAAATAAGAGGTTGTGCCAGCATCCTGATAAGGGAAGCCACCCCAAACACCCAAAGCTGTTAATTTCATATTATTTCCTTTCTGCGATTTTTACTTTGTAAAAATCTTGAAACTTGACCTACGCTATGCTGCGTCCAAGCGGGACATTCGCGAAATTCTGACGCTCAAAGGCTTTCGTATTTCAACGTGATCTTACTTTTATTTTAACACAAATGATTTAAGTTTACTTTAAGGAAGATGCATTATACTAAAGTCCTTCCTAAAAAATTTTTTCATAAAAAAACTCCCAAAGATCACCGCCTACTGGATATAGGCGGTGGTCTTTGTTTTTTATGATGACTATTTCATTAACATTAATTAACTTGAGGAATTACCTAAATCAACCGCAACAAGTCACTCATCGTCTGAATAAGATTGGATTGAGATGGTATATTTTAATCGATACTTTTTCATCGGAATAAGAACTTTCAATAGACAGTTTACCACTTAAACCATAGTCTTTTGTTTCTTTTCCAGTAAACTCTATGACAAGATTTGATGTTTTTTCTTGCAATCTATCAGGACGGTCATTACCTTAATTAGTTTTGCTATATTCTTTGCCAAATCTTTTTCATCTAAAAGTGTTTCATATGATTTTCTTGATTTTTCAGGTAGCTCAGAAAGATGTTTTTCGATAAATTTTGCTAACTGTTCTCCAGATAGTGTCATCGTAATGGCTGAACCATCTTGAGTAAAATTATTTTTATCTAAAGGTTGATGAGCCTTTCCCATAGCTTTTTTAGCATCTTCCGAAGCTAAACTTGCAACAGCCACAAGCTTTGATGCATTTTCTTCATAAATAGCATTAGCATCCACATACTTCCCTTTAATTTTTGCCCCGTCCACTGCCACACTGGCATCGCCAGCACTAGTAGTCTGGAGATATAAATCAAGTATTGGTTTTAACGGTTCAAGTTTGATGTATGCATGTGTATCTTTACTTACAACTTCTAATGGTATATCTTGTCCTGCTAGTGATACATTCCTATCAAATCCAGAATTTTTACCATCAGTCATTGTTTTTCCAGATATTTTGATACTTGACAAATAAGTATTAACTATTGAAGAATAACCGCTCGTGTCATCAGCAGCACTAACTTTTAAATCATCGGTCTTTAAGTTAAACTTTTGCATGGCAGATTTAGCTAGTTCATCATTATCCTTAATAAATTTAGATTAATTGCTATTTTAATCAACATCAGAAAAAAAAACATCTCTGACAAATGTCGCTGAGATGTTTATCTTTATTGTCTAAAAAAATTCTGGGTAATCTCAACACTAGCCATGGCATCTTTGGCATAGTAGTCAGCACCAACAAACTCACGATATTCTTCATTGAGGACTGCGCCACCGACCATAAAAACTGTGTCAGGTGCAACTGCCTTGACAGCTGTAATTGTTTTTTTCATATTTTGAACTGTAGTCGTCATCAGGGCTGATAAACCTACCAATTTAATCTTTTGCGTGACAACCGTTTCAACAACTGTTTCAATCGGTACATCTTTTCCCAGGTCAACAACATCATAACCATAATTTTCTAGAATCATTTTTACAATATTTTTTCCGATGTCATGGATATCCCCTTCAACAGTTGCCAAGAGTAGTCGACCTAGAGATTCTGATTTTTGACCTGATTTTGCAAGTACAGCTTTCAAAACTTCCTGTGCTTGTTGTGTCGCTTCCGCAGATTGCATCAGCTGTGGTAAAAATAGTTCACCTTTCTCAAACTGAGCACCTACAATATCCAAAGCTGGTATGAAATAAGTATTGACAATGTCAAGCGGTGTCATTGTCTCAAGCATTTTTCTAGTCTCGGCAGCCGTTAGCTCTTTGCGACCTTTGATAATCATCCCTTTCAAATCTAGCGTATCATCAGTCGATACTTGATTCTCACTACCATTTGCTACCGTCACAGCAATCGTTGCATTTTGCTCATTCGCGATATAATCTTCTGAGTTAGTATCTTGACCAGTGAAGACCTTGAGCGACCTTACCACACGCATCATATAATCTGACAAAGGATTCATAATCGGTGCGTCAAGTCCTGCACCAAAGGCTTGTGCCAAAAAGGTGCCATTTAAGAGCGCACGATTAGGTAGGCCAAAAGAAATATTAGACAAGCCAACAACTGTTTTACAACCTAAACGTTCTTTTACCAAGCGGATAGTATCCAATGTGACCGGCACTTGTTCTTGCTGAGCTGAGGCTGTCAAGACTAGCGGATCAATCATCACACGGTCAGGTGTGATGCCATATTTACCTGCCTCATGGACGATTTTTTCAGCGATTTGATAGCGTTTTTCAGCCGTTTCAGGAATACCCGCATCATCCAGACATAAACCTAAAATGACTCCACCATATTTCGCCACAATTGGTAAAATCTTAGCCATACTAGACGGTTTACCATTAACCGAATTAATCAAAGGAATCCCATTATAATGACGCGCACCTGCCTCTAGTGCAGCAGTTTCAGATGAATCAATCTGCAAAGGTAAATCAAGCAAAGCTTGTAACTCAACAATCGTTTTAACCATCATTTTGGCTTCATCAATTTCAGGTAAGCCAACATTGACATCTAAAATATCTGCACCCGCATCACGCTGGGCGACTGCCTCCTGAATGATATAGCCAATATTGTTCTCACGCAGCGCTTCTTTCAAACGTGGCTTACCTGTCGGATTGATTCGCTCACCAATCAGGCTAAGCCCCTTACCAATTTCTAGCGTTTTGAGTCCTGAGGTGATAAAAGTACCTGATTTTGGCTCTGGATAAACTCTTTCCGTTTGAGATATAAGCAAGCGTAGCTGCCTGATAAATTCTGGTGTTGTGCCACAACAACCACCTACGACAGCCACACCTTGTGCCAATAATTTTTGCGTATAAGCGACATAAGTTTCTGGTGTGATTTTGTAAACTGTCTCACCATTTTCCATCTGAGGTAAACCAGCATTAGCCTGAACCATGACCGGAATTTGCGCATAATCTAAAATCGTCGCAACAATTGGTGCAAGCTCCTTGGGTCCGAGCGAACAGTTAACCCCCAGAACATCCACACCCAAATTTTGCAAAGTCAAGGTCGCAGTTTGGGGGTCAACCCCCACAAAAGTTCGGCCATCTTCCTGATAAGTCATGGTTACAAACACGGGCAACTTGGTATTTTCTTTCACAGCTAAAACTGCGATTTTTGCTTCCAATAAATCTGCTACCGTCTCAATAATCACCAAATCAGCACCAGCTTGCTCTGCGATAATGGCTTGGCTTGCAAACATTTCATAGGCGGCATCAAATGATAAAGTCCCCATCGGTTGTAAGAGTTGCCCAGTCGGCCCCATGTCATAAGCCACATATTTAGGCTCAGACTTTTTAGCAAGCGCAATCGCTGTACGAATCGTCTCAGCCAACTCATCCGCAGCCATTTTCGTCGTATTAGCCTGAAACGTATTGGCCGTAATCACATCTGCACCCGCTGCGACATAGTCACGATGAATCGCTTCAACGACCTCCGGATGCGTCAGATTAAAATGCTCAGGAATCCCCCCAATCGGCAATCCTCTATCTTGAAGTTGCGTCCCCATTGCCCCATCAAAAAGCAAAATTTGCGTTTTCAAATCCGTTAAAATCGTCATGTTAAGTCTTCCTTTATTTGAAATTCAAGCTAACTTCTTATAGAAAATAGATAATAATTAAACCTGCGCAAAGGCAAAAGACGGTAGTCGCAAAAGCACCTTAAATCCCTTATTTTCTACTGAAGCTTTCGACTACATCGTACCGCTTTCATATCATGTTTTTAAGATATTTTTGAAAATGGTTGCTAATATTGGAAAAAAGAGCGCCGTTGACACGGCATGTGCCAAGTCAAACGTCAAGCCACTGAGCCAAAAAGGCCAGAATTGACTACCGAATAGCTGAGCTGAAAATATAGAGATAATAAAACCATAAAACATCGTCAATACAAAAACGACAAGTGTTCTCAAAATCATCGGTTTGAGCCATTTAAAGATAAACGCCCCAAAACTCAAAATCAAAGCATAGCTTATGATCTGACCCAAAATAATCACCGAGAACCCCATCAAAAAGCCCGTCACAAGCATGGTTAAGCTACTAACAACAATGGCATCAGCTAAGCTATAAGCCAAGATGAGAACAAAAAACAAGGCAGTAATCGGTTTGACATTTGGAAAAGCACCAAAAGTGAGGCGCAAGACGCAAGCAAGTGCCGTTAAAATTGCAAGTCGTGTTAGTCTTGTCGTCATCATCATGTCAAACCACTCACATTAAAGTCACCATTTCTGACCATATCCATCGTCAAATTTTGAGGCGGTTTACGACTAGGACGTGCCAATTTATCATCTTCAAACAAGCCAAGAATAGCCGTGACAGATTTTCTAGGAATCATCAAATAATTTTCCGTTAAAGTTAGACCTAGTTGTCTATCTGCACCCAAGGTTTTCAAAAATTGGGGCTGAACTTCTAGCGACAAATCCCCATACCCAGGTGAAAATCTGCGATTTAGGATACTATCCGTAAACTGTGTATCAATATCAACTTCTGCTAAATCACAGATTTTCTCAATATAATCAACACAGGCAGCATCTAGCACAAAGGCTTTTGTCATCTCAGATAGCTCGTAGAGTCTGACCTGGCGTTCGACTTCAATCCCTAGCGTGGCGGCCAGCAAAACGACTTGTTTGGCGTTTTTCAAATGGCTATAAAGCTGTTTCGATTGGAGAACTAAATCTGTATTAGTGAGATGAATGGCGTGATTGGCCTCATCTAGCGTAAAATCATAGGCCTGATAAAGGTAACGTGCATTTGATACGTTCTGAACTTCCAAGATCATCTCGTCTACTAGCGCTGAGATGTCCGGCGTCAGTTCTTGTTTGCGTCTATAACCTAGATAGCGTAAGACTTCTGATTTTTCCAAGGGTAGATATTGCATAGGCTCTCCATTTTTCTCTTAGATTTATCATAGCATAATTTTAAGCAGTCGACTTATACTTAAATCGTCAATAAAGCTATAAGTTATATTTATACCCAAAACTAACAAAAAAACTTCTTAGAGACCAAGAAGTTTTAACGTTTATTTATAGTGATCCCAGCAGGATTCGAACCTGCGACCGTTCGCTTAGAAGGCGAATGCTCTATCCAGCTGAGCTATGAGACCAAGTACAACTACTAAATTTTATCAAAATTCAGCAGTTTAGTCAAATCGTTAATAAATCGGGTTACCATATGCATCGTATTGTGGTTCAGAAGTTTGGTTATCATAAACATTGCTTGATGTAGCAGCCTCTTCTGATGTACTTTCTTTTGATGCTTCTTCTGCAGAGGCTTCCGCCCCATTAGTAAGTAAAGTTTTCTCAGTTGTTTTACCGTTCACCGTTGTCGTTACAGTTGGCAGTGTTGCGCTTGATGCATAACCACCATAGTAATTTTCAAAGGTGACGATATTAGAAGAAAGACTTTTTACAGCTGACTGACCTAGTGACAGTCGCAAAGCATTTTGCACACTCAATAAATTATCGGTTGGCATCACTTGATAAGAAATGCCATCAATCATTTCACCAATGCCTTGAAGTTTAATTGAGCGCATTTTTTGAAAAGCGTCTTTGTAGCCTAACAAACTCTTCAAAGAATTACCATTCACAGCAAAGTCTGTTTTCATATTACCAGAAATGGCTTTTAAAATTTTCTCGTACTTAGTAATCGAATTAAGGCTTAATATTTTACCCATAATTTGCGTAATGACTTCACGTTGACGTGCTTGACGCCCAATATCACCTTCTGGATCTTGATGGCGCATACGGGCATATACTAATGCCTGATCGCCATTGATATGCTGCTTACCTGGTTCCACTGTTGCTGTGTAATCAGGTTCAGTTTCTTCAATCGAAATTGTTTCCCCTAATTTATTATCTACTTCAATCCCACCAACAGCATCGACAAGATCTTTCAGTCCATTCATGTTAATCAAGGCATATTTATCAATACCCAAGCCGATTTGTTGTTGAATCGTTGCAACTGCGGTTACAGCCCCACCACTCGCATAGGCAGCATTCAACTTGGCAGTCTCGACAACACTACCATCTTTATCGACAATGTTCGTCAACATATCTCGCTCTAAAGAAACCATGGTTGTTGTATTGGTCTGAGGATTAATTGTCATGACAATCATCGTATCCGACTGACCAGACCATAAATCTGAACGCGTAGCATCACCCGTGTCAACCCCCATCAATAAAATCGTCAATGGTTTTGTTGCTTTGATAATATCATCTGATTTTTTACTTGAACTCAGACCTAAATCAGAGAAGGTCGATTTAAACGCATCTTCTGTTTGATTTAAGACAACCGTACCATAAGCAAAAATGAGACCCGCAAACACTAAAAGTGTCGCTAAGAAACCAAGTAATAATTTCTTCCAAAGTCGCATCTTAGGCTTGCCATTTTTCTTCAGCTTCCCATTTTTGTTCTGGTTTTTTTTAGAGCCATGCTTGGCTTCATAAGTAATTCTCTGACTTCTTTTCATTATTCCATTTTACCAGAAAAACTAAATTCAAACTCTAATTAAGATAAAATGTTACAAACTTGTAATCTTAATCAAAAAATCTCACCATTTCTAGTACATCAATTAAATTCCCGAATTCATCTCTTGCCCCAAATTTCCGAGTTGATTCAATCTCAAAACCTTTTTTTTGATAAAGATGAATAGCTCTTTCGTTTCGTTTCTGAACTTGGAGCTCTAAGCGCTTGATGACACCGACTTCTTGAATAAAATCTAACATATCTGATATTAAAATATGGCCAATGCCATAGCCTTGAAAGTTTTGACTAACAGCAATAAATAAATCTCCAATATGTCGAATGCGTTCATGAAAATCTGCTGTTAAACTAATGACACCTGCAATTTCACCATCTATTAGGGCTAATAAGTAAGCATTATTATCTTTTTCAGCAATTTGGGCCAGATACTCAGACATTTGTGTAGCTGTCATCAAGATACCTACTTCATCAAGTGTTAAAAAATGTGATTCCTTACCTACTTGATTTAAAAAATTAATCAAGTTTTGGGCATCTTTAGGTTCAGCTTCTCTTACAATAATTTCAGTCATACGTCTCCTTTGGCAAGCAACCAGTCTTAGACTAAATAAGTCTCATAGCGATGACCATGTGCAACAAGTGTCACCTCTCGCTCATCATCTCTGTAGTCGAAAATAATCTCCAAATACTCACTCGGCAAATCTTGCGCCAATAGATTCCCCCACTCAATCACAGTGACACCATTACCAAATAAATAATCATCTAAATCTATCGAATCGGGGTCATCTCCAATGCGATAAACATCCATATGATATAAAGGCAGGCGTCCTTCGTATTCACGAACAATGGTATAGGTCGGGCTTTTAATCATCTGATGAATATCTAAACCAAGTCCAAGCCCCTTGGTAAAAGTCGTTTTTCCTGCACCCAATTCACCGGTCAAGACGATAATATCTCCTGCTTGTAACTTTTTGCCTAAAGTTTCAGCAAAATTCAACATTTGTTTTTCATTCAATTTCATAGTTTTATTATAACATACCCCATTGCTTGATTGATATTATTGATACTAATGCGAGTTTATTTAGGGTAAAATCAAGCTTGACTTTAATACTCGATTACAGAAAACTGGCTGTCCAACTCTAGCAACGCAAGTACTCTTTCTTTCAAAAAATGTTTTTTCGCCTACATTATAGGATTTAAGTTTAATCATAGTTAGCAACCAAAGCCGCTCTTAAACCAATATGATGGTAACTAGTCAGAGCGGTAATCTCTAAAGGATATATCAAAAAAACAGCCTCTCGACTGATTTTTATATTTGGTTTATCTCACGAATGCTTTCGACCATTAGAACAAGCCCCGCTAGGATTATTAGTCCTTGGATGATGCTCGTTTTATTTTGAATAATAAGTGAGATGATAATCGTAACAGCTAAAACTGTTCCGATGATGACAACAAAAAGGTTTAAGCTTTTTTTTATCTCATCTGGTGCCAGAAAAAGGTAACACAAGACAAAGAGTGCTAATACGACTAAATAAAACATCTTATCCTCTCTTATATCTATTGGTCTATTGACTGCTTATCCTTTTTTCTTTTTGTTCGCTTTTTCGCGTTCTGCTTTATTCAAGATTTGTTTACGTAAACGGATTGATTCTGGTGTGATTTCGAGGTATTCGTCGTCAGCCATGAATTCAATAGATTCTTCCAAAGTCAAGATACGTGGTGTTTTGATCACATTAGTTTGGTCTTTATTGGCAGAACGTACGTTTGTCATTTGTTTTGCTTTTGTTACGTTAACTGTCAAGTCATTTTCACGAGAATGTTCCCCGATGATCATGCCTTCGTAAACTTCTGTTCCTGGATTAACAAAGATTGTACCACGTTCTTCAACACCCATGATAGCGTAAGTCGTTGTTTTACCAGTGTCGATAGAGACAAGAGCACCACGGCTACGACCACCGATTTGTTCATGAATCATTGGCATGTATTGGTCAAAGGTATGGTTCATGATACCGTAACCACGTGTCATTGACAAGAATTCAGTTGAGAAACCAATCAAACCACGAGCTGGTACAAGGAAGATTAAACGAACTTGACCGTTACCAGTGTTAATCATATCAAGCATGTTACCTTTACGTTCAGAAAGGGCTTGGATGATTGAACCTTGATATTCTTCAGGTGTGTCGATTTGTACACGTTCAAACGGTTCTGAGCGAACACCATCGATTTCACGTTCAATAACTTCTGGACGTGATACTTGTAGCTCATAACCCTCACGACGCATTGTTTCAATCAAGATTGACAAATGCAATTCACCACGACCGGATACGATCCAACGGTCAGGTGAGTCAGTCGGGTCAATACGAAGTGATACGTCAGTTTGCAATTCTGATTGCAAGCGTTCTTCAACTTTACGTGATGTTACCCATTTACCTTCGCGACCAGCAAAAGGTGAGTTATTGACAAGGAAAGTCATTTGCAAAGTTGGTTCATCGATATGAAGAATTGGTAGTGGGTCAATATGATCAGAAGGTGTTACTGTTTCACCAACAAAGATGTCATCCATACCAGATACAGCAATCAAATCACCAGCTTTTGCTTCTTGGATTTCAATACGATCGAGACCAAAGAAACCAAATAATTTAGTGACACGGAAGTTTTGTTTTGTGCCATCAAGTTTTGAAAGCGTTACGCTATCACCAACTTTAATGGTACCACGGAAAACACGTCCGATACCGATACGGCCAACGAAATCATTGTAATCAAGTAGTGAAACTTGAAATTGCAATGGTTCATCAGAGTTATCAACTGGAGCAGGAATATGTTCGATGATTGTTTCAAACAATGGTTCCATTGTATGTTCTTGCGTATCAAGATCATCAGAAAGGCTTGATGTCCCATTGATAGCTGATGCGTAAACTACTGGGAATTCCAATTGTTCTTCATCGGCACCAAGTTCAATCAAAAGTTCCAAAACTTCATCAACAACTTCTTCAGGACGAGCTGAAGGCTTATCAATTTTATTGACAACAACGATTGGTGTCAAACCTTGATCCAAGGCTTTTTTCAACACGAAACGTGTCTGAGGCATTGTACCTTCGTAAGCATCAACAACAAGAACAACGCCGTCAACCATTTTCATGATACGTTCAACTTCGCCACCGAAGTCCGCGTGACCAGGGGTGTCCAAGATGTTAATATGTTTGTCTTTATATTTAACGGCTGTATTTTTAGCAAGAATGGTAATCCCGCGTTCTTTTTCAAGGTCGTTTGAGTCCATGGCACGATCATCAAGATGTGCGCGAGCGCTCAATGTATCTGATTGTTTCAAAAGTTCATCCACAAGAGTTGTTTTACCATGGTCAACGTGGGCGATGATTGCGACATTACGAATGTCTTCGCGTAATTTAGTCAAGATTTATACCTCATAATTTGAGATCACTTCTAAAAATCATAATGCGACTTTCATACACTGCCACTTGAACATTTTTTAGAGATGATCTTTATTCTATTTCAACTTTATAAGTATAACATATTTTTGACAAAATGCAACAAGAACGCCTACATTAAGCGTTTTCAGTACTTATTTACTTGACTTAACTCTAAAATCACTTTATAATGAAATAATGAAAAGAAAAACTAAAAAAAAGTAGATTAGGACTGCTCATAGCCATATCATTTGTTTTGATTCTAGCCGTTTTAGTTGTTATTTTTATCAAACCATTTGATAAAAATACAGGAGATACAAAGAATTCACCTGTTAAGGTGGATCCTTCAAAAAGTGCCTCGGTCATAACATCTCATTCAGTTGTTGTCTCTCACAACACTGAAAAGTAGAAAATACAGGAGATGCAACTTGGGTTCAAGTTCATTCCAAAGGGAGAGGTGAAAAATTTCAAAATATTTCAATAGCTAATATAAAAATTTATAAAGCACATAATCCCCAAGTTTTAAAAACTGCGACTTCTAAACATCCAGCCTTAGCAATTTTACCAGATGTTATGGCACAATATCCAGATGCTCTGATTATGAATGCTTCAGGTTTTAACATGGAAACTGGTGATATTACAGGTTTTCAAATTAATAATGGTGCGCTTTTTACCAACTGGGGAGAAAATAAACGGGCACACGAAGCCTTTATCATCAATAAAGATGGTTCTATGACAACTTATGATAGCTCAACACCTGCGAGTCAAATTCTTGCAAATGGCGCTGAACAATCTTATAGTTTTGGTAAAATTTTAATCAAAAAAGGCAGGGTCCAAGAAAATGATGGCTCTGTCAATTGGATGATTCATAGTTTTATTGGTAACGATAAGCAAAATAATCTCTATCTCATGATTAGTGAAACAAACGCTGGTTATGAGAATATCATGGATCAAATTAAAAATCTCAATCTAGCAAACCTTGTTCTGATGGATGGTGGGGGGGCTTCCCAAATGGGACTGAATGGCCAAACCATTGTACCGAGTCAGGATAATCGACAAGTGGGGGACTTTATCGTTCTTAAATAACTATGAAAAAAAATAAACAATATAAACGTAACACCTCAAAAACAGCTTCTACTACTAAAAAGAAGAAAAAAGCACCCCTAATCATTACTTTAATTATCTTACTTTTAGTAGGGTCAAGCATTACCTATATCTTATTAAAACCCAAACAAACCGCTTCTTCTGCACTCAAACCGATTAAAACTACAGCACCCAATGCCATCGTCCCTCCGACCTCCGTTTCAATTGCGCCCGCAAAAGAGGTGGAAGATACTGGTGAGGCTGGTTGGGTACAAGTTAAATCCAAGCAAAAACTTGAGAAATTCACAGATATGTCTGTACCAGGTGTTACCATTTACCGTGCTAATAATCCAAAAGTTTTAAAAACAGCTGCAGCACAAATTCCAGGTACTTTCATGATGTCTGACATCGTCGCGAAGTACCCTGATTCACTTATTATGAATACTTCTGGCTTTGACATGAATACAGGTCAAATTGTCGGCTTTCAAATTAACAATGGTCAGATATTTTCAAACTGGTCAAATACTACCTATGGCAGTGCAGCATTTGTTATCAATAAAAATGGCTCAGCTAATGGGTATGACCTCACAACACCAGCAGATGATATTATTAAAAAGGGTGGGGAGCAAAGCTACGGTTTTGGTAGCATCCTGATCAAAGATGGTGTTATCTTACCAAATGATGGCTCTGTCAACTGGATGATTCATTCTTACATTGGTAACGATGCAGATAATAACATCTATCTCATCATTTCAGATACTAGTGTCGGCTACGATGGGACTATGGCAGCAGTTGCTAACCTCAATCTACAAAACCTTGTCGTTTTAGATGGTGGTGGTTCTTCACAAATGTCGCTAAATGGGCAAACAATCTTCGAAAGTCAAGATGGCAGACCTGTCGCTGATTTCATCGTTCTACGATAAACAAAACTATTGCAACACTAATAATATAATTTAAATAAATCAAAAGCTAACACTTTCAAACAAGGAAGTGTTAGCTTTTGATTTATTTAGTTTCTATCTGACAGCAAGTCTTCACTCATTCAATGCTGTTTCAATTCTATCATGAGCCTTATTGACTAACGCTTCTGACAGAATTTTTTGTGTTTTACCATCAATCGTAGTCTCTACTGGTTTAAGATTTTCTTTTGTGATATTTCCTAAAACACCATTATAATTCAATCCAAGTGCTTTAATATTGCCAAAAACAAAGTCTGTCTTGACATTATCACCAAAAGCATTCACAAATTTTTTGTAATTAACAACAGTATTCGCTGATTTCAATTTTGGAATAATCGCAATCAGTACAGTCTGCTCACGGTCGATTAAATCTGCCTCAGCTTTATCAGCATCATCTCCAACTTTAGTGAGATATGCCTTCACTTCATCTGCTTTTTTCAAGATTAATGTTCCCGGTTTAAATTCAAAACCACTTGATACAAAATGCGTATCATTTTGAACTTGAACACCACCAACAACCTCAACAAAATCACCTAACCCACGCATGTCAAAAGTCATATAACGTGGAATGTCAACGCCTAAAAGTGTCTGCAAAGCATCAATTTCCCCTGCTGCTCCTTTAGAGCCATAAAGCTCTTTCAGAGTTGTCGATTCAGAAGGGAGGTAAATATTTCGATTCAAACTAATGACAGTTGTCTTATTCTTTTTAGGGTTAACTGTTAAAACTAGAATATCATTTGCCGTTTTGTCATTAACACCTAAGAATAGAAAACTAAATGATGACTTTTCTTTCAGACTCGGGAGTTTAGCAGTCGTCTTTCTATCAATTGTCTGATAGGATTTGACCATGACATTCTTAACATCAAAATAAGCTTTCCCAAAAATAGCGCCACCAATCAATAAAACCAGTAAAACGATTAGCCCAAATATTTTAAGGCCACGGTATTTTTTTTTCTTTTTGGGTGTTATATTTTTTTCAGATAGACGTTCCGATCGTCGTTTTCTTGTTTCCATAAGGGGTCAAGCTCCTTTTTTTGTTTTGCCATGCCACCCCTTTATCCCAGTTTTTAGGATAACAATGTTAGTATAGCCAGCTTTTTTGAGCTTAAGCGCAGCACGAATAGCAAAAACTGGCTTAGCATCCTCATATAAAAGGACAGCTTTGTCTTTACGAATTGCTGAAATACTTTGATCAAATTGAGAAAAAGGAAGATTCCTAGCGCCCAAAATATGGATAATCCGAAAAGCTGATGATTCACGTAAATCAATGAGTTGTCCACCTACTATTTGTTCAGCAAAATCAGCATTATCGACAATTTTAGCAACCGATTTAATTCTAAATTTATTAATATACGGGTATGCAAACATGGCGATTATCACCAAGATAAGTATGATATTGATAATTAACCACATTTTTAAACAGCCTCATTTTCAGTAAATTTCAATGCCAAGCTAGCTGCGCCAATAATCCCAGCGTCATTGCCTAGTTTGGCAATTTTAATCTTAGTTGAATTTCTAACTTGTGGGAAAGTATAAAGATTAAAGTATTTTTCAATCCGTGCACGCAAGAATTCACCCGCAGCAGAAACACCACCGCCGATAACAATAGAATCTGGATTCAAAGTATTAGCCAAATTTCCTGATGCCAATCCAAGATATTGACCGACTTGCTCAACAACTGAATCAGCAAATTTATCAGCTGCTTCAGCCGCTACAAAAATATCTTTTGAGCTTACAGCGTCACCGTTATCAATCGCTGCTTTAATCGCAGACTCACCTTCATATTCCTCAGCGAGTTTACGGGCAACACGAACAACACCTGTTGCTGACGCAACAGTTTCTAGACAGCCTGCTTTACCGCAAGTGCAAGCAAAAGCATCTGAACTTGTATCAACAGTGACATGACCAATTTCTCCACCAGCACCAGCAACACCATGAATCAGATTACCAGCTGCTATGATACCGCCACCAACACCTGTTCCTAGTGTCATGAAGATGACATCCGGATTGTTTTCACCCGCACCAACCCAACGTTCGCCTAAAGCGGCAACATTAGCATCGTTATCAATAGCGAATGGTAGACCGATACCTGCTTCAATAGTTGCACCTACTTCTTGTAGAGTTTCCCATCCCAAGTTATAGGCACCAATGACTGTATTTTTGACAATATCAACAGAACCAGGAGAGCCCATACCAATACCTAAAAAGTCAGCTTTATCAAGTTTATACAAATCTAAACGATGATTGATAGACGCAATGATATCAGGCACGATTTGTTGACCATTGCCGATAATATTAGTCTCAATTGCCCATTTATCCTGAACTTCACCAGCTACTGTCAAGATGCCAAATTTAATCGTCGTACCACCAAGGTCAATCCCGATAATTTTTTTCGTCATAAGTCTTTTTCTCACTTTCAAGTCTGTGTTCTCGCCGTAGAATTAAGTCTGCGGTAAAATAATCCTTTTGATCTGGAATCAAGCCAGCATCGTATAAAGTCTTTAGCTCCTGTGCCATGAAAAAAATAGCATCAAGTCGATTGCTAAAAAGGTTAATATAACCATGCTTTTTCAAAAATTCCTGAACATCATATAAAGTTTTCATCCTTCCACATTTTATCATATATTGAAAACATTTTCAAACATGAATTTAAAGACTTTCTTAGATTTTTTAACGGATTGATTTTTTCTGATCTATGACAAAAAAAACTCGCCACTAACGAGTTTTTTATTTTTATTATTTCATTACAATCCTGGTGCTACTCCAAGTTCAGATTCTAACATCCAAATTGTTTTTTCAATATCACCTTTAGCATCAGCAAAGAGACCATTTGTGACATCGTCATCTTCTTCATCTGTTGCATGGACACCATCTTGGAAAAGATCTGACAAATATTTGTAAGCTTTAACAACTTCTGTCAAACGTTCCTCTGTCGTTTTATCCCAAGTAGCAGTTTCAAGCTCAATCTTTGATAACTCATCAAATTCTTTCAATGTTGAGACTGGAGAACCACCAATAGTAATTAATCGTTCTGACAAAACATCTAAATGACTATTTAGACCGTCCATTAATTCATCCATTTTAGGATGTAATTTCATAAAGCCAGGGCCGCGTAAGTACCAATGTACTTGATGCACCAAAGCGGCTGCTTTTGATAAGTCTGCAACGGATTGATTCAAAACTGCTTTCGTTTTTTCTCTAGACATTTTTCTCCTCCATCAGAACCTATAAGTAATTTTCAAAAAGTTACTACTTACAAAGTCTCTTGCTAAGTTGATTAAATCAGAAACATTTGCTCAAGGTTATCTTTAATTAACATCTATAAAGACCACCCTAACAATTTCATTATAGAAAAAAATCAGTATTTTATCAAATATTTAGGTTCTTTTTTCGTATGAATAAGTATGACTATTTTCTTAATTTTTACACTTGGTACAATTTGGGGTTCTTTCTTTGGTTTGATGATTGATCGCTTACCGGAACATTCCATCGTACGTCCTAGATCTCATTGCTTAAACTGCGGTCAAATCCTAATTTGGCGAGATTTGATTCCTATTATTTCTCAACTTATTAACGGTGCGAGATGCCGATATTGCAAGATAAAATTAACCTGTTGGTATAGTATTTTAGAGTTAGCATGTGGTGTTTTGTTTGTCATGGGTTGGTTAGAAAAAGTTGATCTCACTTTTTCTTTGATTTGCCTCGCCTCTTTCTTAATGGTTGGATTTGACCTCAAAACTCATGCTTTTCCTTTGGGGATATGGCTCATCTTTTTTGCGCTCCTGAGTTTCACTTGTCCTTACAATATAGGCGTTTTATCGTGTATTCTCATTGCAATTGTGACAGAACTTTTTTCTCTCAAAATGGGTAGTGGAGACTGGCTTTATTTAAGTTTAGTCTCATTTTCTGCCGATTTTTTCCAGTTAACACTTTGTCTATTTTGGGCAAGTCTTAGCGGACTTCTTTACTATGCTTTCAACCCCAAACAAAGAAAGGCAGAAATACCTTTCCTCCCTTTTTTATTTCTCAGCTATCTGTGCCACTTCTGTTTAAAAATGATGCTGCAATAACTAATTCTTTTGATAAAATTCAGTTATTAGGCATTCTTTTAATTTTTTTCAAGGTTCTTAGCAGCAACTACTATTCCTGTTCTAATCGTTTTTCAAAGCCCTGTCACTGTCACCCCTAAAAGACGAATACCCACATTATCACGTAAGGCAACATCCAATAATTTTTGCGCACTTTGATCAATTAGATAAACATCATCTACTTTATCATCTAAAGATAGGCGCTTGGTAAAAGTCGTAAAGTCAGCATAACGTATTTTAATCACGACAATATGACCCTTCAGCTGCTTCTCTTGTAAAATCATGCCCACTTTTTCCGATAATTTACTCACTTCAGCCTTGATATCTGCCTCTAAATAAAGCAGTTTACCATAAGTTTTTTCTTTCCCCACTGACTTTCTAATTCGATTAGGCTTAACAGGCACATTATGGATACCATTAGCTTTTAGGTAGAGCTCCCAGCCAAAAACACCTAATTTTTCCGCTAAATATTGTGGGGAGCTCTTTTGAATATCCCCTCCTTCAGTGATACCTAAAGCTTCCAACTTTTCAGCTGTTTTTTCCCCTACACCATGGAATTTTTTGACCGATAGTTCTGCTAAAAAATCCAAAGCATCCTCTGGTGCAATCAAAGTCAAGCCTTTTGGTTTCTCAATATCAGAAGCAATTTTAGCCAAAAATTTGTTATAAGAAACACCTGCAGAGCTTGTTAAATGAAGTTCAGTAAAAATATCATGCTGAATCATCTTAGCTATCTTAACAGCACTCGCTGCATTGATTTTATTCACCGTCACATCCAGATAAGCCTCATCTAAGGCCATGCCCTCAACCTCATCAGTATAGCGATGAAAAATGTCATGCATCTGGCGTGAAACCTCTTGATAACGTGCATAGTTACCCGATACAAAAACGGCTTGCGGACAAAGTTCGTAAGCTTCTTTCGCCGACATGGCAGAATGAATGCCGTATTTTCTTGCTGCATAGTTTGCCGTTGAGACGACGCCACGCCCACCAGTTTCTAAAGGATTTTTAGCAATGACGACAGGTTTTCCTTTTAATTCTGGATTATCTCGCTCTTCAATTGACGCAAAAAAGGCATCCATGTCAACATGGATGATTTTGCGACTGGTATCATTGATAAGTGGGAATACTAGCATACTTTATTTTAGCATTTTTTGTTAGTTTATACAACTAACACACGATTTTCAAATTGACGACATCAAAAAATGACCCGTTAAAGGTCATTTTCACTAAATATCAATTGTTGAATATTGGGCATTGGCTTCAATAAAGTCACGACGGGGTTCTACCCGATCCCCCATCAGCATATCAAAGATTTGATCCGCTTCCGCGGCATCTTCAACACTGACTTGCGCCATCGTCCGATGCTCAGGATCCATGGTTGTTTCCCATAGCTGGTGATCATCCATTTCCCCAAGACCTTTATACCGTTGAACGATTGGCTTACGCTTACTTGTTGTCATGTTTACAATAGCTTCTTGAAGTTCTGTTTCTTGATTGACACCAGGTTGTATATAAGTAATCTTATCGCCAAGCTTAACCCCATAAATCGGTGGTTGGGCAATATAAACATAACCCGCTTCAACAACTGGTCGCATATAACGATAAAACAGCGTCAAAAGCAAAGTTCTGATATGTGCACCATCGACATCAGCATCGGTCATAATGACCAATTTTTGATAGCGTGCCTTTGTAACATCAAAATCAGCACCAAATCCCGTCCCCATTGCTGTAAACAATGAGCGAATTTCTTCATTGGCTAGGATTTTTTCCATGCTTGCTTTTTCAACGTTGAGGATTTTACCACGAATTGGTAAAATCGCTTGAAACTCACGATTTCGACCAGATTTTGCTGAACCTCCAGCAGAATCTCCTTCGACAATGAAAATTTCAGTTTGTTTTGGATCATTTGATGAACAATCTGCCAACTTCCCTGGTAGATTTGAAATTTCAAGACCAGATTTTTTGCGTGTCACTTCACGCGCACGCTTAGCTGCAATTCTCGCCTTGCTGGCTAAAATTCCCTTTTCCACGATGCGTTTTGCGACCTGCGGATTTTCCAAAAGAAAAGTGCCAAACTCTTCACTAAATAGCTTGTTAACAATTCCTGAAACCTCAGAATTACCGAGTTTTGTCTTAGTTTGACCTTCAAACTGCGGATTCGGATGTTTAACTGAAATCACAGCTGTCAATCCTTCACGAACGTCATCCCCAGTTAGATTTTCTTCATTTTCTTTGAGTAGTTTGTTAGACTTGGCGTAGTTATTAATCACACGTGTCAAGGCTGTTCTAAATCCTTGTTCATGCGTACCACCCTCATGCGTACTGATATTATTGGCAAAAGATAAAACCATTGAATGATAACTGCCCGTATACTGCATAGCAACTTCAACAGTTATCTCGTCCATCTCACCTTCTGTGAAAATCGCGGGCTCAAATAAAACAGGCTTTTCTTCATTAAGATATTCGACATAGGACTGAATACCACCCTCATAATGATAGTGAAGACTTTCAGCCTCTTCTAGTCGTTTATCAGTGATTGAGATACGCAAGCCACGATTCAAGAAAGCTAGCTCACGCACCCGTTTCGCTAATTTTTGAAAATCAAATTCGGTAGTTTCTGTGAAAATTGTAGGGTCTGGTGTAAAATGAACGGTTGTCCCATGATGATCTGGATCTGTCTCACCGATCATGGCTAAATCACCACCAACGACACCGCGGTGATATTCCTGATAGTATTTTTGACCTTGTTTGAAGACTGTGACATCTAACTGAGTAGACAAGGCATTAACAACAGATGAACCAACACCATGCAGACCACCTGATACTTTATAACCGCCACCGCCAAATTTACCACCTGCATGTAGAACTGTAAAGACAGTTTCAACCGCTGGACGACCCGTTTTCTCTTGAATATCAACTGGAATACCGCGACCGTCATCAACAACGGTAATCGAATTATCAGGCTCAATAAAAACCTCAATATGTGAGGCAAAACCGGCTAATGCCTCATCAATCGAGTTATCCACGATTTCCCATACCAAATGGTGCAAACCCTCTGATGATGTTGAACCGATATACATACCAGGACGCATCCGTACAGCTTCAAGACCTTCTAATACTTGAATCTGACTGGCATCATACTCCGCTGCTTTTTCTTTTTTATCTTGTATCGCTTGTAATTCTTCTGTTGTCAACTTTCGCCTCTTTCATTATATTCAATCAGTTAAAAAGTAACACACATCTATTTCAATCAGAATGATCACTTCCCACTATCATCAGTTGATAACTGGTGATAGTGTTTCTACCACAGAAAATCATTTTGTGTTCAAATAACCTAAAGATGTCCGACTTATAAAGGATTCAATACACAACACATTGATATAATTATACCACAATTCACGATTTTTTGCTTGAACTTTCAGGTGATGATAGCTACCTTTAAAATAGGCTTTAATTAGCAGTTGAGGGTTATAACAGTCAACACTTGGCTTATCGAGCAATGTCCTGATAATGCTCATGTCCACCTGTCAAATTATAGACGGTTTTAAAGCCTTCATACCGTAAAATATTTTGTCGTTGAAAAAGGCGGCGCATATTCTAAATCCATTTGAAACAAATCTTTGGCCTTTATACCTAGCGTAATCGTTGACGCAAAGATGCCAATTCTCTTCTCTCCCCCCTGTGGACCAATAATTCCCCCTAAAATGCAATGTGTCTGTTTATCTGCAATTTCTTTAATCATTATATCTTGTTCAGCCATATAGGCTGGCTTATCTGGTTTGATATTAAACAAAACAGCACCCCGATAACCTTCAGCTAGTGCCTCTTTTTCAGTCAAACCTGTTTGCGCAATGGTCAAGTCAAAGAAACGTAAAATACCCGTTCCAAGTATACCCTGAAAACGTAATGCCCCACCTGTCATAGCATCGCCTACTATTCTCCCCATTTTATTAGCAGTTGTCGCCATTGGTCGATAAATCGGTTTACCTATGATGACATGAAAGCTCTCAGCCACATCACCGACAGCGTAACTCTTAATAAGTTAGTCTACAGGGTCGTATCTGTCACAATCACGCCTGTTTCCCAAAAAAGCCACACCAATTTGGGGAGTTGCAAGAGATGTATCGGGTACAACATCCGTTGCTAAATATAGAGGTCCGCTTCAAGAACATTCCTTTGACTCGTAACAGCCGATTTAAAACGCGTTGTTTCATGAACTTAGGTAATTGTTTCAACTACTCGAAATTGAATGCCTTGCTTGTGCATCTCCTCCTCAATTCGAAACCAATGTAACCGACATCAGCCAACATCAGCTGTTTTCGGCTGTTGTTCATCTATGAATGACTTTATAACTTTACCACTGTGAATATTTCTAACTTACTGTAAACTTGTCAAGAATAAAAACATCATGCGCCGCTGGCACATGATGTTTCAATCTATTTATAGCTCCAAAATATCAATTAATTTAGTAACATGATGCGTCGCCTTAATCATTTCTTGATCTTCCGATGCGAAAAAAATCGTATCAATATGCGCATGCTGACCAGCAAGGATATCAATATCTCTATCCCCAATCATGACAGGCTGCGCAGGCTTATAAGTATCAAGCAAATAATTGATTGAGTCAGGACTCGGTTTTCTAGCAAAGCCATTACTAGACGTCACGACTTCCGTAAAATAACTAGATATCCCTGCGGCCGCAAGAATCTCTAAAACCTGGTCATTACGATGCGAAATCATAAAATTTCGATGACCACTTTCGACAATGGTTGCAAGTACACGGATAGCGTCTGGAAATAAAACAGGTGTCGTCAGGGTTTGGGCCTCTCTTTTTTTGTACATGGCTACAAAATCAGGTAACCCAGCTGCAAATTGAGAGACTGCAAAGTCAGTCGATACCCGAAGTGCATCGTAGACCGCATGATAACCGACATTGACCCCAAAGCTTTCTAGCAAAACGTCATGAAAAGCAGTCGCTGATGTTTGATAGTTATCAAGTAATGTCCCGCCTAAATCCCAAATATAATCTGTATAACTCATGATTTTCCTTCTTCTAATGACAATAAAATAACACTGACTAAGGTCACCAACATCGAGATGCCGATGACTATATCAAATGGCATGTTGAACAAAAAGATACTAAAGACTGCTGCTAAAATTGGCTCCATAGCTGCGCAGACTTCAGCAACAATAGGCGATACGTACTTGATTGCACTCATGTTGAACATGAAGGCAACGGCTGTTCCAATGACTGCTACACCAAGCGCTAACAAGAGACTATCTGGCGTGATCCTAAAATCGAATTGCCAGACTGGATGAACGCAGTTCATAACAAGGCCTGCAATGAGCATTCCCCACCCTGTCACATTCATAACATCATATGTATGCAGCAGACGCTTTGGAATCAAAGAATAAGATACAACGGCAATCGCTGATAACATCCCTAACGACAAAGCGAGTGGCGATAAAGTCATGGCTGAGATATTCCCGTGGGTTGTCAGGAAAAAAATACCTATCATAGCAAATATGACTAATACTAGTGACTTTAGATTGGGTTTCTGTCGGCGAAAAATGGTGAGATAGACGAGTAAGAAAATAGGGGATGTGAATTGTAAAACTGTTGCTGTCGCAACACCTGCCTCTTGAACACAAGCATAAAAAGTCAGTTGTACCATCAGGACGCCAAAGATGGCGTAACCAAATAATAAGGCATAATTCTTCTTGTCTTTCCAAATCGACAAAAACGCCGATGGCTTTTGAATTAAGGAAATCGTCAATAAAATTAGACCTGCAATAGTCAAGCGAAAGGTTGTAATCCATAGTGCATTCCCATCATACTGTTCAAAAAAAATTTGACCAAAGACGCCAGAAAATGCCCATAAAACACCTGCTAAGATGGCGTAAACAGTGCCTTTAAAAATATGAGATTTGCTGTTTTTCATTCTTATATTTTAACATAAATTTTGAGATTTTTTTCACTTACTTGTATCATGATTGAATGGTGTGAGTTCAATGATCTGGTCAGCGACATTTTTGACAAATGTAACATCGTGCTCAACCACCAATAACGCAGGTTTAATTGTTTTTAACAATGCCTCAATTTGTTCTTGGTTGAAAACATCTAAGTAATTCAAGGGTTCATCCCAGATGAAAAGTTCAGCGCATTGAGACAGAGATTTAGCCAATTCTACCTTTTTTTGTTGACCCATAGACATATTTTCTATATTTTGATGAAAGACAGCACGTTCCATCCCTAGTTTTCTCAGGTTATTGAGGAAGAGACTATAGTCTAGTTGGTGATCATCCGCAAATGTGTTCAAATCCCCACGATTGTCATCATAAATCTGACGAACGCGAGAAAAATTAAGGTGTTTACTTTTAGCTAACTGAATTATTTTTTCTAGTAGTTGAGATTTACCAACACCGTTTGGTCCAGTAATAGCCGTGATTTGACCAGCACTTTGCGCCAAATTAATTGGCGTAAATAAAGGCCGACCTTCAAATGATACCGTTAAGGCTTTTTCAGTCAATAGAATCTGTCGATGACTAGGTACATAAATCATAGATAGGGCATCAACCTTTTCTATATTCTTGAGTAATTTTTCTTTTTCAGTAATTTCTGAATACATTCGATGCTCTAGAACCTTAGCTTTTTTCATCTGACGGGCACTTCTAGCACCGATAAATCCTGTATCTCCAATAGCGCCACTCCCCTTTTTACGGGGGTCACCGTACTTATCCTTTTCTCGACTATGTGACCAGTCCACCTTGTCATGTGCCGTCTGTTTCAGGCGACCAATTTCTGATTTGAGCTTGTTATTTTGTGCCCATTCAAAGTCATCGCGCTGTTTCTTCTGCTGTTCATAAGTCGAGAAATTCGCTGCAATTAGTTCGAGACCATTGCGCTCAATGGCAAGTAAGTGATCCGTTACCTCGTCTAAAAACTGACGATCATGGCTGACAACGATATAACCAGATTTACTCCGTTTTAAATAGTTGGCGATTTTAGCACGACTAGCGACATCTAAATGGTTGGTCGGCTCATCAATCAAAGGAAAATTTGCCTCATCTAGGAAAAGACCTGCTAGTAAAACCTTGGTTTGCTCACCTCCAGATAAGGTATTAAAAGGGCGCCATAGAATATCCTCAGGTAACCCGAGTAGGTTTAGTTCTCTATGTATCTGCCAATCTGGGGCATCATACAGCTCATCCAAAATAAATTTAGTCAGCTGCGTCTTATCTACTATCGTTTGTGGAAAGTAGACAAAATTCACATCAGACTGAATTCGACCTGCATATGGTAACTCACCGAGTAGTAATTTCATCAGTGTTGTCTTACCTCTGCCATTTCGCCCAACTAAGGCTAGTTTCCAACTGGCATCAAAGGTAACAGTGACATCTTCAAAAATCATATTATCAGCATAGCCGAAACTCATATTTTTTAATGCTATCAAAAAAGCACCTCCATAACTTAAGTAAATTAAGCCAAAAGTGCCTCAAAAAGCCTTGATTTTACAGACAGAATCATAAATAAAAAGAGAGCATGTTAATTCTGACAGACAAGGTGAAAAGTCCGCACAAATAAGCTTAATAAAAATTCATTAAAAATTTTCAATCGCTTAAATGCGCAATGGACCCCACCTCATCAGCACTTTCACACTGATACTTTCTCTATTTTTTCTCATTTTAACACAAAAAAATCACCTTTTCAAGTGATTTTCTTAAGGGTCATCTCTAAAAACTACTTTTGCGGCTGGATTACTCGCCACAGAAACTGCTATGTTACTGCAAAGTGCGGAGCAATAACGACGCGATAGGGAAATTTAGCCAAAAGGGGCAAACCTGAGTTTTTAGAGGTGCCCTTAAATTTTTATCCTTTAAGTTCAATAGCAAGATCAAGGCCTTTATCCCCTTGCATCAAGCCATACATTTGCATTGGAATGTCTTTAACTGGTGTTTCTGGGAATTTCTTAGTCACTTCGTCAACCATGTAGCGTGCTTGTGGGCCAATCATGATAACATCAGCTTTAGGTCCTTCTGAATCTACTTCTGCAAGTCCATAAGCTTTTACATCATAGTCAAGACCACGTTTTTCAGCTTCTTGTTGCATTTTTTGTGCAAATAGTGAAGTTGACATGCCTGCTGAACAGAATAATTTTACTGTAGTTGTCATTTGTGAGTACCATCTCCGTTTACAACGCTTTTGTTGTAAACGCTTTCTTTCTTTTGATACATTAATTATATAAAAAAAATACCACTTTGCAAAGTGGTATGTGATAAATTTGTTGTACTACAGTTTTTTTGTGCTATAACGGCTTGACCTCGTCACTTGTTTTTTAGGATGTTCCTGCGTAAATTTCGGTTCCTGATTATATTTCATGGATAGTACCAAACCTATTCCAATCAAATTACCGATAAGCGAGCTACCTCCCTGAGAAATAAAAGGTAGTGGAATTCCCGTCAATGGCAGTACGCCAATGTTTGCACCGATATTTTCAAAAACATGAAAGAGAATCATCATCGTAATCCCAGTCGAAACATAAATATAAAACTGATTATTGGCACGAATCGTTACCCGAATCATGCGATAGATTAAAATAAAATACAGTAAAATGACAAACGCTGATCCCAAGAAACCAAAGTTCTCACCTATAACTGTGAAAATCATATCAGACTCACGTACTGGAACGCTGATATTAGCGACGTTAAACCCTTTGCCAAACAAGCCACCAGTCCCAATTGCTAATAAGCCTTGGGCTTGCTGGTAGGTTGAACCTTGTGCATTAGCAAATGGATCTCGCCAGGCATCTATCCGTAGAATCTGATAGTTATCCATACCGACAGATCTTAAAAAATCTCGTCCAGCATCAAAGGTTGTGAGAAAAATAATCCCACCTCCAAGCAAGGCAACAACAACCACAACAGGCAGAATAAGTCGCCAAGAAATACCCGAAACAATAACAATCCCTGAAAAAATCGCCATAAAGACAAGCGCAGTCCCAAAGTCTTTTTGTGCTGCTAATAGCCCCATGACTGGCAAGGTCACCAGGAACATATATAAAATCAACAAGAGATCATCTTTTAACAAACGATTTTTCAGCCTATTTTGGAAACTCACAACGACTCGTGCCATCAATAAAATATAGGAAATCTTCATGAATTCAGAAGGTTGAAAAAGATTACTCCCTCCCAGATAAACCCAGTTTTTAGCACCTGTCAACGACACCGTTAAAGGATCATAAAACTTCAAAGGTAGAATCATGAGCACAATACCCAGACCATATAAAATCGGAGTGAATTTCCAAAGCATCTTCGCATCAAAATGCATGACAACAAGTGCCACAACAACCCCAGCAATCCCCCATGTAATCTGTTGTGTCATGACTTTTGCGACACGAGTTGGATAATCATGGCTTGTTGCTATATAAAGCACGAGTAAACCTATCAAATTCAGCAAAAATGCTGGTAAAATCAACGCATAATCAATTCGGCTATCAAAAGTTAATTTTTGTTTTTTCATTATGCTTTATTATATCACACCCCACTCAGCAGTCCAATACTAGACAAGCAAAATTTCCCAACCATTTTGTCACAGACTGATACACCTCAAAATCAATGCCAAATAAAAAAAGCCAACACATGGTCAGATTTTTTTCGTATTAAGCATGAGTGAGCTCACAATGACACTCACACTTGATAAACTCATCGCAAGCGCCGCAAACATTGGATTTAACAGTCCAAATGCCGCAAGCGGAATCCCAACAAGATTGTAAATAAAGGCCCAGAAATAATTTTGATGAATTTTTCCGACCGTCTTTTGAGACAGGCGAATCAGGCTGATAATTTTCGACAACGAATTTTCGGACGTGATGACCACATCCCCCGACTGCATGGCGATATCACTACCTGACCCCATAGCCACACCAACCAAAGCACTGGATAACGCAACAGAATCGTTAATACCATCTCCGACCATCATAGCATTTGCTGTGCTCCTGACGATTTGCGCTTTTTTCACTGGGGTAGCTTGCGCAATCACTGTATCAACATTGACAAGCGCATTGATTTTACCAGCTGCAGTCTCATTATCTCCCGTCAACATGGTTGTTTTGATGCCCATTCGGGCAAGGTCGGCTATCGTTTGAACAGCGTCCGCTTTGATTTCAGATGAGAAGGTTGCAATACCCAGTAGAGTTGTCGCAGTTGCTAGATAAATGCTAGTATCTGAGGATGTAGAAACGTCTATCCCTTGCTCTGCCATTAAATCAGCATTACCCGCAAAATAAACCTGTCCCTGAATTCGCCCAGTTAAACCACGACCAGCTAATTCTTGAAAGTCTAAAACAGGTAATGGTTCTGTCTGCTTCAAAGCCTGTGCCAAGGGGTGGTTAGAAAAACTTTCCAAGCTAGCTAGAATTTGAAAGTCTTCGTCAGACCCTGACCAATTAGCCAACTGAAAGTGACCTGTCGTAATCGTGCCAGTCTTATCAAAAATCACAGTCGAGATATGTTTGCTATGTTCAAGTGCGTTGGCATCTTTAATCAAAATACCGTTTCTAGCGCCTAGACCCGTCGCCACCATAATCGCAGTAGGTGTCGCTAATCCTAGGGCACAAGGACATGAAATGACGAGGACACTAGTTGCGTGCAGGAGGGCTTGGATGATATCTTTGGTGAAGATAGCTGTTAGGATAAAGGTTATCAGGGCAATCCCTAATACGGCTGGCACAAAAATGGCTGAAATGCGGTCCGCAGTTTTTTGAATTTCTGGTTTGGTAGCTTGGGCTTCTGCCATGGCTGCCATCATTTGTGAAATAGCAGAATCATCCAACGTATGGATAACGCGAGCTGTGATAACGCCATCTAAGTTAACTGCGCCCTCCAGGACTGTTTGACTTACTGCTTTTGTTACCGGAACTGCTTCACCAGTCAGTGAGGATTCATCAAAACTTGCTTGTCCAGACAAAATTTCTAAATCAAGTGGCACACGTTCACCCGGTTTAACAAGAATGACTTGATTTTCAGCAATCATCTCAACTGGTGTCTCAGTTTCCTGATTCTCTTTTAAGAGATGAACCGTTTTAGCTTGCTTTTTTTGCAAACTATAAATGGCAGCTGATGTATTTTTCTTCGCCCGATTTTCTAGATTTTTTCCGAGTAGGACTAATGTGATAATCACGGCAGCAGATTCAAAATTGACGGCTGACATATTGCCCATAAACAAACCAAAAACGAGACTGGAAACATAGGCAACAGTTGTGCCAAGTGCAACAAGCACGTCCATATTAGCTGACTTATTTTTCAAAGCCATGTAGGCACCTTTATAAAATCTAGCACCAAAAATAAACTGAACAGGTGTAGCAAGCACTAACTGCATGATTGGATGATGAAAAATCATCAAACGATGCACCTGTAAAGTACCAGCAACCATACCAAGTAACATTGGCATGGTCAAAATGGCTGATAGTACAAAGGACCAAAAAAGTTTTTTCTCTGCGCGCTCCTTTGCCTGACGAATTTTTTCACGATGCGCTTTATCATCAACAATCGCATCATAACCTGCTTGTCGAACTGCTGCTATCACAGTCTCAACGTCACAGTCATCTTGCATCACCACCTTGGCTTTTTCTGTTGCCAAGTTAACACTGGCTTCTAAAATTTTATCAGAGTCATGCAACGCTTTGTCAACGCGCATCACGCAGTTAGCACAGGTCATGCCTGTAATGACAAAAGATTGTGTTTTCATATTAAAAATCTTTCCTATTTTTAAAAAAGCAGTGGCTTATACTCGAGCCACCGCTTTATCACGATACTAGACTAGACCACTTTATAGCCAGCTGCAGCAACTGCTGCACTTAACTGTTCAAGCGGGGTATCTTCTGATTTTACAACTGCTTCACCCTTTTTGAGGTTAACTTTAGCAGATGTAACTCCAGAAACACTCTCAAGCGCCTCCGTCACGTGTGACACACAGTGTTGACAAGTCATGCCTTCAATTTTCAAATGTGTTTTAATCATGAGATAGCCTCCATTACTTTCATATTATCAGTTGCATGGTCATGATGACAGGTACATGCACTGAACTTTTCTAAACAGTCGCAAGTCACATGACAAGCAGGTGTCTTTTCTGCCAATGCCTCACGAATCATTTGCAGATTGTCAGACGTAAGCTTAGCATCATCAATTAAATTGACCAAAACATTCACATGCTTTTTAGCACAGACCTTATCAAGTAATTCTTGACCCATCAAGCCGACTGCCTCACATTCAGACATGGTCGGTGTATAGATAAATTTCCGACCTGATTTTGTCGTTGTAAGCATTTCTTTTTTTACTAACCGCCCTAAAAGGGTTTTTATTGTTGCAACAGACCAGTCATTAGATGCTGCGATTTGACAGGCTATTTGATCAACGGATGCTTGCTCCAAAGTCCAAATCGCTCGCATCACGACCATCTCTGAGTCTGATATATTGATTTTCATATTATCACCTCTATTTATAGTTTACAACTGTAAACTATAATTGTCAAGTTAAACTACTCGTTAAATTTAATAGTTGTTCTTTCGACTTACTCAATCCTTAGATTGAATCACCGCAACGATTCCTGTTTCGAAATCAATGGTAACAGGACGATCATCAACAAACTCATTTGAAGAAAGAGAAAAATTTGATGGAAAATCAGTCTTTGGCAAGTCGTACTTGGCTTGAATGATTGAAAAGCCTATCACGGGGGTTAAACTGGCAAAAGCCAAATAAGTCATCTGAGGAAGTTTGATTAACCTGTGCGTGCCTGGCCCTACAAATCTGATAACATTTTGTGCATCTAGCAGGGTAATTTTAGACAATAACTCAGAAAATCTAGTTTGCAAAACCAAATAAAATATCTGAATTTCATGGTCAAATCGACCACCCAATCCACCCAAAATTAAAATGTCAGTAGCATCTGGAAACTTTGCCATAGCAGCCAAAACAGCTAGCTCTAAATCTGTATCATCTTTTTCCGCAGGGGATTGCTGGACATCATCTGCATAAGCACAAACCGACTTATACTCTTCCAAATTCAAACTATCAAAATCGCCAATCGCAAGATGGACTGGAAAACCAGCCTGCATCAATTGATAGGCGCCACGATCAACACCGATAAAAAAAGTATCGGTGTTACCTGTGTATGCCTTAATTAAAGTATCGAAAGCTGTTGCAGGTCCCCCTGCTAAGATGACTATTTTCATAAGTTTCATTATATCAAAAAAACGTCCTAAGACGTTTAATTCTGAATGATTTGTACACTATTTTTATTTATACAAAGATTTAGATTTGCCATACCACCAATTAAAGAAATGTTTTTGTAGCCAAGGCTGGATCCACTTATCCAAGCCAAATGACCGGCCAGAACCATTCATGAGGGCGATAGCGACGAAGATAAACCAGATGTTGACCCAGTAGAACATCCCTGAGAGGGAGAACATAACAGTCAAGGCGGCCGTTGCTGCTGCTGCAATCCAGGTGAAAGCACCCACGATTAGGGCGAGTGCAAGCGCAATCTCAACAATTGACATGAATTTCTGCATGAAAAGTGCCACTTCTTTGTTGGGAATCATGAATTTAAAGATAGGTTCCAACCAGTTTGGCACTTTGTCGAGGACTGCCATTGGTTCATGACCATAAGAATAAGACAAACCAAATTCAGCGGCTGATTTTGCAGATTCAGCTGCACCGGATGTTGCCGCACCACTGGCTGCTGCTGTGGCATCGGCTGCTTTCGTTGCTGTCTCAGCCGCACCTGTCGAGGCTCCAGCTGCGGCATCGGCTGCGGTTGACGCTGTTTCTCTGAGCCATGCAAATGGAAAATGTAGATCATTTGTAAACCATGAGCCTTTACCAAACCAAGTTGTGGGATTCAAGAGTTTGCCGTCACCGACAACTTTGGTAGAGGCCTCTGTCAACCACACAAACCCATAAAAAATACGTAGAGGAACCGACCAGAGGACATTACCTAAACGAGAGGTATGTCCACGAAAAATGTTGCGCCCATTTGGTGTATGGAAAAATTCATTTTTCAGGTAAGTGAAGAAATACCAGAGGCTACCGATTTGCAAGGTATAAAGGATATAAATCAGGTGTTTGACAACCATGGCAAAGAAACCTGACAAATGCAGTTTACCCATGAGAGATGCGACGCCCCATTTAGAGCCCACTGATACCATCGTCCCTTGATATTTACCGACAAATTTGTGCTTGTCGCCACCTTTGATAGCTGCAATGATATTTTCAGAGGCGGTATGCGCTGTTTGCTCAGCAGCTTCAACGATTTGAGGTGTTGGACGACCAGTTGCCTCTTCAATAAAACCTGACACATCACCAGCCACATAAATGCCTTGATTTTCAAAACCTATTGCTTCCATATAGGCGTTGGCAGTCAAACGATGACCACGTTCGCTTTCAGAAAGACCATAAGCTGTAGCTTGCGTATTGCCTTGGACACCAGTTGTCCAAATCAGGGTATGCGTTGGGATATCCGCACGATCTTTGATCTTGATATGGTCAGCTGCAACTTCAGTAATGGCGTGATTTAAAAGAAGGTTAACATTTTTTTTGCCGAGATATTTGACTACTTTATCGGCATCAGAACGGTCCAAAGTATTTAGAATCGTTGGCATCATTTCAACGACATTGAGCGTGATTTCTGATTCATCAAGTTTATAGTCACGTGCTACGACTTGACGCCAATCGATAAGTTCACCGACCATTTCAATTCCGGTAAAGCCAGAACCCGCTACGACAAAATTAAGCAAAGCTTGCGTTTGGCATCGTCATGTTCAAGCGATGCTTGTTCAAGAACTGTTTCTAGATGACGTTTAATTTTAAGCGCATCTGCCATTGACCACAAGGTAAAGGCATTTTCTTTAACACCTGGCACGCCAAAGTCGTTTGGCTCGCCACCAATGGCTACGATGACATAATCAAAGTCTAAAACGCCACTCGCTTTTGTTGTGACTTTTTTTGCTACCTTATCTAATCCGATAACTTCATCTGTCAAAATTTGCACATTATGACGATGTGCAAATAATTTTTGCAAATCATATTGCGCATTGGTGAATGGTACACGGCCAGCCGCAACTTCGTGCAACTGCGTCATCATCGTATGATAGCTATGCTTGTCTATCAAGGTGATTTCTACTTCATTTTTTAGTTTTTTAGATAAAGTTTTAGCCGCCTTGACACCAGCAAAACCAGCACCAATCACGATAATTTTCTTCTTAGACATTGAACGTCTCCTAATATAATAAATTCTAATTTTTTTGTAAAAATCTACATTTTAATTATAGTCCATTTAGTCAGAAAAGTAAAATTAAAATGAGCTTACTTTTGAAGTTTTTGACAAATAAACGAATAAAAAATTGTAAATATTTAATGAGTCTTGTCCACCAAAACGCTGAACTTGATACAGTTCAAAGTGTTACGGATGCTGACATAATTTTTAGCTCATCAACTTATGGCAACGCAACCGTTGATGATGGCGTTAAAATTGCGTCTGGATTGCCTAAACTTTTTCAACTTTACATGAGTAAAGACGATAATTTCAACCGCTGTATTCTTGTCAAAGGCGTTCAATCTCCAAAAGACGTTTTAACCCACATAATTTTGAATAACAGATAGAAAAGCTTGACCAAATTGGTCGGCTTTTTTTTCGCCAATCCCTGAGACATTCAACATATCGTTTAAAGATAGTGGTTTGGCATCTGCCAAATTCATCAAAACTTGGTCTGAAAAGACCATGAAAGGTGGGATTGCCAATTCTTTGGCAAAGACTGTGCGTTGTTTTCGCAGTAATTCAAAGAGTTCACCACCGACTTCCCGTTTCGTCGAACGGGATTTCTCAAGTGTTTCTTTGACTTTAATTTCGCGCATGGTAACCGTCTGCTCGCCTTTTAGAATTCGAACACCTTTTTCAGAAATGCTGAGGCCATTATACTCGCCCGCAACATCCAAATATCCATCTGCTACCAAGTAATCAACAAAGCTATTGAGTTTTTTGATTGACCAGTCTGCCATGAGGCCATAAGTTGAAAGTGTGTCAAAGCCTGTCCAAAGCATTTTTTCGGGCAATTTACCGCGTAGCACATTTACGACTTGCGTCCGAGAATAGCTGCCTTCACGTAACTGACTCATCCTGACGATATTTGACAGTACCTTTTGGGCATCAATTGTCACATCAATTAACTCGCGGTCATCCGTGCAATTGGAACAGATACCACAATCTGCCATCTCTTCACCAAAGTACTGGATAATGTAGCGCTGTAAACACATTTGAGTGCTGGCGAAAGCTGTCATTTCTTGTAATTTAGCAAGTTCTTTGTGTCGATATGCGGTATCTTGGTTATCAGCCATGTCTATGAAAAAACGTTGCAGTTGAATATCACGCGCTGAATACAAGAGGACACTCTCACTAGGCAAACCATCTCGTCCTACACGACCAATCTCCTGATAATAAGCCTCAATAGCCCCCGGCATTGTCAAATGTATAACATAACGGACATTGGTTTTATTAATTCCCATACCGAAGGCATTGGTCGCGACGATGACTTGAAAATCATCATAGAGAAAGCCGTTTTGAGCTGATTCTCTAGCCTCATCTGACATGCCAGCGTGATAACGGCCAGCAGAAACACCCGATTGTTGCAATAATTCCCAAACTTCATCAACTTTCTTACGTGTTCCGGCATAGATAATACCAACATCAGCTGAATGATTTTTGACATAAGAGCGTACATACTTACGTTTTTCAGCGTCTGTCAGCCCTTTTTCGATTTTGATAGCGAGATTGGCTCTAGCAAATCCTGTCACAATCGTTTCTTCAATATTTAAAATACGAACCAAATCGGCTTGGACTTTTTCTGTCGCAGTCGCGGTCAGTGCCATGACATTAGGATGGTTACTTAAACCTTCGATTAAATCAACTGCTCTCAAATAAGCAGGTCTAAAATCATGCCCCCATTGGGACAAAACGTGTACCTCATCAATCACAACCAAATTCAAATTTAAAGACTGGATAAAGTTATAAAAATAAGCATCTTCTAGGCGTTCAGGTGCAACAAAGAAGATTTGATAAACGCCTTGTTTGATATCATAAGTACGATTTTTTATATCCTCAAAATCTAGCGAGCTATTGATCATAGTCGCTGAAACACCAGCCGCCACCAACTCATCAACCTGATTTTTCATCAATGAAATCAAAGGTGAGACAACCATCGTCAGACCTTCTGATAAAATCGCTGGTATTTGATAAGTCAGTGATTTCCCACCACCTGTAGGCATGATGCCGAGTGTTCGTTTACCAGATAGAACACTGTTAATAATCGCTTCTTGTCCATCTCGAAAACTTTCATAACCATAGATGGATTTTAATATATCGTGTACAGTTGTCATGTTTTAATTATAACAGAAAATCCATCATTTTCTGTTAGATACACATCACTGACATTCGACTTACTTCTGCTATTAAGATCAGAGTCAATCGCTTTCCTTTGTAAAAAAGAAAACAGAGCGGTATAATAACTATAGGAGGTAATCTCATGAAAATTACATTTGACGAACAAGTACTTGCTAGACTAACTGACTGGTCTGATGCCGATATTGTATTAGATTTTGATAATACAATTGGTGAAACAGGGCGTCCTGTAGAAGGATGTTCTATTGGTACCAATTATCGCTTGATTGCCATTGATAAAGGCACAGTGCCTGACATCTTTGACGTCGTGATTGCGTCAAACTTTGCGCCCCTACATTTTAAAAAATATGGTGAAATGTTCCTTGAAAACGACATGACTATCACTGAAAACACAGACAAACGTGTGCAACTCAAAGCTTCCGGTGAAGTGATTGACAGCAACGTTCAGATTTTAGATTACCGACAAGCTAAATAACTCGCTGACATCATGTCAAATAAAAATACCATCTGATTATTTTCAGACGGTATTTTTTTTGATTTAATTTGCGACAATGTTTACTAATTTATCAGGCACCGCAATCACTTTACGAACTGTTTTACCTGCGATTAAATCTTTTATCACATCATTTTCAAGGGCAATTTTTTCCAATTCGTCTTTTGAGGCACCTGTTGGTACCATGACTTTAGCTTTATTTTTGCCTAATACTTGAAGGACGATTTCAATTTCATCATCTTGAAGTTTACTGTCGTCAAATGTTGGCCAAGCGACATAAGAAATGCCTGCTTCACCAGTCAATGTTTGCCATAATTCTTCACCCAAATGCGGTGCGAATGGCGCTAATAACTGAATGAATCCTTTGGCATAATCAAGTGGCAATTCAGGTAATTTATTAGCAGCATTGACAAAGATCATCAACTGAGAAATCGCTGTGTTAAATTTCAAAGCATCCAAATGCTCAGTGACAAATTTAACTGTTTCGTTATAGACGCGATCTAATTTGCCATCGTTTTCAGCCGTAATCGTTTTTTCTGTGATTAAACGATAAACACGCTCTAGGAATTTATGTGACCCTTCAAGTCCTTCTGTTGACCAAGCAATACTGGCATCAAGTGGTCCCATGAACATTTCATAAAGGCGTAACGTATCCGCGCCGTATTGCTCAACGACATCATCCGGATTGATAACATTCTTCAACGATTTCGACATCTTAGCAGGGCCTTGCTCGAGCGCTTCACCATTTTCCAGATGATAGAACTTGCCATCACGCGCCTCAACCTTATCAGATGCCACAAGTGCACCACGACTATCGCGATAGCTTGTACCCAAAATCATCCCTTGGTTATAAAGTTTTTGGAACGGCTCTTTGGTTGGCACTATGCCAATGTCGTAGAGGAATTTATGCCAGAAACGCGCATAAAGCAAGTGAAGGACGGCATGCTCAGCACCACCGATATAGATGTCAACTGGTAGCCATTCTTTGAGAAGTTCTGGGTCAGCCAACTGCTCGCTGTTTTTCGGATCAATATAGCGTAGGAAATACCAGCTAGAACCCGCCCATTGTGGCATGGTGTTGGTCTCGCGACGTCCCTTAACACCATCTTCACGTGTGACTGATAACCAGTCTGTTAAGTTGGCAAGTGGTGACTCACCAGTCCCTGAAGGCTTAATGTCAGTTGTTTTTGGTAAAACAAGTGGTAAATCTTGTTCTGGCACAGCTGTCGATGTGCCATCTTCCCAATGGATAATTGGGATGGGTTCACCCCAGTAACGTTGGCGACTAAAGAGCCAGTCACGCAAGCGATAGGTCACTTTTTCTTGACCGAAGTGATGCGTTTCTAACCACTCAACCATTTTAGCAATGGCTTCTGACTTATCAAGACCATCTAAGAAGTCTGAGTTAATGTGCAAACCATCTTCTGTATAAGCCTCCTTTGTCACGTCACCACCAGCAATAACCGGAATGATTGGTAAATCGAAAGTTGTCGCAAAATCCCAGTCACGTTGGTCATGAGCTGGTACGGCCATGATGGCACCTGTCCCATAGCTTGCAAGGACATAGTCTGAAATCCAGATTGGGATTTCACGGCCATTGACTGGATTGATGGCATAAGCACCTGTCCAAACGCCTGTTTTTTCTTTAGCAAGGTCTGTTCTCGCCAAGTCAGATTTGAGGCTGGCTTGGTGTTGATATTCTTTAACAAACTCAGCTTGACCTGGACTTGCGATTTGGTTGACCAACTCGTGTTCTGGTGCTAAAACAGCATAAGTCGCACCGAAAAGTGTATCAGGACGTGTCGTAAAGACGGTGAAATCTTGGTCAAAGCCTTTGATTTTGAAATCAACATTAGCACCGACTGACTTACCAATCCAGTTGCGTTGCATATCTTTGACTGACTCTGGCCAGTCAACATCTTCAAGGTCATTTAAGAGACGTTCAGCATAGGCTGTAATTTTCAGCATCCATTGGCGCATCGGTTTGCGAACGACTGGATAGCCACCACGCTCTGAGGTGCCGTCAGGCAGGACTTCTTCATTTGAGATAGCAGTGCCTAGTTCTTCTACCCAGTTGACGGCAACTTCTGCCTCATAAGCCAAGCCTTTTTCATAGAGTTTGGTGAAAATCCACTGCGTCCATTTGTAGTAATCTGGATCCGTCGTGTTAATTTCGCGCTCCCAGTCATAAGAAAAACCAAGGGCATTGATTTGACGTTTAAAGGTCGCGATATTTTTCGCAGTGAACTCGGCAGGATCATTACCTGTATCCATGGCATATTGTTCAGCAGGCAGACCAAAAGCATCCCAGCCCATTGGGTGCAAGACATTGTAGCCTTGTGCCCGACGCATCCGGCTAAGAATATCCGTTGCCGTGTAACCCTCCGGATGCCCAACATGGAGCCCTGCCCCACTTGGATAAGGGAACATGTCTAGGGCATAGAATTTCGGTTTATTTTTATCCGTCCCCGTTTTGAAGGTCTGATTGTCAGCCCAAAAGGCTTGCCATTTTTTTTCTATTGCTTGATGGTTAAAGGTCATAATATTCTTTCTGTTGGTTAGTGTTAGTATGCTTTATTTTACGATAATTTCATCGTTTTTTCAACTTGATATCCAAGTCTGTACGACTCAAATCAGACTGTAAAGCAAGACCAAATCGCTCCCGCTTAATGTCAAGCCATACTGTCGTTCAAATTTCTTAATCTTTTGTGTCAGTGTATTACGGTGGATATACATAGCCTTGGCTGTTTTTAGCTGGTTGCCGTCATGTTGATAGAGCTGTGTGATTAAATCCTGCGCCTCTATGTCGGTCAAAAGCCCTTGCTTAATTTTGGTTAATGGCGGACTGGTGACTTGGGCGAGACCAGCTTTAATAAGCGATTCTGAAAAACTGAGGCCCTGATCAAAGTTGTTTTGCTCAGTCGGATAAAGCGTGCTGAGTTCCGTTTGATCTGCAAACAACCCCAAATAGTACTCACATTTCACCCCTAAATCCTGAGTTAGGGTCCCAAGAACTTGCTTAATTTCTCCCTCGCTCAGGCGTTCTGCTGACATTTTTTCAATGGCGATGCCGTAAGTGGATGAGATTTGTTTAACCCTCACGATACCTGGGAAAATCAGGGATAGATTTTCAGCGATTTCAGAAAAGTTTTGAGATTTGAACTGTATCACACGATAGGTGCCATGAGATAGGTGAGAAAAATCAAATTTGGGGGCTTGAAACAGGACATCATTAAATAGACTGATTTCCCGTTGTGTCAGTTCATTTTTCGCGATATGAAATGGCCTACCCTCGTTTTCAAAATTGAGGTCTGAGGCGTTTTCACTTATCCCTTTTTTAATCGGGAATAGTTTGGCTAATGTTTCTATCTTCATGACTTTACCAAAAAACGCCAACTGGCGTTTAGACTATATCTTCTGATTTGACACGCATCGCAAACAATGGTGACAAAGGACGATTTTCGTGAATTCTGACAATGGCATCAGCAATTAGCGCCGAGATTGAAATTTCAGTAATTTTTTCAGATTCGCGAATACTATCCGGTAACTCAATAGTGTCTGTGACAACTAATTTCGTAATTGCTGAATTTTCAATACGCTCAAGTGCTGGTCCTGACAAGACACCGTGTGTACAAGAGGCATAAATTTCAGTTGCGCCAAGTTCTTTAAGGGCGTTAGCTGCAAGTGTGATTGTCCCTGCTGTATCAATCATGTCATCAATGAGGACACATTTTTTACCTTTGACATCGCCGATAATATTCATAATTTCAGCAACATTGGCACGTGGCCGACGTTTGTCAATAATCGCAATCGGTGTTTTCAAGAAGTCAGCCAATTTACGTGCGCGTGTTACCCCACCATGGTCAGGCGAGACAACCACGACGTCACCATTAGCACCGGTCAAACCGAGACGATCAAAATAGTCTGCAATAAGTGGCGCACCCATGAGGTGGTCAACTGGAATATCGAAGAAACCTTGAATTTGTGACGCATGGAGGTCAATTGTCACTAAGCGGTCAACACCAGCTCTTTGGAGCATGTTTGCGACCAATTTTGATGTGATAGGTTCGCGTGGGCGTGCTTTGCGGTCTTGACGTGCATAGCCATAATAAGGCATGACAACATTAACCGAGCCAACAGAGGCACGTTTCAAAGCATCAACCATAATCAACAATTCCATCAAGTTTTCATTGACTGGACTAGAGGTTGATTGAATCAGAAAGACATGACTGCCACGAACTGACTCCTTAATATTGATTTGAATTTCACCGTCACTGAAAGTTTTAACATTGCATTTTCCGAGATCGAGTCCCATGTTTCTAGCGATTTTTTTAGCCAGTTCTTGGTTTGAGCTGAGTGCAAATAACTTCAGGTTTGCGTACGACATGTCTTCCTCCGAGATTTTGATACCTTGCCAAATGGTACAAGGCAATCGTTTGAGCACTTTTAAGCGTTCAATGACTGGCTTGTTAACCATGGCTAATAGGTATGAACTAGAATAATTTGAACACTATCCCACTATAGGATACTCTCCCATTTTACTATTTTTCAAGTGTTTTGTAAATGCTCCTGATAATACCAGGCTAAATAAGGTCTTGGAAAATCCCTTTGACAAATAGTGCCTCATCAAAGTCTTCCAAGTCTTGTATCCCCTCACCAAGTCCGACTAATTTAACAGGAATTTGTAAAATTTGTTGAATCGTTAAGATGATCCCACCTTTTGCTGAACCGTCAAGTTTTGTTAAGACAATGCCAGTCAATGGTGTGACGTTTGAAAATTCCTTAGCTTGAGAAATCGCATTTTGACCTGTTGTTGCGTCTAGGGCTAACAAGGTTTCATGTGGCGCATCTGGTAACTCACGCTTGATGATTTTACCCATTTTTTCAAGTTCTTTCATCAAGTTATCTTTATTTTGTAAACGACCAGCTGTATCAATCAGTAAAACATCAAATTGTTCAGTATTAGCACGTTTGACCGCATCAAAAACAACAGACGCTGGGTCAGAGTTTTCTTTACCAACAACAACATCAACACCACTACGACGTGCCCATTCGACCAATTGGTCTCTGGCCCCAGCACGGAAAGTATCAGCTGCCGCAAGCAAGACTTTTTTACCTTCATGCTTGTAACGGTTCGCCAGTTTACCAATCGTTGTTGTTTTCCCTACACCGTTGACCCCAACAAATAACATCACAGTTAGACCATCCTGAAGATTGAGCCGTGTATTCAGACCAGACTCTCCAAAATTATCGACCATTTTTTCAATGATGACACGTTTCACATCGTCTTTTGACTTGGCATTTTGAAGTTTAACTTCTCGCCGCAAATCATCTGTCAGCTGTGTTGCCACATCAACACCAACATCACTCATAATGAGCGTATCTTCTAAATCTTCGAAGAATGCTTCGTCAACAGAACGAAAATTCGCTAAAAATTCATTAAAACGGGCGCCAAATGACTTGCTCGTTTTTTTCAATGATTTTTCGTATTTCTCCTCGATTTGTTTTGGCGTTTCAGGCTCAATTTCAGGCTTGAGTTCAGCCTCAACTTTGACATCAGCCGTTTCTGCGACAACTTCTATCGTTTCAATTTCTTTTTCTGATACTGATTTAGGTTCAATTTCAATTTCAGATATTGGTTCACTGACAATTACAGACTTGGATTCTGGTGCAGTCTCAGCATCGGTTGTTGCTTCTTTTTCTGTTAAATCAAATTTGAAAATATCTGCTGATGCATTTTCTTCAATCTGTTCTGCAACTTTTTTACCAAAAATTTTATCAAATAAGCCCATTTAATCCTCCAATATATAAGTCTGAATTGCCCAAGCAACGCCATGTTCATCATTTGTAACTGGTGCGACAACATCTGCCAATGCTTTAACTTCAGGGGTTGCATTCTTCATCGCAATACCAAGCCCTGCCCATTCTAGCATAGCCAAATCGTTTTCCTCATCTCCCATTGCCATAACAGCCGTTTGATCAATACCTAAAATGGTTGTTAGCTTGTCAAGACCGAAAGACTTAACCACGCCCTTAGGCATGATTTCTAGCAGAATATCCCGAGACTTGAAAATCTCATACTTTTCCTTTAAAGCGACTGGAATTTGAGGAATTTGTTGGTCCAGAAAGTCCGCATTAATCGCGCTGACAGCCTTATTAAAGATAATATCCCGAGGTATCATATCAAATGGCCCTTCGAAAAAATCGAGAAAAGGACTGAAACTCTGGTAAAGTGAGTTAGGGTTAGTTTCATAAGCGATACCCTCAGAAATGACATCAAGTGGCAAGTCAAGTTGCGCAAGTACCTCGTGAATCTCTACTAAATCATCATAAGAAAAAGTTTTCTTCGACAAAATCTCCCCGTTATTACGCTGAACCAAGCCACCGTTAAAGGTAATCGAGTATTCTGATGCCACGAGTAAATCTAGCTCAGTCAAAATATGCTCAATCGCTTTTAATGGTCGACCAGTTGTAATCACGACATGAACACCTGCTGCTTGTGCTTGTTTAATGGCAACTCTATTTTCAGCAGAAATCTGCTTGTCGTGCGTTAATAAGGTCCCATCTAAATCTAGTGCTAACAATTTTATTTTTGACATTTTAAAGGGCCTCTTTCTTATTTTTATTATTTATCTGTTGCCACAAAATCTTTTAGCTTAACTGAAACAATCTTCGAGACGCCACCTTCCTGCATGGTTACACCATACATCGCTTTAGCCGCCTTCATTGTCCCTTTTCTGTGGGTCACAACGATAAACTGACTGCTTTCATCGAAACGCGTCATATAATCTCCAAAACGTTTAACATTCGCCTCATCTAACGCAGCCTCAACTTCGTCAAGGACGACGAATGGTACTGTCCGAACACGTATAATGGCGAACAGCAAGGCAAGCGCCGTTAGGGATTTTTCGCCCCCACTCATGAGGTTGAGACTGGCAAGTTTTTTACCGGGTGGCTGAACAGCAATCTCAATCCCAGCATCTAATAAATTCTCAGACGTTAAAATCAGGTCAGCCTGACCACCACCAAACATTTGCGTGAAAGTCTTTTGAAACGATTCTCTGATTGCCTCGAAAGTTGATTTAAAGCGAACCTTTACCTCGTCATCCATATCACTGATTGTTGTTTCCAGCAAATCCTTGGCTTTAAGCAAATCTTCTTTTTGCGTATTGAGAAACTCACGGCGTTCATTAACTTCATCAAATTGTTCAATTGCTCCTAGATTAATTGGCCCGAGTTTTCTGATTTGCACTTCTAAGGCTTGCAACTGACGTTCACTTTCTGGCAGACTAACTAAGTCTTCTGCTTGTTTCTGCGCAGCATCAAAACTCATTTGATAGTCATTAACCAGTTTGTTTTGACGACTTCTCAATTTGTTTTCAGACGTTTCAAGTGACAATTCCAGTCTTGTTTTCTGAGCTAATTGGTCTTGACGTTGCTTAATATTCACCGCATTTACATCATCCAAATCTTCGATTTGGGCAGTCAAATCTTCGCGCTCGAAACGTAGACTGACGAGTTTCATATTAGCTGCCTCTAGTTTGTCCGCAACTTGGGTGAGATTAGATGTCAAACTTTTGAGACGCGTCTCATCATTTAAATCTGATGCATTGGTCTCATTTTGTCTGGTTAAGGCTTCAACCTCAGCGTCCAATGTGCCTTTCTCAACAGTTAACCGTTTGATTTCACCTGTCGTATGCCGAACATCGGATGTGATTTCAGAAAATTTCAGTTGACTATCTTGCAACTCTCGACGCAAGTTCTCCGTCAGTGCTTTGACTTGTGATTGACTACTTTTCACTTCGGAAATATCGGTGTTAATCTGTGTTTTCTTATCTTGAATCGTAGCAAGAGCAGACTGATGCGCGTCATTTTCAAGCGTAAGCTTGTCAATAAGGGATTGCTCATCAGACGCATTGGATAAGGCCAAACGACTTTCTAAATCTTGCTTACTTTCCAAGAGTGCTTGCGCTTTTAAGCTGTATTCTTGACTTTCTAACCTTGCTGCTTCACCTTTTTGACGTAAGTCGGCTAAAGTCGTGGTCAAGGCTGTTTTTTGATGTTGTAAGTCTTGTAAGTCTTTTTCAAAACCGCGAACAGTCTGGTCCAAAGCTGCAACTTTTTGTGTCAAATCATCAATTTCGACATTGGTAAAAGTCGTCGAGTTTTTCTTATTTGCACCACCTGAGAAAGATCCACCAGGTCTAATTTCTGTGCCATCTAGGGCAACGATCCGGACTGTAAAATTCAATGCACGGGCAATTTTTGTCGCATGATCATTCGTATCAACAATAAGAATACTCCCTAATAAATTTGAAATTGCTGGTGCAATTTTTTCATCATAGGTGACTAAGTTTTCTGCTGTATCAATGAAACCTGGCATATTGGCAACCTGATTCGTTTTGCCAAAATGACGCGGTTTAATTGTCGTCAAGGGTAGGAAGGTCGCACGTCCTAAGCGTTGTGCTCTTAGGAAATTAATGGCTGATTTCGCGGATTGCTCATCTGAAACGATAATATTTTGAGCGCCCCCTGCCAACGCAATATCCATAGCCGTGGCATACTGCTTATCAAAACTCACCAAATCAGCCACTGCACCAATTATCCCCGGCAACTTATCAGAGGCTTGTAAGACGGCTTTAACACCTTGATAGAAATTAGCATGACTAGCCCGGATATTTTCCAGACTCGTTAAACGTGCCTTACCTTTATTCAGCTCATCCATAGCCGAAAACAAATGATTCTGTGTCTGACTAATATCTGCTTCTAACTTTTTGAATTGCGTATCTGCTGTACTGTACTGGCTTAAAAGCTGGTCTAACTCTAGTTTCAGGGTTTCCGAGCGTTGGTTTGTTGCCGCTAACTCTACTTTTAAGCTATCATATTTTTCAGATAATGCTTGATTTTCATCAGACTTGCTGGCAGCATTCGCTCTGATATTATCTAACTCTGATGTGTTTTTGGTAATGGCATTAGAGAGCTGAGCTTCTTGGTTTACTAAGTCCACAAATGCCGCTCGCAAACGCTCAATGACATCATCTGGATTTTCAGAAAAATTATTTAATTTACCTTGTAGAGTTTGAATCTGCATTTCCAAATCATCTTTTAAGACTTGTTTTTTTTCAAGTTTATCCGTTAAACTTGTCAGGTTTTCAGAAATCTCAGCTACTTTATTTGTGAGATTTGCGATGCGTGCCTCACGTTCTGCCGCAGACTTTTGGGACATCTGAGCTTGACTGTGAAAAATATCAATTTTGGACTGAAAATCAGACTTTGCTGTTGTGAATTGTAAAATCTCAGTCTGTAATTTTTCTTGTTCTGATTCAACAGCTGAACGTTGTTGTTTTAATTTAAGCACATCTCGCTCAAAGACTTCCTGTGCTGCATCAAGCTGAGCTAAGGTCTGCTGCACTTCTTTAAATTGCGCTTGCGCACTTTCATAGCTAACTTTTTCAGCAATGATTTGTGCGACTAAAACAGATATTTCAAGTGTCGCACGTTTCTCATCGAATTCACGGAATTTAAGTGCGACATCACGTTGCGCACGCAAGGGCGTTAGCTGACCATCTAACTCATAGATAATATCGTCTAAGCGGTCCATGTTTTCTTGTGTCGCTGATAATTTAGATTCTGTTTCTTTCTTACGATTTTTGTACTTTAAAACACCCGCGGCTTCTTCAAAAATGGCGCGACGTTCTTCTGGTTTGCTGTTAAAAATCGACTCTATCTTCCCTTGGGAAATGATTGAAAAGCTATCACGACCAAGACCGGTATCCGTGAACAATTCATGAACATCTTTCAATCGGACTTTTTTGCCGTTAATCAAAAACTCGCTATCACCATTACGATATAGCCGACGTGTAATGACAACTGTTGCCTCACTTGGTAGATAACTGTCGGCATTATCAAAGGTGACAATGACTTCTGCATAGTTGAGCGCACGGCGTTTTTGCGTGCCTGCAAAAATAATATCTGGCATTTTAGCGCCACGGAGACTTTTAGCAGACTGCTCGCCCAATGCCCAACGTAAACTCTCGGTAACATTTGACTTACCCGAACCATTTGGCCCGACAATCGCTGTCACACCCGTATCAAAAGTAATTTTTGTCCGATCAGCAAAAGATTTAAAACCGACCATTTCGATTTGTTTCAAATACATGCCTAGTTACCCTTTTGTTGATTTTTCTGTTTTAAGAAAGCTGAACGTGCCGCATCTTGCTCCGCAATTTTCTTAGATTTTCCTTTGCCGCGACCAATAGCGCGTCCCTCAAATACCACATCCACCTCAAAAACAGGCGCATGCACCGGACCACTTTTCCCAACGACGATATATTCAAGTGGAATTTTATTGTTTTTATCAATTTGGCCTGCTGTATAAAAAATCTCTTGTAAGGCAGATTTATAGTCCGTGACTTTATCATAAGACCCATTTTCAATCTCAGGAATCATCACATCATAAATAAATTTTTTAACTGCAGCCAAATCTTTATCCATCAATAAGGCACCTAGAAAAGCCTCAAATAAATTTTCCAGATTGGCATCATTTTCACGACCACCACCTTTTTCTTCACCATTCCCGAGTTTCAAATACTGATCAAACCCTAGTTTACGCGAAAAGTCCGCAAGAGACTCCCTGCGAACGATTGAAATTTTCTTTTCAGTTAAAATACCCTCACGCTCATGCGGATAGGCTTTGTAGAGATATTCAACAACGATAAACCCTAGCGCTGCATCCCCTAAAAATTCTAAGCGTTCATTATGAAAGACACTCGAATTTTTATGCTCAAAATAATAAGATTTATGTGTAAAAGCTTCTTCTAATAGCTCAGGCTTATCAAAACTAATCTGAAACGCTCTTAATTTTTCTTGTAAAGTTTCCATTGTCTCCATTATACCAAAAAGTACCGATTTTCGCACTTTCTCACCAATCAGACCTAATCATGATATTCTGAATTTATCTTAAGACCCTGTCCTCATAAAAATCATGCGCCTCGATTAACCATGGAGGCATCACCAATAAATCACTATGATATAAATAATTGATAAAGAATTGAGCCATCGCATCCTCATCCAAATCAAACCGTTTTGCAAGCTTTTTCGCCTCATTAGCAACATTTAATAAATGCCGCCACAAATAGGCATGTGTCGCTTGATTTGCAGTACAAACGCGCTTGACATCTTCAAGAATATCACCCGTCATCGGCACATTAAAATAGTGAGCTTTCACGTCATCATATAAAGTCATTATCCTAGCCTCATCACCACTTGATTGCGCAATAGCTCACCGCTCTCATAAATCGGCTCAGCATAATGCGTCACAAAATAATCCTTAATCACGTCAACAATTTCAAATCCGACGGATTCATATAAACCAATCGCATCGACCGTCAAGTCTCCCGTTCTTATCCAAATCACAGCTTGAGCGTCACGTGATTGAATAGTCGTAAGCGCATCAGTCATCAAGGCTCTGCCGATACCTTGCCTAAAGTGGGCTGGATCAACAGACACATTCATAATTTCATAGTGATGGTTTTCTGACAATGGCATCAGCACTAACACGCCTAATATAGCCTGCTCACCATTTTCAGCAACAAACACACGAGACTTTGACATATAAGCCTCGACAATCGCACGATCTGGGTCAGCGTTTAATAATAGTGTCCACGGTAGGGACTCACCCCGTTTCAATTCTCTTATCATCTTGTGAAATACCAAAATAAGGAGTCTCCTCCTTATTCCTTCTTATCAATTCTTTTCTGTTTCCTGATCAATTTCCTTACCTAAAAAATAAGAAATGACTGTGCGAATCACGACCAAAGCTGCAAGTTTACCAATGTCCTCAAAAGTTGGTTTAATAATACTTTCAACGATATCTGCTGCAATCAAAACTTCTAAGGAGAATAAAACGTAAGCCCCAAGGTCATTTTTGATTGTGCGCAAAACACTCGCCTTATCAGCATGACTCACCTCATTTTTGATAAATTTGACTGTTGCCTTGACGACGCCACAAATCAAGACCAAAACGGCTACGATATTCATGACCAGAATCAGCAACTCACAGATTTCAGTAGTTATCGCCATTTTTAACCTACAACACTACCGTTAGCAACTTCTGGTGAAACTGTCAATAATGTCAATTGATCATCTGATTCAGCTGATAAAATCATCCCTTGTGACAGCAAGCCCATCATCTTACGCGGTTTCAAATTCGCAACAATTTGCAATTTCAGACCGACCAATTCTTCAGGATTTGGATAGAATTTTGCAATACCAGACAAGATTTGACGGTGACCTTCATCGCCCGCATCCAATTCGAATTTTAAGAGTTTGTCAGAGCCTTCAACTTTTTCAACAGCGATGACTTCTGCTACTTTAATTTCAATTTTTTCAAAATCATCAAATTTAATGGCTTTTTTATCAGAGACTAAAGTCGTTTCTGTTGGGTCGAATTCAGTTGTTTCAACTGCTGAAGATGTTGCTTGCATTTGTGCTTTAATATAAGCAACTTCTTCTTCCGCATCTAAACGTGGGAAGATTGGCTCACCTTTGCTGACAACTGGTGCAACAAATTCATAACCAAAAGCTAAATTTGTTAATTGTGATTCTGCTGAGTCAAGACCGAGTTGTCCAAAAATAGCTTGAGATGTTGTGCGCATGAAAGGTTGTAACAAGACAGCAACGATGCGTAAACTTTCAGCTAAGTGATACATAACACTATTTAACTCAGCTGATTTGCTCTCATCTTTAGCTAAAATCCAAGGTGTTGTCTCATCAATATATTTATTAGAACGTGAAATAATCGTCCAGATTTCATTGAGCGCAACATTGAACTCCATCTTATTCATTGAGGTATGGTAGTTCTCAATAGCTGTTTCAATCACTGATTGCAGTTTACCGTCAAAGGCTGTCTGTGTTTCTGGTGTCTGGATTTGACCCGCTTGATATTTATTAATCATGGCAACCGTCCGATTAAGGAGATTCCCTAGGTCATTTGCCAAGTCATAATTGACACGGTTAACAAAATCTTCCGGTGTGAAAATACCATCACTACCAAACGGTACAGCACGCATGAGATAATAACGTAAAGCATCGAGACCGTAACGCTCTACTAACATTTCTGGATAAACGACATTGCCCTTAGATTTAGACATTTTGCCATCTTTCATGAGCAACCAACCGTGTCCGAAAACTTGCTTAGGCAATGGCAAACCAAGTGCCATCAGCATAATTGGCCAATAGATGGTGTGGAAACGAACGATTTCTTTACCAACCATATGAACATTGGCTGGCCAGAATTTGTCGAAATTCGTCGTATCATCGCTACCATAGCCAAGTGCTGTGATATAGTTGGCAAGCGCATCAAACCAAACATAAACGACGTGTTTAGGATTTGATTTAACTGGCACACCCCAAGTGAAAGTTGTTCGTGACAATGACAAGTCTTCTAAACCTGGTTTGATGAAGTTGTTAATCATTTCATTTTTACGTGATTCGGGTTGGATGAAGTCAGGATGCGATTCATAGTAAGCCAACAAACGGTCAGCATACTTACTCATCCGGAAGAAATAAGATTCTTCTTTAACACGCTCAACTTCATGTCCACTTGGCGCTTTACCGCCAATCATCACCCCATTTTCATCACGATAAACTTCAGCAAGTTGAGATTCAGTGAAATACTCTTCATCAGAAACAGAATACCAACCATCATATTCACCAAGATAGATGTCGTCTTGCGCAATCAAACGTTCAAACATATCTGCAATGGCTTTTTCGTGGTAATCATCTGTTGTCCGAATAAATTTATCGTAAGAAATATCAAGCGTTGCCCACAATTTCTTTATGTCAGCAGCCATGCCATCAACATAGGTTTGAGGTGAGATACCGAGTTCATTCGCTTTTTGTTCGATTTTCAGACCATGCTCATCTGTTCCGGTCAAATAAAAAACGTCAAAATCCATTAAACGTTTGTAACGTGCCAGCACGTCACAAGCAATCGTTGTATAAGAATTACCGATATGTAATTTACCAGAAGGATAGTAAATTGGTGTGGTAATATAAAAAGTTTCTTTTGAAGTCGTTGCATTAGTGTCAGTCAATGTATAGTCCTCTTTCAAGACGTCAGATGAGACGCCGTAATCATTACTATTATACCATATTTTGATGTAATAGCATTACTGCAATTTTTTGTAATGAGCTGTTAGTCAACAAAATGTTAACACAAGCTAGTTTGTTTCAAATCATGAGCCGGATACCTTATAATATAAGGATTTTGACGCACTATATAGCAAACCAAGTCAACAGAATGTTGATTTACAGATCACAAAATTTTGCTAAACTTAATTTATAGAGTTGGCCGACTTTAGAATGGCTATTCAATAAGATGAAACCAATCATCTTCTCTTAGATTGCCAGAAATACAATCTAACAAAGTCATCAGGAGGAATACTATGACAAACGAAAATTCATTGGACAACATCGTAGCACTTGATAAGATTTCAACACGTTCAGAAGATGAGATGATAGCAATTGAAGGTGGGAAATACTACGGAAATGCCTTATACGTTAATAAAAAACAAGAACAATTTAGGTAAACTGGGGACAAACTGCAACAAGTATAGCAAATAATACTGAAGCAAATCCTTGACTGGTGGTTCAGCTTTCTGGAATAATAGATATTAAGTAATCCCCTCCTTTACTTTAAGTCGCCTGTCTCATAGTCGATACGGATATTGACTACAAAGAACAGTAAATGAGAGATACTATACTCAAATACCTAAACAATAAATCTTAAAGATTAGAAAAGAACAACAAGCCATTTGCTGTTTTTAGCGATTCCTATTGTGATCAAGGGCTTTTCCCCTTAAATACACCAGATTTCTGGTATAATAAAACCTATGAAAATGAAATTTATCTCTTGGAATATTGATTCCCTAAACGCTGCCTTGACCAGCGATTCCCCACGTGCCCAACTCTCGCAAGCTGTCCTAACAAACCTCGCAGACCTGAACGCAGATGTCATCGCCCTTCAAGAAACCAAACTATCTGCCAAAGGCCCAACCAAAAAGCACTTAAAAATCCTAGCTGAGCGGTTCCCTGGTTATGCCATCGCATGGCGTTCATCCGTTGAGCCTGCTCGCAAAGGCTATGCTGGGACAATGTTTCTCTACAAACAAGAGTTGTCTGTCACCATTGAAACGCCAGAAATCGGTGCGCCTTCGACAATGGACAGTGAAGGTCGCATTATTTCCTTAGAATTTGATAATTTCTACCTGACCCAAGTCTATACGCCCAATGCAGGTGATGGCTTGAAACGCCTAGCAGAACGCCAAATTTGGGATGAGAAATACCGAGATTACCTCCTTGAACTTGACGCAAAAAAACCAGTCATTGCGACAGGTGACTATAATGTCGCTCACTTCGAAATTGACTTGGCACATCCTAATAATAATCGCAATTCACCTGGTTTTACAGATGAAGAACGTCAAGGTTTTACAAATTTACTAGCAGCAGGATTTACGGATACTTTCCGACATGTCCATGGACAAATCCCAAATGTTTATTCTTGGTGGGCACAACGCTCTAAAACAAGTAAAATCAACAACGCAGGGTGGCGGATTGACTATTTCATCACCTCAGATCGTATTGCTGAGCATATCAGTGCATCTGACATGATTGACTCCGGTGCCAGACAAGACCACACCCCTATCTTGCTTGAAATCGACCTATAAGCTTTCATCATGTCTACGCCCCACATTGATAGCCTTTGAAAGGCTGTCAATGTGGGGTTTTTGATGCCATATGCCGAAGTTAGCCAAGATTTCAAAATTAGCCTGACTGAGTATATCGCGTACAACTTCTTGTTCCAACTTGTATAAAAAACCAGTCACTTCAATTAGTGACTGGTGTACATCTATTACCTATCCATACTTTTATTTTTCCCTAAACGCCAACAAAGTCGCCTATTTTTCTGTCGTAAACGATAGGTCGTCCCGTACTTGAGATGCCCCTGATAGCTCATCAAAGTACTTTGAAGCTGCTCAAATTTGATAGTACCACTTTCATAGTCTCTTAAAACCTGTTTAACTCGTTTATTCATTCGGATTTTTGACTGTCCTCTTAATCGACGAATGACTTTTCCTGTCTCACTCAGGGAAAAACGAAATCCTAAATATGTCACACCATTTGAAAGTTTGGTGAGTTGTGTTTTGGGATTTAAGGTTAATTTTTCTTTTTCTAGTTCCTGCTTGATTTCTGACCAAACCTGTCTTAAAACTTGTTTGCTCTGATGTATCATGACAAAGTCATCCATATAGCGACTATAATGAAGTAGGCGTTTCTCTTCTTTTAAGAAGCGATCTAGCCAATCAAGATAAAAAATAGCAAACCATTGACTGGTCTGATTTCCCAAAGGAAGACCCACTCCTTCCTTTCCTACCGTATGATAACTGTCAATAATCATATCTAAAAGCGCTAGAATACGTCTATCTTTAATAACACGTGTCAGTTTTTTCTTGAGCACCGCATGATTGATAGAGTCAAAGTATTTATGAATGTCACATTTTAGGATATACCCTGATTGACCATGTCTTTTATAATGCTGAACCATAAAATGTGTGAAACGTTTGAGGGCAAAATGTGTCCCTTTGCCTTTCTGACAAGCAGCATTATCATAAATCAGACGCTTGCTGACGAGAGGCTCTAAAATTTCATCACAGATACCATGTAATAAAACACGCGTTTCATAGTTCGTCGCATAGATGTCTCTCACTTTTGGGTCATAAACCTTAAAATGATAGTACTTTATCCGCTTTAGTCTACCTGTTTCAAGTTTCTTTTGAAGTTTGATCAAATTTTCCATGGCGTGCAAGTCATAACGAATGACTTCACCTTTATGACGTTGTCCTTTACGTGCCCTTAAATGTGCTTGATATAGAGCAGATAAAGAGGTAAGCTGTTCAAAATTCATTTTTCTCCATTGCTAAGCCATTTTAGCATGATTATACTAAGGTATCTAAAAAAGGAACACGATTTTTGAGATGATTTTTGTCAGTTATTCAACGGCTAAGTGGTAATCCAGCGACTAAGATTTTTTTCAAAAATCAAGTCTACTGTATATCGCATGGCACGTAATGCGCTAAAGCGAAAAGTGCCAATGCTAAAGCGCAAAGATAATTGAAAGCATCGCTTCCAAGCGATGGATAAAGGTAACAAAGATGCCATCAGTTAATCGACAAAATGGCGAAAATCAGCCCAAAATGTTTTCTTTTTTAGGTATTTGAGTATCACTATATCAGTATGAAACAAGTGCTTTCGACGGCACTTGTTCCCAGGGAATTCGATAGCATTTTGTAGACTGGGTATAGATTTCACACCGGATGCCTTTAAACACATTCACATGTGCGTAAAGATATCAGCCCACTATTTTTTACAGATTTTGCAATCTGTCGGACGAAGTCTGTCTTGCCCTATTGTCTCCCTAAACGTAGGAAAAGACAGACTTCACACACATTCCTTTACCTTGACTCTGACAAAACGATTTGAATACACCATGCGCCTCGTTTTGTTCCACATTATAAGGTCAATCGGGACGAACCGGCAAGCTGTTGTTCACATTATTGTTGTTGTTGAAGTTGCCATTGTTGACCGCGCCCGCATTATAATAGTTGTTGCCGGCCGACCGAATCCAAAAACTCGCGACGATGTCCGCCTAGTGTCAATGTGTGACCGTTTCAAAAGAATCATGATAGGGAGGCATAAATTTTCTGATAGCGACTTCGATCACTTTTAATCCAAGCTTGTAAATACTGAATACAGATGATTCCTTGCTTATTAATTTGTGTAGCGTGTTTAAAGGTTATCGCCTGATATTTTTGTGCCTCCATACTAAAGTAGTTGAGTGCTTGGAGCTTACTTAACGCCTGGTGCTGATAGCTCAGACGTTTTTCAGCGGTGGTTGTGATATTCGCCTTAGTGACATAGATATTGTTGGCTAAGAGCATCAGCTCAACAACGTCCATGGTCAAATTTTGTAACCGAGTAATAAAGGTGAAACGATATTGTTTGGGTGAATTTTGTGTAACGCGTAAGACATAGCTCATCAGATCATTGCCATACGTCAGTACCTTAAGTGGGCTATCACCCGGATGGTGTGTTTTTAACCCCAACTTTCTCTCCTCTTCAAGATATTAATACGACTGCTTAATTGTCTTTTTTTGATTTCGCTTCTCCAAATTCCTCTCACTTTTACGCCCTAGTCCGATTGATTCCAGACTTTAAACTTTCTTGCTCAAACGAATAAGAGAGTTACTTTATTTTGGCAAAACATCTGATTCAAATGCTTGCCCCCACTGCCTTTTCGGCAGTGAGATATGAGATGATAGATGCTAGATTGTTAACTTAATTGGATTGCTAAAGCGGGACGAACCGGCAGGCCGTAGTTCACATCACCGTTGAAGAAGCTGCCACTGAGGACCGCGCCCGCAGCATAAAAGTCGTAGCCGGCCGACCGAAGCCAAAAGTAAGGGTAGTTGGCATCAATAGCTGTAAAGTCTAACAAAGTACTGTAATAACCAGTGTCACTTTGGTTGGCATTCGAGTTCCAATTCAGATTATCATCATAAAACGTGCTTTTATCCAGACTTTGGATATCGCCATAGCTTAAAGCAAAGGCTTGTTGTTTTAGAACTGTTAACGGTGCCAAAGAGGTTGGAAAACGGTTATCTGTATAGTAAGACTGCCAATCTTGCCAGTACCAGTTATCGTAAGCTAATGGAAGATTGCTATCATATTGGTTAAACAAGATATTATCGCTATAACGTGACCAATTCGGTAAATCTAAATCA
>NZ_JXJT01000069.1 GCF_002441885.1 Pseudolactococcus chungangensis CAU 28 = DSM 22330 | reverse complement strand
CAGGAGTTATGGGGAACTTTGCAACAGAACCTCTTTAACCATTTTAGCCCTTCATAATTTTTAATTAATTATAACACAATCGATTAAAAATTATGGAGGGCTATTGTAGCTTATTTTTGTATGATATGGAAAAACCAAACCTTGAATGATATAATTATTACGCTGTCCCCTAGATATCAGCTAGGAGGGAGGTGTATTCCTTGCAATTCATAGCAGAATTCGTTATCACGGTTTTGGCAGAGGTGGCCGCACACTACATCTGTAAATGGTTTGACCGAGACTAAAACGACAGTAAGCCTACCCGTTAATCGATAAGAACGTAAAAAAGAGACCACAGCCCGCCAGCTGTGGTCTCTTGGTGTATTTTTGCAATTCATAGTGCAACTTTATTATATCATCATTTCAACTTTTGTGTCAAAAATTTTATAAAAAGGACTTTTTATTTGCCTATTTATTTTTAGTATGATATATTTAAATCAGAGCTGTGGTATTGTCCGGTGGATGAGACCTTAAAAAACGTGGCGAAAAGCGGAGCCGTAAGGCGGAA
>NZ_JXJT01000068.1 GCF_002441885.1 Pseudolactococcus chungangensis CAU 28 = DSM 22330 | reverse complement strand
CTGTTAAAATTCCTGTTGAATCTTGTTGGAGGTAAACTTTGCCACCATTTGGTAGGTTGGTGCCGCCTTTAGTAGTCTCTGTTACCCATTTCCCATCAACTTTATAAGATACCGTTGCTTCCTGTGAAAATTCAAACTCCACTGATTTTCCTTTATTTAAATTTTCTTTCTGCTTTTTATTTAAATCTTCAATAGGAAAAGGATTGGGTCTGTTGCCACTATAAGCACTTTCAGCCAAACTAGAAAAAATATCATTAAAATTTGTCAAATTAGCCATTAAATATTTTCCCTCCTACCCTAAACGTTTGTTGGATATACATACTTTCTATTTCCGGTTGGTTATTATCGCTCATTACAAAGCTTAACAGAAAATTTGAGTCATTAATTTCGTTAAACCCTCCGTCAATGCTTAATTTCTTATATTTTGAACCTGCTGGTATCCCACCAGCATTGGGAGTAACGATTTGTATCTCTATACTTTCCCAATCCCATTGCACACTAGTGATTTTTGTATTTTTAGATTTAACATACTCCGTCATCTCTTGTTCATGTTCTTTCAAAAATTCAATCTGCTCTTCTTTCGTT
>NZ_JXJT01000067.1 GCF_002441885.1 Pseudolactococcus chungangensis CAU 28 = DSM 22330 | reverse complement strand
TTAATTGGTAGTTATTAGAGGTGCCCTTAATTTGACAAATCATATAACTAAAATTAGTCTTCATTAGGATCATTTTTAGCTTCCTCATGCGTTTTATGTACTGTACCAGGGACATGATCAGGACCTGCATAAATTGAGTAAATTTTCAGAGGTTTGTCACCAATATTGGTTACATTATGCCAAGTATCAGCAGGTACTAAAATTACATCATCATCTGAAACTTCTTGTTCAAATGTAAGATTATCTTCGGCATCTCCCATTTGGCATAAACCTTTACCTTCTTCGATACGGAGGAATTGATCGATACCCATGTGTACTTCTAAACCAATATCGTCACCGGGTTCAATAGCCATTAATGTAACCTGAAGTTTTTCACCAGTCCAAATTGTTGTACGGTAATTCTCGTTTTCTTTGGTATAATCCTCAATGTTAACGATAAATTTTTCTTTGCCATGATCTTTATAATCGAATGTCATTAGAAAGTCCTCCTTGTTCTTAATTAGACTAATTCTAATAATTAATCTATACTATAGTAATAACATAAAACCGTTTACAAAGCAAAGAAAAAGATTATTATCTACCGTTTTTTTAAAGACGCGAATTGTAAAATTAAGTTAGAAAAATA
>NZ_JXJT01000066.1 GCF_002441885.1 Pseudolactococcus chungangensis CAU 28 = DSM 22330 | reverse complement strand
CAAATCTTACCAAACATGTCAACTCTTTTTTTTATTTTTTGTCTTTTTTTATTTTTGAGAACTTCTTTTAGAGGTTATTCGTGGTATCTTCACGTTATTCATGGCATATTTTCGGCCATTCACGGTATATCGCATTTTTATTTGTTTTTTTACTTTATATCTAGTAACTAGATAATGTTGTTTATAGCTTTTTTAGAATAAAGGAGTAACCTAATGGATAAGATTGAAACCATACTTAAAAATATTGAACCGATTATCATGAACTGTCGAAAAAAAACTAACATCCCTTCCTGGCAATTAGACGACTATCTCCAGGAAGGCATGATTATTGCTCTAGAGATGTATCATCAACTTTTATTAGACCCACCAGATGATGACTTTAACTTCTATGTTTATTTCAAAGTGAGATATTCTTGTTTCTTGATTGATCAGTATCGGAGAAACATGGCTGTCAAAAGAAAATTCGACCAGATTGACTATTGTGAACTATCTGAGGCGTTTTATCTTTTTGATCAAAATCAAGATGTCTCTGAAAACGTCATGTATAATTTGTTATGTCAAGAAATACACTTGCTTCTATCTCCTGAAGAACGAGAGCTTTTTGAGGCACTTAAAAATGGACAGAAGATTGACCGTAATCAAAAGTTTCGTATCAAGAAGAAAATTATTGAATATATTAAGAGGTTTTGGTGAGGAATAAA
>NZ_JXJT01000065.1 GCF_002441885.1 Pseudolactococcus chungangensis CAU 28 = DSM 22330 | reverse complement strand
GTCATTCGCTAGGGACAATGGTTTCAGCTCAGGCAGTCGCAAAACTTTATCAAGAGACGGCATAGTTATGAAAAAAAGAATAAAAATATTACTCATTATAATACTAATACCGATAGTTTTAATTACAGGAGGACTTTTAATGAAATTAGGAACACCTTTTGATATCTTCTTGACAAAAGATTTTACAAAACCAACTAAAACGGAGCAGATAGATTATCTCAAAGAACACGAAGAAGAGATGACAAATTTTGTGAAAAAGCAAAATTCAAAAGTAACAAGTGTGCAATGGGATTGGGATAGCCTAGAGATTCAAGAATTTCAGCCAAACGCTGGAGGAATACCAACAGGAGAAAAGTATACGATTTTAACTATAAAAGGAAAATTTAATAAAATAGACACTTCAACGATAATGGTGGAATATCCAATTTATAAGCACACATTATATCCCAATTTAAAAAGGTTCGATATTGTTGATTTAAGTGTTCTAAAAGAAATTGATGGTTCAAAAGGATGGGTTGATTATGAGTAATTTAAAAAATTTCAATAACATTTATGCTAATTTAGCAGAAAGTGCCTATAATACTAGACCCAAAAATTTCCCTCCATTTGCCAAAAATAGGGAATTCAAGGAGATAAACTACTCTCAAGATGAAACTTATAGAGGTGAATTGACCAAAGGCGGCAAAAATCTTCCCAATAAAGGC
>NZ_JXJT01000064.1 GCF_002441885.1 Pseudolactococcus chungangensis CAU 28 = DSM 22330 | reverse complement strand
GGAGCTACCCACTATTACTAATATAAGGAGAGAATATAATGAAAAAAACAAAATTTTTGAGTCTATTACTACTAAGCCTTGTTGTTTTAGGAGCTTGTTCAAATACTGAAAAGCGCACAACTCAAACCTCCAAAAGTAAAACTGCTCAAAATTCAAAGCTAAAAGATGACATCAAACAATCTTCTGCTGATTCAACAACACCTGAAGTATCTGCTCCAGCATTACAAGTAGAAAACAATGCAACTGAACATGATTTAGATATAGATGCGATTAACCATGGTGATATTACAACACTCATCGGCACATGGCAAAATGGTCGTGGTGAGACCTTGGCTATCGCAGCTGATGGTACATGTGTTTATACAAGTAATGACGGTGATATCGTTAGCCATTATAAAATTCAAACAGTTCCCGATTCAGATAAAACCTCAAAAATTCCTTATGCTGATATCAAATTTGAATCGGTTGGTGGCGCAGCCCTAGGCTTATATAAAATCGGTTTCAGTAATCCCGATGGTGACCAATCTGACATCAGTAAACCTCGAGTGAGTATCTCTCAAAGCGCAGGTGATTATCCTGCTGATGCTTATTTCTATCGCCTGAACTAATCTATTCTTAAAACCATTCTCAGCGCATATTATACTAAAAAATCTACTAGAATTTCTCTAGTAGATTTTTTTAACTTATGATTTGTCAAATTAAGTTAGAATAAAA
>NZ_JXJT01000063.1 GCF_002441885.1 Pseudolactococcus chungangensis CAU 28 = DSM 22330 | reverse complement strand
TAATCAAGAAGTTGCGGTTGAAGCCTTGATTTATCAAGAAGAATTAGAGAAAGAGATTAACGAGGTGCGGGTAAAGGCTGGAAAAAAGCCCTTCAAAAAATCAGAAGAAAAAGACGTCAAAAACAATAAAGTATCCACGACAGATTGTGATAGTGGTTGGTTTCATAAAGGTGAACACAAGGAGGTCTTTGCTTACTCAGCACAGGTTGCTTGCGATACTCACGGTTGGGTACTGGGTTACACAGAAGATTGTGGTAATCTTCATGATAGTCGGACTTTCTTTGATTTGTACGCTAAATTAATCAAAAAGTTTCCAGAAATAGAGACAGTTGTCGCAGATGCAGGGTATAAAACACCTGCCATTGCTAAAAAGTTGATCGATGATGGTCGAACTGGCCTATTTCCTTACACGCGACCACGTGGGAAGAAAGAACTTTTTCGAAAACGAGATTTTATTTATGACTATGTGAATCATACTTATACATGTCCAAATGGTAAACAGTTGATTTACAAAACGACCCGACGTGATGGGTACCAAGAATATCGAACCACCAAGGCAAATTGTGCCACTTGCCCATTTTTAGCACATGTACAACTTCACAAAACGAACAGAAGACAGTTTTCAGACATATTTGGCAACTTTATCTAGATAAAATCGAGCAAAACCGTTTAACGACTTGGGGTAAGGCAACGTATAAGCGACGTAAAGAAACGATTGAACGTTTGTTTGGGACTGCCAAGGAACATCATAATTTGAGATATACACATGAAAATGGCCGAGATAAAATGCACATGAAGCTTGGTCTTACTTTTGCGTGCTTGAACATGAAAAAATTAGCTAAAATTATGGCAAATAGAGATAGGGGAAAGGTGAAGTTTTTCAATTTTTGGATAAGTTTTAAGATGATAAGGTAGACAAAAAGCACAAATC
>NZ_JXJT01000062.1 GCF_002441885.1 Pseudolactococcus chungangensis CAU 28 = DSM 22330 | reverse complement strand
GTTCATTGCTGACCATTTGATTTCAACTTTAGCAGAAAAAGCAAAGCATAATTTTTGTGCTTTGCTCATATTGATATGATAACTTATCTTTTATTTTATAATTCTAAAGCTATTTTTACTTCTGCTAAAAGCTGTTCATATTCCTCTTTATCTTCAGGACTTTCAGAAATTCTTTCGTCAACAACCTCAGCTAAATAATTGTAAAATTCATCAAAATCAAGATATAGATTTTCTTCTACTGGAGCTGCTGGTGGAATAGCTGAAAGTAACACTTGTCTATCCTTAATTTCTGACAATTCTTGTTGATATTCATATGGATCATCAATCAAAACTTCTTTGAATATAAGTTCCATATAACCACCGCCATCATCTCCATAACCTATTTTTTTAGCAAATTCTTTTAAACTTCGTTTATGGATAAAAGTTTTATACCCTATAAGTAATGTTTCTTTTTCTTTTTCATCTAAGACTGTAATTGGCATATATTACCTCTTCTATTTTAGTATAGGATAGAAATTAGTTATTTTTCCATCCCTAATGTATCCTCTAAACCTTAATCCATTGCTGGACACCCCATCTATAAACTCCCCATTATTACCACTTATAACTCCGTTTTCTAGAGCCTCTTGTCCCCATTCATATATTTGTTTATCACTAATAATATTGGGATTGTAAATAGTTTTTGGTTCTTTAAGAATTTTATATTCTGGTGGCGCCAATGGTTTCCCATCAATCCCTTTTTTAGGAATTTCATAATATACTTCTTTAATCCCTGGAATACTTGGATGAGGTGTTTCTGAAACAATTCTTCCACCTACATCGTCTAAGCTTCCTAAAAAAGCATTAGCATTATGACCGCCACTAATTCCTGTCCTACTAAATCCCTCCACATTCTTCAAATGATTTGCTGCATTAGACCCTATCGGAATATCGTCCAGTTTATTGGCAATTCTCTCAGCCTCCCACATCT
>NZ_JXJT01000061.1 GCF_002441885.1 Pseudolactococcus chungangensis CAU 28 = DSM 22330 | reverse complement strand
TTTATTCTAACTTAATTTGACAAATCATATATATAAAAGAATGTGAAGAGCATTGATTTAGCATAAATTGTCTTTAGAATAAATGAAAAGGCAACACTTTTCTGTACAAGATTTATAAAGTGCTTTTGTTTGGACTAATGTCAAATATTTAGACACAAAGATAAAAAAGAAAAACGGAAATGGCTGTTTTTCTTTTTTATCTCATGTCCAGAAAAAGGTCATTTTCTGGACACTCTTCTTTTCTTATTAAAATTCTCAAAAACATTTACATTTATTGTTCATTAACCCGTAATTTATTCTATGTTCATTTATACATATCTTTCTAAGTTATGATACAATAAATTAAAATGAAGGAGAAAAAAAATGAATATAGGATACGCACGAGTTTCAACTGGACTTCAAAATTTAGATTTACAAAAAGATAGTCTCAAAAAATATAACTGTGAAAAAATATTTACTGACCATATGTCAGGAAGTAAAAGAGAAAGACCTGGATTAAAATCCGCCATCGAATTTTCTCGTCCTGGGGATACGATTGTTGTTTGGCGATTGGATCGACTAGGTAGAAATATGGAAGATCTCATTAATATTGTTAATTCTCTTAATAATAAAGGGGTAAGTTTTCATAGTCTACAAGAAAATATTACAATGGATAAATCAAGTTCGACTGGACAATTGATGTTTCATTTGTTTGCGGCTTTTGCGGAATTTGAGCGAAATCTTATTTTGGAGCGTTCTGCCGCTGGTAGAGAAGCCGCACGTGCAAGAGGACGACTTGGAGGAAGACCTGAGAAATTTTCGGAACAAGACGTAAAGCTTCTTAAAACCTTGGTAGAAAGTGGTACGCCGATTAAGTCGATTGCGGATTCTTGGGGAGTTTCAAGAACCACAATTTATAGATATATTAATAAGTTTTAGAATAAAATAAAAGACCAGCTCACAACGATAAGTTATGAGGTTCTGTTGCAAAGTTTTAAATCTACTATC
>NZ_JXJT01000060.1 GCF_002441885.1 Pseudolactococcus chungangensis CAU 28 = DSM 22330 | reverse complement strand
ATCGGGAAGACAGGATTCGAACCTGCGACACCTTGGTCCCAAACCAAGTACTCTACCAAGCTGAGCTACTTCCCGAATCTTCTTCTAATGTGCTTACCACATTTCCTGATATGTGAAATAGTTTGTCTTAACTCTCGTTAAGCTCACTGCGTTCGGATTGCTACGCAATCACAACATATTTCACATGAAAATTTCTACGCTCCACAAAAGCAAGCTTTTGACGATCCGAAATTTCCATGCACCCTGCAGGATTCGAACCTGCAACCGCCTGATTCGTAGTCAGGTACTCTATCCAGTTGAGCCAAGGGTGCTCCTTAAAGTAAAATCCACCGCTATCTCTAGCGATGCCGAGGACCGGAATCGAACCGGTACGAAGGTCACCCTTCGCAGGATTTTAAGTCCTGTGCGTCTGCCAGTTCCGCCACCCCGGCTTACCTCTAGCATAAGCGAAAGACGGGGTTCGAACCCGCGACCCCCACCTTGGCAAGGTGATGTTCTACCACTGAACTACTTTCGCATATCTATTTATTCAATTAATGCCGGCTACATGATTTGAACACGCGACCCTCTGATTACAAATCAGATGCTCTACCAACTGAGCTAAGCCGGCTAAGACTTCTTGCCCGACTTGCTCAGTTGAGTATCTGAGATGAAGAAAACGTCGTTTTCTCTATCCACATGAAAGCACTGCTTTCAACTCTACCATCTGAGCTAAGCCGATTAAGGCATTCTCCTCATTAAGGAAAATGCGGATGAAGGGACTTGAACCCCCACGCCGTAAAGCGCTAGATCCTAAATCTAGTGCGTCTGCCAATTCCGCCACATCCGCTTTATGACCCGTGCTGGGCTCGAACCAGCGACCCATTGATTAAAAGTCAATTGCTCTACCAACTGAGCTAACGAGTCAATACTTGGTAACCACAATTCCTTGTGGCTTTAAAACATTGTTTTATGTTTTAACGGTCTCGACGGGACTTGAACCCGCGATCTTCGCCGTGACAGGGCG
>NZ_JXJT01000006.1 GCF_002441885.1 Pseudolactococcus chungangensis CAU 28 = DSM 22330 | reverse complement strand
TTTCCCACACGATTTGACAAAGAACCAAAAAGATTGAGAGCTGCTAGAAACAACTTTCAATCTTTTTAAATTTAAAGCACCATTCATTATTGCTCAGTCATCATAGTTCAGAGCGAATACCTTGTGTTGCTTTAACTAGGTTTTCTAAACTAGCTTTGACTTCTGCTACTCCACGAGTTTTGAGTCCACAGTCTGGATTTATCCAGAGTTTTTCTACTGGCACTTTTGTAAGGATACGTCGAATGACGTCTTGAATTTCTCCAACAGAAGGGATACGCGGGCTGTGAATATCGTAAACACCAGGGCCATTTTGTGTCCTGAAACCATTGGCTTGAAGTGCGTCGAGGATCGATAAATCACTACGGCTAGCCTCAAAAGAGATAACATCTGCATCCATGGCATCAATAGCTGAGATGATGTCGGTAAATTCCGAATAACACATATGAGTATGAATTTGCGTTTCAGGCGCAACTTTGGCATGGACCAGACGAAAGGCTGGAATCGCCCAATCAAGATATTCACTATGCCAATCGGTTTGGCGCAAAGGTAACTTTTCTCGAAGTGCCGCTTCATCTATTTGGATGATTTTGATGCCATTTTGCTCTAAATCAAGTACTTCTTCTTGAATCGCTAAGGCTATCTGTAAGGTTGAGACTTTGAGTGAAATGTCTTCTCGTGGAAATGACCAATTGAGAATGGTCACTGGACCTGTTAACATACCTTTGAGCGTTTTATCTGTCAAACTTTGAGCATAGACTGCATCTTCTACTGTGAGAGATTGAATGCGAGCAATGTCTCCCCAAACAATCGGTGGTTTCACACAACGGGTACCGTAAGACTGAACCCAGGCATTTTTTGTAAAGATATAGCCGTCAAGTTTTTCTCCGAAATATTCAACCATATCATTGCGCTCAAACTCACCATGAACTAAAATATCAAAACCAACTTGCTCTTGCCATTTTATCCAGTCTTTAGTTTTTTCTTGATTAAAGGTGTCGTACTCAGCTTTTGATATTTCACCTCGTTTGAAATTTAAACGATTTTTACGAACATCTGCTGTTTGTGGAAAAGAGCCGATGGTAGTTGTTGGTAATTTCGGGAGTTGAAAAATGGCTTTTTGAACGTTTTCTCGCTCTGAAAAATCTGGGGTTCTGGTGAAGTCAGCATCTCCTAGAGCAGCTACTTTCGATTGAACGGCTCGATTGCCTTGGTAGCGTTTCGCTGCGAATAATACTTGATTTGCTGTTAAACTATCCTCTTGACCATGGCAGAAAATGTCATTTAAGTCTTTTAACTCTAGCAATTTTTCTTCTGCGAATGCAAAATGGCGTAAAATATCCTGGGACAACTCAGATTCAGCGTTCACGGTATAGGGGACATGCTGCAGACTACATGATGTCCCAATAACGACTGATGCTTTGGGCAATGTCGCCAGGATATCGAGCGTTTTCTGATAATCATTTCGCCAGATATTTTTACCATTCACAACTCCTGCGAATAACTTTTTATCTGTCGGAAAGCCATGTGTCGCTATCAGTTCAGCTGTCTTTCTACCTTCGACAAAATCAAGTCCAATGCCATCAACATCAAGCTGAATTAAGTCAGTATAAATATCGCGCACGTCACCAAAATAGGTTTGGAGCAGAATTTTGACCGTCTGTTTTTGAGGTAATAAGTCAGCATAAATGGCTTTAAACAAGCTAATGTCTTCAGTTGTGAGGTCAAACACAAGCGCTGGCTCATCTAGCTGGAGCCATTCGACTTTTTCTGTCACAAGCTGTGATAAAATCTCAGCATAAGCCCTAACCAACTCATTCTGCACATCAGAAATTTGCGTTTGACCTGTGAAACGAATCAATTTCAAAAGTGTGAAAGGCCCGATTAAAACTGGTTTTGTCGTAATGCCAAGCGCTAATGCTTCACGATACTCCGACAATAATTTCGTCAAATCAAGTTGAATTGTCGTCCCATCATCAAACTCAGGGACCATGTAATGATAGTTAGTATTAAACCATTTTTTCATGGCTAACGCTTTAACATCTCCTACCTCAGATTGGTGCCCACGTGCTGCTGCAAAGTATTTTTCTAGTGGTGAAATAGCCAAGTTCTGATAACGCTTTGGAATAATGTTGAGTGCAAAAGCAGTATCTAATGTTGTATCATAAAAAGAAAAGTCATTGGATGCAATGAAATCAATACCCGCTGCTGCTTGTTTTTGCCAGTTTTCTTTGCGTTGCTCAGCAGCGACTGCTTGTAAACCCGCTTCTGATAATTCTTGTCTAAAAAATTTCTCGGTCGCAAATTTCAATTCACGATGAGCGCCAATCCGTGGATAGCCGATAATTGATGTTGTCATAGAAGTCCCCTTTAGGTTTTAGTTTTAATATGACTTATTTTAACACCTCGTGATATAGTTGTAAAATATATAAAAACAGCTATTTGTTATAGTTAATAGCTATATTAAAAACCTCTAGCTTAAGTTAGAGGTTTAATTGACCGTAAACGATTAATAATTTCAGCTATCCAGAACCCAATAACAATAGCACCAGCAATGATAACCAGAAGTTCAAAATTTTGTCCTGCTACCTCCCGATTACCAACAACTAAATTTCTAACCACTTGATAGGCTTGAGCTCCTGGTACTAAAGGAAAAATTCCTGGAATATTATAAATCAAAACGGGCACTTTTTGGGCGCGACTCATGCTTAAACTCATCACCCCAATGACCGTACTTGCTAGTAAGGTGCCTAGTACAATCCGCCAATTTTTATCTAAAAGATGCTGGGTCAAAACAAACACCAGCTCATAAATCAACCAAGCAGAGGCACCAACGATCCCCGCACGATTCAAAGTTTTTCTAGGAATATTGAGTATGAACCCAAAAGAAAAAACACTGATATAAGCCAAAATAGTTTGACCAACCAGATTTAGAAAAATAACCACGACGATTTCTCCTTCTAATCAGTAGAAAAATGACAGCAAGGCGATGCCTAAACCAACTGATGCTGCAGATAGCAAGGCTTCAATTATCCGTCCTTGTCCTGAAATAAAATTACCAGCCATGATTTCTCGAACAGCATTGGTTAGTGCAACACCAGGAACAAAAGGCATGACAGCACCAACAATCACAATATCTGGGTCAAATGGCGACTTAAAAAGATGCGAGCTCACTAGCATCATCAAAGAAATCAACACACTAGCAACAAATAATGCAAAATAGCGCATATTAAAGCGATTTCGAATCATCAAATAAATTGTATAAGCAAGACAACTCGTTATAGCAGTCAAAAAAAGATTAATTGGCGCTGCCGATTTTGTCAACATAACCATCAACGACACTGATACAGATGTCGCACCTAAAATTTGCAACCAAACTGGAAAAGTCGGAATGGTACGGTCAATTTGACTGAGGCAATCGTGCAGTTCTACTAAAGACATCTGGTGTGCTGTAAATTTTCGTGTCAAATCATTAACAGCCACGATTTTTTCCATATCCATGGTTTGAATGCGTGGTGGAATAGTACGCATTTGCGTCAAGCCTTGAGTTGGAAAACTGACTGTAATCGCATTTAAAAGCGCATAAACCTGCAACTTTTCAATACCAGCAGCTCGTCCAATCCGTAAGATGACATCTTCCACACGCGTAATTTCAGACCCATTAGCCATCAGAATTTCACCCGCTAAAAGACAGGCATCCATCAGAAGATGCGCTTCTGAAATATGTGGTGCCAAGGCCTCATCGTTTAATTTCGTCGTTATACTATCCATCATAAGTAGCTTATCCCCAGTAAAATTTTCAAGAAAAAGCACGTTGAATAACGTGCTTAAATCACGACACAAAATGTCGTATTAGAATCGACAACGATTGAGTTCGATGCCCTCCTGTTCATCAAGCATTGGCTAATAAACAGCTTAAATCGCCAATTCAAATGCCAATTGTGGTTTAACAGGCTCATAATCGACCAATTCAAAATCTTCAGCCTTGATATCAAAGAAATTCGTCCCGTCAGGAACATTTAATTTGAGTATTGGATTTTTATCAGAAGGGGTTCGTGATAATAATGCTTTCGCATTATCAAACTGATTATCATAAATATGCAAATTATTGACAAAATAGAAGAATTTACCAACTTGCCAGCCGAAATGTTTAGCAATCATCATCTGCAAAGCCACATATTGCATGGCATTAATATGGTGAGCAACTAACATATCATTGCTACGTTGTGTCAGCGTCGCATCTAAGAGCATGTCATCCCCAACACGACGCACATCAAACATGGTCATGAAAGCACATGGCAACAACCCTTCCGATGCCTCAAAATCATCGTATTGCCAGAGATTAATGATATTTCGACGATTCCAAGGATTTTTAGCCAAACCATCCAGCAACTTTGTGATAATATCGTGTTTTTTAACCGTCGCGCCATAGCGCAATCCGATATTACCAGAATCGCCAACTTCCCACTCATGCCAGTACTTCACACCGTATTTATCTTCGAGAACATCAAGATCACTCGTCTGCTCCTGATAAATCCAAAGCAGCTCTTTAATCGCTGACTTAATAGCAATCGGTCGCAGAGTCGTAATCGGAAATTCACCCTTACTCAAGTCATACTCGGCGAAAGCACCCGTGATATACTTAGAGTTTGCGGTCTTGCCATCCTTATACTTAGGCCGTGCGTTCTCGCTCCAGACACCATTTTCTAAAATGTTGTTGATGTTATCAATAAAAATTTTATCTGCTTTTCTCATAGGCTTATTTTATCATTTTTGACTGCTGATTGCGAATTTCTGATTTTTCAAGTAAATAAGTGTCCTCACCAATCAAACGACCTCTTGCATTTTTGATATTTTCTTTTCTAGTCAGGAATTTAAAACCTAATCTTTTGAGAAGAGAAACCGAAGCTGTATTTTCTTGATCCACCTCTGCCAAAACAAGGCTTAGCTTTGTTTGTGTGAAAACAAGCTGAATGAGCGCACTGACAGCCTCTGTGGCATAGCCCTTATGCCAATAATTCTGATTAAACGTATAACCAATATAGGCGTCAGCGTTTTCTCCCAGCCGAATACTCACACTCCCAATGATTTTAGCATCCTTTTGTGGTAAACACCATATTTTCCAAAAGGGATAGACAGATGCCATTTGACTAACATCTCCTCACTCTCTTCAATACTTTGATGAGCTGGATAATCATACTTTAAAGCCGCATCATCACTCGTCAATTCGTGGTAATCGCTTAAATCTGCCAGCGTCAAAGGTCGCAATACCACGCGCTCCAAATCTAAAGTGCGAGTTTTGGCAAGCGACAATATCTCTACCGTTTCATCCATTATCTTATCCGTTGATAAAGTCATTTTTCTCTTCTAATTTTTTCTAGCGACCAGCCACGTGCCAGCTCGTCAACGACCTTATCTAACAAGCGAATTTTCTTCATCAGCGGATCCTGAATCTCTTGCACCTTGACCCCACAGATGCTACCGGTAATGGTGGCAGACTTAGGGTTCAGTATACACGCTTGAAAAAATTCTGGAAATGTTGCCTCTGATACGATAAAATTCGCCAAAGTTTCTTGGTCAAGACCCGTCAGCCATAGTATGACTTGGTCAAGCTCATCTTGCGAGCGATTTTTTCTTTCGACTTTCGCTAGGTATAAGGGATAGACCGAAGAAAATGTCATCTTTAAAATTCTAGGATTGGTTGTCATTTAAAACTCCGATAAGTATTCATAACGTTCATACTTGGCTAATAAATCTGCATTTTTGTCATCTAATCTTGCTTGTAAGTCACCTAGTTTTGTGAAGTCTGCACCATTTTCAGTCATCTCGGTTTCAATGCTTGCGATATCGGCTTCTAACGTAGCAATGTCATCTTCTATGGTTGCCCATTCTTGTTTCTCGGCATACGACATCCGGCGTTTTTCGACACTTTTCTCTTTAACGACTGGCTTGATTTCAGACTTTGCGATATTTTTTTCGTCTTTTAGCTTATCAGCCAAATAATCTGAGTAAAGTTTGTGAACTTCGGTAACCGTTCCCTTGTCAAACACCAGTAATTTTTTAGCAACTTTATCCAAGAAATAGCGATCATGGCTGACGGTGATAACAACGCCTTGATAATGCTGGATGAAATTTTCAAGGACGGTTAAAGTTGCGATATCGAGATCATTTGTCGGCTCATCTAACAGCAAAACGTTAGGCTGTTGAAGTAAGATTTTCAGTAGATATAAGCGTTTTTTCTCACCACCTGATAATTTTTCAATCAAGGTGCCATGTGTGGTGCGTGGAAAAAGAAATTGTTCCAGTAAATTGACGACTGAAATCGACTCGCCAGACGATGTTTGGGCATTATCTGCCACTTCTTGTAAGAAATTAATCACACGTTTAGAGTCATCCAGTCCGCGAATTTGTTGCGAAAAATAGCCGATTTTAATCGTTTCACCAATCTCAACAAGACCTGAATCTGGCGCTAAATCACCACTGATGAGATTGAGTAAAGTAGACTTACCCGTTCCGTTATTACCAACGATACCGATTCTATCCGTATTTTGAACAAGTAGATTAAAATCTTTTAGAATCACCTTATCAGCATCATAGGCAAAGTTAACATGACTGAAATTGATCACTTTTTTGCCGATACGAGAAGTAGCGACATTGATTGATAAATCATCTGATGTCGTCACACTTTGAACCTCTTTTTTGATGTCCTCAAAACGGTCAATTCTCGCCTGTTGCTTGGTTGCCCGAGCTTGCGGTGACTTGCGAATCCAGGCCAATTCTTGTTTGTAGAGTTGTTTATTCTTATGCTGTTGGGCTGATTCACGTTCATCATTTTCAGCTTTTTGCTGCAAATAATCCTGGTAATTTCCCTGATATTCAATCAAATTGCCACTATCTAACTCAAAAATACGCGTTGCAAGATTGTCCAAGAAATACCGGTCATGTGTAATAAATAAAACGGTCTGACGCGAGTTTTTAAGATAATTTTCCAACCAAGCGATTGTATCAACATCTAAATGGTTGGTTGGTTCATCTAGGAGCAACAAGTCTGCCGGATTGAGCAAGGCTTGTGCTAACTGAACACGACGTTTTTGACCGCCAGATAGATTTTTTATCTGTGCTGTTAAATCTGGTAATTTTAATTTTGATAAAACTGTTTTGACTTGATTTTCAACCTCCCATGCTTCTATCGCAGTCATCTGTGCTTCAATTTTGCTGAGATTTTCTTGCAATTTGACATTCGTCGCATCTTGCGTCAGCTCTATTAAAGCCTGTTCATAGCGCTTTATGGCTTGCATTTGTGGTAACTCATCCGATAAAATCGCATCCATAATAGAAAGTTCGCCGTCAAACTGTGGATCCTGTGTCAAGTATTCAATTTTAAAATCATTACGGCCAAAAAACGGTGAATGATCACCGTCAAAGCCTAACTTTCCTGAAATCACATCCAGTAATGTTGTCTTACCTGTGCCATTCACCCCAATTAGGCCAATCCTATCCAAAGGATGAATGATAAAACTAAGCTGTGAAAAAACCGTTTTATCGCCAACAGATTTAGTTAAATTTTCGACACGAAAATCAGTCATTGTCGCCATGATTACTCCTTCTGAGATTTCAATTTGTGACATCTTATACTATTTCTCTTTAAAATGTTAAGCACTTTTCAGTATTAAATTTTGTCAAGACAAGGCAATATTTTGAAGGCATAACAGTGTTATGTCGAAAATATTAATGATGGATTGATGAAATTTAATCTAAAAATTTAGCATTTTTAAAGAAAAGTAGTATTAAAACTTGACCTACACTGATGCGCCGTCCAAGTGAGTCATTTGTGAAATTTAAGTTCGCCTAGTGTCTTTTTGACATAATCAAAAATATGCTGTGGTGTATTTTGCAGGTGTCCTTTGACAATTTCAAGCTCGATTTGGTGGAACAATTGACCAATTTGTGGGCCTGGTTGGATACCAAATTCTGTCATGATTTGACCTGCTGGTACTGCAATTTCTTTCTTATTTCTGATTTGCAATTGCGCATCAAGTGCTGAGATTTGCTCAAAATTCGTCTCTAGATTTTGCGCAGCAAACATTTCTTCGACTAAAGTCAGACTTGATTTTCCAAGATTATAAAGGTCCTCGGGTGAAAAATCACCTTTCAAGCGCTTGTCATAGGCCGTCAAAAATTTTGATACAGCGGTGGAGAATTCTCGCGAGACTTTCCATTTTTTGAGTAGAAATTTTCCATCAGAATAGCCAAGTTGATGAGCGAGGTAGCCCCAAGCTTGGACTGCGGTTGTAAATTTAAAATCTGAGGAAAGTGTTAGTAGGTTGCCTAAGGCAGTTCTATCCGAAAATCCCGGCAGATAAGGATAGGCTTCTATCGCTAATAGTTCACGAAAGCCTTTTTGCCAGAAATCTGCGATTAATAATTTATCGAGTTCAATAAAAATGCGCTCAATCGATATTTTTGACAAGAGGTGAGCATGTTCTTTCATTGACGCAAAAGTTGTACTTTCTAGGTCGAAATTCAAAATAGCTGCAAATCGTAACCCACGCATAATTCGTAAAGCATCTTCGTTAAACCGTTCGGTCGGGTTACCGACTGCACGAAGAATTCGGGCCTCTAAGTCTGCCAAACCACCGTAAAGATCAATCACTTCGCCATCATCTGCTAGGGCAAAGGCGTTGATAGTAAAATCACGGCGCAATAAGTCCTCTGAAAGTTTTCGAACAAAATTAACATGAGACGGTCTACGATAATCGACATAGACATCTTCTGTCCGAAAAGTCGTGACTTCATACTCGCCACCTTTTTCCAAGACCAAAACTGTCCCATGTTCAATACCGATATCAATTGTATGCTCAAAAATTTGCTTGGTTTCAGCGGGATGAGCTGAAGTGGCAATGTCCACATCATGAATACGACGATTCAGTAAAACATCTCGCACGCTGCCTCCAACAAAGTAAGCCTCATAGCCAGAATTTCTGATTTTTTGCAAAATCGGCAGAGCTTTTACAAACTCCGCCGGCATTTTTTCTACTCTCATAAAAGATGTTCTAATCCATAAACTAATGTGTCGATGTTGACAACTTTCTTAATCCCTAAATTAACGCCTCCCATAAATGAAACGCGATCATAGGAATCATGACGTAAGGTCAAGCCCTCTCCGTTGGCACCGAAGATAACTTCTTGGTGGGCTACAAGACCTGGCAAGCGAACAGAGTGAATGCGCATCCCATCAAATTCTGCACCTCGTGCACCTGGTATACTCTCAACCTCATCAACTGCCCCTTGTTTTTTATAAGTTCGGGTCTCTTTGATAAGTTCTGCTGTTTTAATAGCTGTACCAGATGGCGCATCTTTCTTCTTATCATGGTGTAACTCAATAATTTCAACATCTGGAAAATATTGCGCTGCTTTTCTAGCAAATTCCATGACTAAAATTGCGCCAATCGCAAAGTTAGGGGCAATTAACCCACCGACTTTTTGAGATTTTGATAGTGCAATTAATTCTGCAATTTGTGCTTCTGTAAATCCTGTTGTCCCAACAACTGGGCAAATCTTGTTTTCTAACGCAAATTTTGTATTATCGTAAGCCACGTCTGGGATAGTAAAATCAACCCAAACATCAGCTGCTACACGTAATACATCTGCTTTATCATTAAAAACAGGTACACCTGCTACTTCTTTTTCAGTAGCAAATGGATCAAGTAGGGCTGCTAATTCAAGTTTAGGATCATTGTTGACCATTTCAACTGCGGTTGACCCCATGCGACCTTTAAAACCAGAAATAATTACTTTAATCATTTATTTTAATTTCGGACTAATACCAAATCCGAGTGCTCCTTCCCCTAAGTGCGTCCCAATAACTGCGCCAAATGTCGCAATAGAAACATCAAACCCTTTACTGGTCAGTTCCTCTGCAACATCGTGTGCTTTTTCAGGTATATTTGAATGAATCACGTAAACTTTATAATCTCTATCTTTGGTATTTTCAGCCAAGATTTTATAGAGCCGTTTAAAGGCTTTCTTACTTGTCCTAATTTTCTCATAGACAACAATTTTTCCCTCTTCGTCAAAACGTAAAATTGGTTTGATATTCAAGAGATTGCCAATCATGGCAGCACTATTTGATAATCGACCGCCTTTAACCAAATGATCTAAATCATCTACAATGATAAATGCTGTTGTTTGATTAATCATTTCAGTTAATTCAGAAGTGATAAAATCAAATGGTGCATTGGTTTTAATCATGTTATAGGTCATTTCGACCATATAGCCTAATGGTGCTGACGTGATTAGAGTATCTGGGAAAAATAAGGTCAAATCTGGAAATTCATCTTTTAGATATTGAATATTTTGCCAAAATCCTGAAATACCTGACGATAGAAATAGACCAATGACGTGTGTATAGCCGTCAGCCTGTAATTTTTCAAGTTGTGAAACCAAATCACTGATGCTAGGCTGACTTGTTTTAGGTAGTGCTTCAGTTGCTGCCATCTTGTCATAAAAGGCTTGGGCAGTCAAATTCTTGCCTTCAATGTAAGTCTCACCAGCGATAAAAACAGGGACATCCAACACAAAAACGTTGGCTTTCTCCTTAATCTCATCCCTTAGATAAGCTGAGCTATCTGTAATAATTGCGGTTTTCATATGACTTCAAAATTCCAAACTAATGCCTGGTTCGTCCAAGGCAATTTCTGTTACCTCATAAGTTAAACGTTTGAGCAAATCAAATAAAGGAGCTGCTAATTCTTGCATCTTTTCTTGATCTAATTGCTCTCTATTTTCAATCACTAAATCACGAATATAGCTAAGTTGACTGATATGACCTGAAACCACAAGGTTCTCAAGAACGATAATGAATGTCAACGCACCACTAATCGCTGTATCAGATTCACTAATCCCTTCAACATTCTCCACTAATTGAAACTGAACATTTAAGTTCGTTTCAGGTGTCCCATTTTCTTTTTCCCACTCTAAATTTCTGGCGTCATAGTGAAACTGGTGGACAAATTCTTGTTCGCGTTCAATCTTCATTTTTAAAGTTCTCCCATGTTTGGATAAGGACATCAGCTTTTAACTCGTTGTCGAAAAAAATACCTGCCTCATCAAATAAAATTGTTTTAACACCTGCGTTTTGCCCTGCTAGAATATCTAGCGGGCGATCGCCAACCATAGCAGTTTGACTGCGGTCTAGCTTATATTTCTCAATTAAATAATTCAAAGCCTCAGGATTGGGCTTTCTTGCCAAATGATTGTCACTGGTAATCACTTCTGTAAATAAGGCTGCTAAATCACCCAAATACTCGTAAGTCTTATCATCCCGATGACTGACAACAAAATTTTGCCCACCTTTATTGACAATGTCGGCTAAAATAGCCGGTATTTCTGGATAAAATTTGACATCTGTCTGGAGTTTCGTTTCGAGATCATGATAATCGTCACTAAATTCTGGGGTCGCATAGTCTAAAGTAAATTTGCGAATTGAGTATTTTTTGATAAAGTAAGCCAGATCACCATCGTATTGAATGACATGCTTGACAATGGTTTGCTGCAGAGCATCTATCATGACTGGATAGGTATCAAACAAGGTCCCATCAAAATCCCAAATATAATTTTTAATCTTCATCTATTGTACCACAGACTCGGCTTCTAATCCTTTTAGAATCTCAGTTTCCTCGGCGTTTGGCTCGTATTTCTCAAGCAAATCAGGCCGTAGACGCAAGGTTTTCGCTAAACTTTCGCGCAGACGCCACTTTCGAATATTTTCGTGATGCCCACTCATGAGTACTTCGGGTACTTTTAGCCCCCGAAAATCCTCGGGCCGAGTGTACTGCGGATATTCGAGGAGACCTGATGAAAAACTATCATCCTCATGGCTGGCTTTTTTGCCAAGTACATCTGGAATTAAGCGAACGGTAGCATCAATCATGACAGCAGCAGCAACTTCTCCCCCTGTCAAGACATAGTCACCAAGAGAAACTTCATCCGTTACCAATGTTTTAATTCGCTCGTCAAATCCTTCATAATGCCCACAGAGAAAAACGATTTGCTCTTCTGTCGCCAATTCTTCCGCAAAAGCCTGGTCAAATTTACGACCAGCCGGATCCATCATGAGGACTCGGGCATTATCGTGTGGAAATGACGCCATAGTGTCAAAAATTGGTTGTGGCATGAGTAGCATGCCCTGACCGCCACCATAAGGCATATCATCCACATGTTTTTGCGTGTTAGTTGCGAAATCTCTAAAATTATGGAAGTTAACTTCAATTTTTTCTGATTGTCGTGCACGGCCGACAATCGAATGTTCCAGACTGGAAAACATCTCTGGAAAGAGCGTTAAAATATCAATCCGCATCTTAGTCATCCAATCCTTCTGGTATCTCAACTGTGACTTGATTTTCAGCAATATCGACAGATAAAATCACGTCGTCAATAAAGGGTAAAAGTAAATCTTTTTTACCTTGACGCTTGATGACCCAGACGTCATTTGCTCCTGGCTGTAGAATTTCAACCACGCTTCCGATTTTCGTATCATTTTCAAAAACATCTAAACCGATAATATCATCATAGTAAAATTCATCGTCGCTCTCTAATGCTGCTCGATTTTCAGCTGCTACTTTGAGGGAAAAATCACGAAATTTTTCAACATCGTTGATACTATAAAGACCGTCAAATTTGACAATATCAAAATTCTTTTGTTTACGGTGTGTTTTGACTTTTAAGGTTCTGACGAACTTGTCAGCCTTGTCAAACAAAGCCAACTCAGCATTCTTTTGATAACGTTCATCTGAAAAATCTGTTACCGAAATAATGCGTACTTCACCTTGCAAACCTTGTGTGTTAACAATCGTTCCTACTTTGTAATAATCCATTCTTACATTATACCACAGACCGCCTATCAGTCCAAGACTCGAGCGTCTAAAACAATCTCAGTTCATAAAAAAAAACGCTGAAATCAGCGCTTAATTATTTTTCGACGAGTAGACGAATTTTTTTACCTTCAACAGGTACAGAATAAACAATCGTTCTGATAGCTTGAATAATCCTACCTTGCTTACCGATAATTCGTCCCATATCTTGTTCTGCGACATGGAGGTGAAATTCAATAAACTCTTCGCCGTCTACAATGTCAATACGAACAAGGTCAGGTTCAGTAGTCAATGGCTTAACAATCGTCAATACCAACTCTTGTACATCTAAATCCATAATGGTCTCTTTCGTTTAGTCAAAGTTTATACTCAAAAGTAACTATGCTACTCAAAGCTAAATTTATCAAAAAAGCGACCAAAAATAGTCGCTTCTCACAAATATAATACTTGCTTATTTTGAAGCGTATTTTGCTTCGTGGAATTTTTTCATAACGCCAGCTTTTGACAAGATGTTTTTAACCGTGTCAGAAGGTTGTGCGCCATTGCCAAGCCACTCAAGAATGCGTTCTTCTTTTAAAGTTACTTGATTTTCATCAGCGATCAATGGGTTGTATGTCCCAACTGTTTCGATGAAACGACCATCACGTGGTGCACGTGAATCAGCAACGTTAATACGGTAGTAAGGTTTTTTCTTTGAACCCATGCGAGTCAAACGAATTTTTACAGACATGATATTTCTCTTTTCTTTTTTGTTTACATTTATTATTATAGCAGATTTTTTTATGGTGTCAAGTTTTTTTCTTGACAGATATTAATTCGACTTTTTTCAACTTTGAAATACCTGGAATTGTCAACATCATCACCAAGCTAAAAATGTAGATAAAAGACAAGAAAACAACAACAATCATCAAAGAATATTTATCTAGTAAAAACCCGATAATTACTGAAGAAAAGCCACCAACGGCACGACCAATATTCATGATAAAATTATTAGCTGTCGCACGGATTTCTGTTGGATACAAGCTAGAGATAATCGCGCCATACCCACCATACATCCCATTGATAAAATATCCGACAACAACTGCTGCTGCAATCAAAGTCATTCTACTGTTGGCAAGTATTAAAAGATAAACCGAAGCTGCGGAACAGATAAGAAAAATAGTGTAGGAAAATCTAGCACCTAATTTATCCATAACTGTCCCGAAAGTCATCATCCCAACAGACATCCCCAGAATGGTACTAACCATCCATAGAGAAGAACCCGCTATATTAAGGTTAAGTTGATCTTGCATAATCTTTGGTAACCAGTTCATGAGACCAAAATAGCCAGCAATTTGAACCATGACCATCAAACTGAGACCAATCGTTTGCCATGACGTTTTACCATCCTTGAATAGCAAGCCAAGATGGCCACGGTCGGCACGATCTGTTGCTTGAAAACTTTCAGGTTCTTTGATATCTTTTCGAATCCATAAAACCATCAAGACTGGAAATAACCCAATCACATAAAGCATTTTCCAACCAAATGCTGGAATGATTAATGACGCTAAAACAGCTGCTAAAATCGCACCGATTTGCCCACCAATCGCAACAATTGATGTTGCCTTACCTAATTTTTCTTTAGGTGTTGATTCTGATACCAAGGACATACAAGCACCATATTCACCACCCGCACCAATTCCTGCAATAAATCTAAACAGGTAAACAAGATAAATATTTGAAGCGAAAAACATGAGAGCTGATGCGACTGAAAAAATAATGACAGTGTAAGAAAAAACTTTGACACGACCAATTTTATCGGCCAACAGACCAAAAACAATGCCACCTAAAAGCATCCCGAAATTAGTAATCGTGCCAATCCATCCTGCCTGTGTACCTGAGATACCAAAAGTCGCAATAATTGATGCCATTGAAAATGACAAAAACATGATATCCATATTTTCTAAGCCAATCCCTGCCGCAGCAGAAATTAAAACTTTTCTTTGTGAGTTCGAGTTGTCCATTTTGTTTTGCTACTCTCCTTGTAAGTAAGATAGTGAATCAATTTCTTTGAGACCAATGAAAATAAAAATTTGCCATAATGCGAAAATAGTTATTCTCCTAGTCACAAAAAGCCATAACTCAGTTATTTAATTGTTAATAAAAATGAAATAAACTGATAATCAGTTAAAAAATACACCGTATAATTCTAACATGATGCTTGCTTTTTTTCAACATGAAAATTGCAGAAAATAGTTTTTTGACTGAAATGTTAGAAAATAAAATCAAAAAAAAAAAAAACAATTCTACAATTAGAATTGCTTTTCAACATTCAACTTAAATACTATCGCCATTCCAAATGGAATTTTTAACGATAACGTAATCTACTTTAGTTAGACTTTCGAGGTCACGGCCACCTGCGTAAGAAATTGAGCTCTGCAGGTCTTGTTGCATTTCAGTCAGAGTATCTTGAAGGGCTCCTTTATGCGGAACCAAAATTTTCTTACCTTCAACGTTTTTCTTTTCACCTTTTTGGTACTCAGAGGCAGAACCAAAATATTCTTTGAAAAGTTCGCCATCTTTGGTGATAGTTTGACCTGGACTTTCTTCATGACCTGCAAAGAGCGAGCCAATCATGACAAGCGTTGCACCAAAGCGGACTGATTTGGCAATGTCGCCATGCGTGCGAATGCCACCGTCAGCAATGATTGGTTTACGTGCAGCCTTAGCACACCAACGTAGCGCTGCTAGCTGCCAACCGCCAGTCCCAAAACCAGTTTTAACTTTGGTAATGCAGACTTTCCCTGGTCCGATGCCAACCTTTGTCGCATCTGCACCCGCATTTTCAAGCTCACGAACCGCCTCCGGTGTACCGACATTGCCTGCAATGACAAAGGTTTCTGGAATTACTTCTTTGATATACTGAATCATCCGAATGACGCTATCAGAATGCCCATGCGCAATGTCAATCGTGATAAATTCTGGTACAGCATTTTCAGCTTTGAGGGCATCAATAAAAGCATATTCATAGTCCTTAACACCGACAGAAATCGAGGCAATCAAGTCTTGTGCTTGCATTTTTTTGACAAAAGGAATCCGAGCAGCTTCATCAAATCGATGCATGACATAGAAATAACCATTTTTAGCAAGATATTCGGCGACATCTTCGTCAATAATCGTCTGCATATTCGCAGGAACGACTGGCATTTTAAAAGTGTATCCACCTAGGCTGACTGATGTGTCAGCCTCACTACGGCTATTGATGATACACTTGTTAGGCACAAGTTGGATGTCCTCATAGTCAAAAACAGGTAAATTATTCATAGTTATACTCTCCAAATATTAGTCTACTCAGCTGATTTTTTCATCTGAGTTAGCTTATTTGCAGATACCGACCGAGTTTAACAGATTATATATTCATTTAACTATCTAAAGCATACAAGTACACTTAAACGAATACATCTGTTCAACTTCACTATTGTGACAGAAGATATTGGAAAATCGTTTTGACTTAATATCATTTGTTTCTCCAAACATTTTTCTCTGCTCGTCACAACTTCCATTATTTATTATAAAACACTTTGAAAGAGACTTTCAAAGTGTTTGTATGATTTAGAAAATATTTTATTGGAATGTTCGGATTCTATAGCATTGGACCGATAAGTCTGGCAATCCCCTCTTTAAATCTGATAAAAGTCGAACGTTCTTCGTAACGTGCCATTGTCAATTGCCGACTGACTTTCAGGTCTTCAAAGAAGTCATGACGTAGACGTTGTGAAAACTCACGGTCATAAATAATCATATTGCCTTCGAAATCTAAACTAAAACTACGATAATCAAAGTTAGCAGAGCCTACTGATGCAAAGTTGCCATCAATAATAATCGTCTTAGCATGCACAAATCCATTTTCATAGGTGTAAACTTCTGCACCGTAACGCACTAGACTTGCACTATAATAGTAAGTCGCCCAGTAAACAAAAGGATGGTCGGGTTTGTTCGGAATCATCACTCTAACTTTAACACCACTTAAAAGTGCAAGTTTCAGTGCCTCATGAATGGAATCATCAGGGATATAGTAAGGTGTTTGAATGATAATTTCATCTTCTGCCCCATTAATCATTTTAAGATATGCCATCTTAATTTGTTCACGCTTGGTGTCTGGACCACTTGAGACAAATTGGGACGTGATATGTCCTGAAGCATCTGTTTTTGGAAAATAGGCTGATGAATTGGCAATTTCATATTGGTGTTGGCTATTCCAATCCATGATAAACCGATTTTGTAGGGAATAGACAATATCCCCTTTCACGCGCAAATGGTTATCCCGCCAGTAGCCAAATTTTTTGGTGATACTGACATATTCATCTCCAACATTAAAGCCACCAGTATACCCAACTTGCCCATCAATGACGACAATTTTACGATGCAACCGATAGTTGGTCCGTGGGTTAATCAGTGGCAAAATCAGTGGAAAGAAATAAACGACTTCTCCACCTACTGCGGTCAACTCTTTAAAATGGCGCATTTTCGTGCCGTTTGAACCCCATGCATCAATCAGAACTCGAACTTCTACACCACGGTTTCTCGCTGCGATGAGTGCTTGTGTTAATTCCTTGCCCAAATTATCCATACGAAAAATATAGTATTCGACATGGACATGGTGCTGGGCTTTTTCAATGTCAGCAATCAGGGCATCGAATTTCTCTCTACCATCAGTAAAAAGTTTCACATCTGTATTCATGGAGACAATTGATTCTTCTGAAATAAACAGCATATGTAACAATTGACCTATGACATAATTATCTGTTAATTTAGTTAAAAAACGGTCTTTCGAATAGGCTGCTTTCGCCTGTTTTATTTCTTCCGCAAAGCCATGCCTCGGTTGTTTTTCCAACTTAAAAATTCGATAACTTGAAATGCCTCTACCGATTAGAATATATAAAATAAAGCCAACAATGGGTAATAAGTTGATAACAAAAAGCCAAGACCAAGTGGATGCCGTACTTTTTCTTTCACGAAAAATAATAATTAATGAGAGGAGGACATTAGTAAAGAACACAACTGTACTAAAATGTGTTCGGACCACGGACAAGATTGTTTCTAAAAAAGCATTCATACTAGTATTTTAACATAATTTTTAACAAAAATTCTTTAAGAATTATTTCAGGGCATTTAAAAAACCATGAAAAGAACTTAAATCATAGAGATGCTGATTACATGCATCTGAATCTAGGCGGATATAATTCCCTTTTTGGTATAAGTGCCATCACCACTCGATTTAGTCGTTGCTAAAAATAGACTGATGGTTGTCATTTCTTGACAAATGGCACATAAGCCTTTGATTGCATTGGCACCAAATTCACCGAAAGTACCTTGAAGTTTATCATGTTCATCGTAAAATAAGATGAATTTACGTCCCTGACCTGGATCATGCTAGGCGACATAGGTATTTTCTCGTAAGTCTAAGCTCGACCAATTGGGAATACCGTAGTGTGATTTGTAAATCACTGCTATCTTTTTCATAAACTGTTCTTCTTTTTTAAAAGTTAAAAACGCATATGATTAATAAGTATAGTATAATGTATCTATGATCAAAACACAGGATGGGCTGCGCAAGCCCTCAATTTTTGAGGTATTCTACTATTTTGTCCTCTCGCTTTTGCTAAATGCGATTGGCAATGGGCTCACGGTCGCAGCTAACATGGGATCAAGTATGTGGACGGCATCAGCTGCTAATATCGCACTGGATTTTAATTTTTCCATTTCTTGGGTGCTTATCATTTATGGTACTTCTCAGATTTTAATTAACATTGCCCTGACACGACGCTTTGACGCCCCTCGTATCTTAGGTAATATTATCTTTATCAGTTTATTTGGCCCATTTGTTGGGATTTTTAAGCAATTTTTCCTGACTTTAGGTATTCCCAATCTCCCCTTGCCGCTCATCATTATCTTTGATCTTTTTGGGATTTGTCTGATTGCAGTTGCGATTTCAATTTATCAACGGCTTAACTTGATTTTACATCCCGGTGATGAAATGACTAATATCCTCAGATTTCAATATTTCAAAGGCAATGCCAAGATCGCCCAGTGGGTTAACTTTTCAATTCCTGCCCTTATCATGATTATCCTCACCATCATTTTTCGCCAGATTACCGCTGTTAATATTGGCACCGTATTTGCCTTGTTTTTCCAGGGGACAGTGCTAGGCTATGCCGACATCTATATTTTCCCTAAATTAACACACAGACTTTAAAAATCTGTATTTTTTTTGTCTAAAATGGTATCTGACTTAATTCAGCAGCAACATTTTTCGGGTGACTAGCCCTCATAATCGCTGAAACCACAGCTATACCAGCAATTCCCGTACCGATTAATTGATGACGATTCGCCTTCGAAATCCCGCCTATTGCGACAACAGGTAACTGAACCGTCTCAGTAATCGCCATCAAAGTTTCTCGTGTTGTCTCTTGCGTGATGACTTTTGTAGTAGTTGGAAACATAGCGCCGACTCCTAAATAATCAGCACCTCCTGCTTGTGCAGCTAATGCTTGTGCTACTGTCTTAGCAGAAATACCAATCAGCTTGTCTGACCCTAAAAGATGCCTAGCTACTGCGACTGGTAAATCACTCTGACCTAGATGAACGCCACTAGCATTCACCGCCAAAGCGATGTCTAAACGGTCATTGATTAAAAAGGGGATATGATACCTATCCGTCACTGCTTTAACCTGTAAAGCTAACTCGTAAAACGCTCGACTTGACAGTTCTTTTTCACGTAATTGAACACAAGAGACACCACCTAAAATAGCTTGCTCGATTTTCGTCAAAAAATCTTGGTCACTTAAATTGCCCCGATCAGTCACTAAATATAGGCTTAATTCACTTTTATTCATGGCAGTTCTTCTTTCTATACATCACAATATCCTGAGGTATTTGACTCTCAAAACACACTAATTTTTCCCTTATCTGATTGGGGTTTAAATTGCCAAGATAGTCAAATAAACTCGCCTTAAAACTACCTAGACCAACTGAGTTCTTGTCAGCATATTCACTAGCAATCGTCAGAAGTCCCACTGCTTTAACCACAGCATCTACCGTTTCTAAATCAGTAACTTGACTTAGAAAATAACCTAGTATGCCGGACAATAAACACCCCGTTCCAGTTACTTGTGTTAATTTCTCTGATCCGTTTTTTAGACAAATGAAACCCCTAAAATCAACAATCACATCAATTTCCCCTGTTAGAAGGAGGGTACAACTATGCGACTGACAAAAGCTTCTCATCTTCATCAGCTGCTCTATCGTCAAATGGTTATCTCCTGTATCCACACCATTTGCCTGCGTTGTAAACGCCAACAAGGCTAAAATTTCAGACACATTACCTTTAACGAGCTGTGGCGAAAACATTGTGATAAAGTCATGCGCAAACCTTCTACGAAGAGAACTCACTGCTATACCTGTTAAATCAAGGACTATCGGTAATCTTTTTTCTAAGGCGACTTGACCTGATAAACGTATCGCTTGCATCCGATAATCAGTAATATTTCCAAGATTAACAACTAAGGCTGCTGCTTTGGCTGTGATGTCCTGAACTTCGGCATGATGCTCTGCCATAATCGGACTCCCACCGATTGCCAAAATTGCGTTCGCACAATCCGTCATGACAATCGGGTGCGTGATATAGTGAATGAGTGGTTTTTTAATCATTTTTTCGTCCCAAACCATTTATCAATTGAGCTAAAATACCATTTTTCTGCATGGCATAAAGCATGACACCTGCAAGTGTGCCGCCATGGTACTAGCAATACAAAATGACGGCACATAAAACAACCACGTGAGGTCACTTTTACCATATAAAAGCGTCATGACAGGATACGATACTATTGAACCGATAAGGCCAGTTCCGATGATTTCACCTAGAACAGCTGCCCAGATTTTACCCGTTTTAGCATAGAAAATGCCGGATAGAAAAGCACCAAAAACAGCTCCAGTTAAGGCAAGCGGCGGAATCCCCATCAGTGACATCCGAATTACCCCGATTGCTACCGCACAAGCTAGTGAATACCACGGTCCTAGAAAGACGGCACACGTCACATTCACCAAATGTTGCATCGGTGCAAATCCCTCCACTCGGAGTAAAGGTGAAATCACGACACCGACTGCGACCATCATCGCCAAAAAAACTAAGCGATTTAAAAATTTTCCGTTTGTCATTTCAGTTCCCTTTTTGTCTCTCATAATTTTCGAAAACACCAGTTTGCATCTCATAAGACATCTCCCAAAAGAGATACTCAAATTCTAAACTGGATTTAAAAATCGCCTGAATTTCTTGATAATCCTGCTCAGATTTATCTTGCATCAAGGCCTCTAACTTTGCAAGCAACCATTGTGCTGACTGGGCAAAATCATCAGACGCATATTTTTCTAGCCAGACTCGATAAGGGTTATTAGCTAGCTCATGGTTATAGGCTTTGACCAAGCGTTGGGAAAATTCGGCATAAGTCCAAGCACACGGTAGCACTGTAGCAATGATTTTAGTAAGTTGACCACTTTGTGCAGTGGTTAACATATTGGCTGCATAAGCGCGATTAAACAAGGTTGGTTGAACTTTTTCTGCCGCTTCTGCTGAAATATCAAATGCCGCCATATAGTTTCTGTGTGTCTCGAGTTCTGAGTCTAAAATATCAGACTGTATCGTCGTAAAATAGCGCATACTTAATTCATCATCCGCATGTATCGCAGCATAAGCCATGAGACGTACATAATCAAGGAGGTAGAGATAATCTTGTAGGAGATAGAATTTAAATTTTTCTTGCGGTAGCCTACCCTGACCGAGTTCTTGGACGAATGGATGCTGGTATGTTGTTTCCCATAAGCTAGCAACGGAATTTTTGAGTTTTCGAGCAATCATGATGACACGCCTTTCTTTTTTTGAACCAAATCATGAAAATGATGCGTTGGACCATTTCCTTGACCAAGAGGTAAGGCGTGGGCAATCGCTTGAGTCACATACGCTTTAGCCAGTTTAACAGCATCAGCCATGGGATATCCCAGCGCTAGATTACTGGCAATTGCTGAAGATAGGGTGCAACCTGTCCCATGCGTGTTTTTGGTCTGTATTCGTGATGTCGTCAACTGATAAAACTTGTGACCATCATAAAAGACATCTGTTGCATCTCCTTTGGCATGCCCACCTTTGATGAGCACTGCTTGGCATCCCATCTCATGTATATTCATCGCCGCAACTTTCATATCGCCAATATTTGAAATCATCATTCCCGCAATTTCCTCAGCCTCCGGTATATTAGGTGTGACAAGCGTTGCAAGAGGAACAACGACTTTAATCAGCGTCTCAATCGCATCGAGTGACATGAGCGGACTCCCATTTTTGGCATACATGACAGGGTCGATCACGACATTTTGTGGTTGCCAAATTTTGAGACTCTCAGCGACTGCGGTCATCGTTTCTATTGTGTTAAGCATCCCGATTTTAACCGCATCGGGATAAATATCCTCAAACACATCCCTGATTTGCTTGTCAATCATGTCAGGACTTACATCCATAATCCCACTAACACGATAAGTGTTTTCAGCCACAATCGCTGTGATAACAGACATACCATAGACACCATGTGCCGAAAATGTTTTTAAATCAGCCTGAATGCCTGCACCACCGCTACAGTCAGAACCTGCAATTGTCAATGCTTTTTGCGTCATTTCCATAAAAAAACCTCTCCTTTTCATCACAAGGAGAGGTTGATAGCATTGTTAGCGCGATAGTAAAATAGAGTAGATAATGCTGTGTTCCCAGATTGGGTGTTAGTCTTAAATACCTAACACTTCTGATACCTATCTATTTTCTTATCAATCAAAACATATCAATCACATCCCTCCGCTCGTTCTAACGAGTTCAGGTTCAAAGAGTCCAGAGCAAGTGCTCAATCTCAGCCAAAAACGGCTCCCCTTGTGATAAATTATTTAATTAAATGTGTTACCTATGGTCATTATATCATATTTATCTTAATTTTCATCTAAAAATATACTCAGGTACCTAAAAAAAAGGAAACACAACTTTTGAGCTGATTTTTGTCAGTTTTAGGCAATAAGTTGAAAGCGTATTGGGGTATGGTAAGACTTATTAATGACAAAATGGCGAAAATCATCCAAAGGTGTTTTCATTTTTTAAGTATTTGAGTATAATAGTTTTTGTTAAAATACTGCTTTTTAAGATAAATCACATGTTGCACTAAAAGATAAGCCTTTGAGCGGACAAAGTTCGCGAATGTCCTCGCTTGGCCGCAGCGTCAGCGTAGGTCAAGTTTCAAGATTTTACGAAGTAAAATCTCAGAAAGGAGAAAATCATGACATCAGAAACACTTTTTAACCTCATCATGACAACAGGACAAGAAAATCCAGCCATTCTCATGATTGGCAGTGAGGGATCACGCAATGACCCAACTGTCAAGCCAGACCAATATCAAGATTATGACATGACCTACTTTGTTTCAGATGCTGACTTCCCAGCATTTGAGCAGTTTGAGCGCAGTCACTTTGGCGAACTCATGATTCAGCAGATTTTACCTGAAAAAAATCGCTGGTGCTGGCTCATGCAATTCATGGATGGTAACCGCCTCGACTTGAAAATTCAGCCAATCTCCTCAGTGCCCGCCTACTTGGCAGAAGATACCCTGAACACAATCCTCCTTGATAAAACAGGTGTTTGTACCAACCTCCCCGCCACAACCGACCAAACTCACTGGGTACAGCAGCCCACTCAGATTGAATTTAACGACTGCGTCATAGAATTTTTCTGGGTCAGCACCTATGTGCTCAAAGGTATCCTGCGGGGCGAACTGCTCTATGCTAACTACTTTTTTGAGACAATTGTTCGTGAGGAGCTTTACCGCCTGTTGAGTTGGCGGGTCGGAAAGGACACAGACTTCTCTCTATCAGTGGGTAAGGCACACAAGCGACTCCCTGATTACTTTGATGGTCTTGAACGCTTATATGATTTGTCAGATTTGACTCGGACTGGGCTTGCTTTATCTACTGCCCTTCATCTGGCGACTGAGCTCCTACCAAGCCTAAGTCATGATTTACAACTGACTTATGATACAGAAGCCGTCAATCAAACAACTGACTACATTTTACAAAAATTATAAAAAAGCCTCAATCGGCTTTTTATTGTACCTCTAAAAATTGCTTTTAAAACAAACTTAAGCATTTTTTCGATTATCAAGGATACCGACAAATTTGGGCAAATCTGAATTTTTAGAGGTGCCCTTTATTGTTCTTTCACATAGACGTTAACGATTTCGGCGATATACATATCATGGTAGTCTTTGTCTGGATAGTGCTCGGCAATCGTAGCATCAAGAAATTTCTCGGGGTCAATAGACGTTTGATAACATTTTTTCATAACAAAAATCATCTCTGCCTCTTCAAATCCTACGGTGTTTTCTAACAAATAGGGGGTGAGACCAGCAGTTGCAATTTTATCTTCATCGCGACCGCTTGTTTGACCGATATAGGTCAATGCTTTGCGAAAATCGCGACCAAAAAAGCTGAGTGTAAACATATCGTTATCATCCACAAATAGTTTCGTGTAGCGCTGTGGACGGATATAGACCGTTGCGACGTTGCGGTTCCAGAGAAAGCCCAAACCTCCCCAACTAGCAGTCATGGTATTACAATTATCAACTGTACCAGCCGTAATCAGTAGCCACTCCTTGCCGATTTTAGTAAAAGGATTCATGTCAAGTGTGTTAATGTGGACTGTCTTAAATGTCATATAGAAGCTCCTTTTCTTGATGACTCAATTCGTTCTAAAAAATCACACACTTGTCGGCGATTTTTTAAAGTAATGAGTTGGACTTTTTCCGGACGTGATTCGAGTGCTGTCACGATAAACGATCACACTTTTTGATTAAACAATCAAACAAACTTTAAGCATTTCATATCGTCTTTATCAAACATTTTTTCTTAAAAATAGTCAGGTATACCTAGACGTGAGATTTTATCCTGACGAAATGGCGGCAAATGATAAATAGACAGCTGCAACTCTTGCGTCATTTCTCGTGATAAAACTGATTTACCAGCACCAGATACACCAATGATTTTCTTCATATTTTCATTTTACACTAATTGAACGCAATAAACTATACCCGTTTAACTAAAAAAGAGCCCGAAAGCTCTTTTTCAGTTAGATTAAACTTTTAAGTTAAGCGTCAAAAGTTTAATTATCGTTGCGTTTGCGTCGGTTCAACTTGATGATCGCAGCTGATAGCATCATCAAGATAAAACCACTCAAGACAGTCAAAAGATTGCGACGCTCACCGGCATTCAAAAGTGTGCCCTCATCTTTCGCCAAAATCGTGATTTTAGCTTGTGATGTGACAGCTCTAGGGGCAGATGTCGTGGGCAATAGACCCGCAAAAGCTGCCGTATCCGTCCGTGGATCGATATTAGAGAAAGTCGCATTGTAAACACCCTCTGGCAAGGCTGCCATGTCGGTTTTAGTATAGACTTGACCATCAATAATCGTCCAAATCACCGCATCTACTATCTCTTTGGCATCTTCATCATACAATTTCACATCATGGTCTGTGTGATGCCATGCGTAGGTTTGGTGTTTGCCGATGGTGCGGACAATGTCTTTGGCGTCAATCCGAGATAAATCATCTTTCATCTTGGCGTAGTAGACTTTATCGCCTATCGTGCCAATAGGGATGTCCGTGATGGCATCGCCTGTAAAGGCATTATTGTCATACCAGCCTAGGAAAATTTTGCCTGGTTTGTCTACATTGTCTCGCTTAGGTAAGATAACCGCATCTTCTGCTGTGTAGCTAGTCGGAACTGTCGTATAAGCCGCATCCCAAGTCGTAAAGACTGTCCCATCTTGGTTTAGATAGGTAATCGCATAAGGATCAGCTGTATAAGTAATCGTATCCGTCACGTCAATCGTTGCGGTCTTAGCTGTACCTGTGTTGGCATCCTGACGTAGGGCAAGTACATTTGGTGTCACACTCGCTTGAGAAGCTGTATAGCCTACACGGATATCCGCATCAACTGTTGGCAATTGGAGATCGCCATCTGCCTTATCCAAGGTGGCTGCACCCGTATATCCTGCCGCAAAAGCATAGACAGGATCCGTCGGATCATCAACGATAACGCCATGCACCGCATAGTGGTTCATCGTCGCATTCAATGGGACTTCCGCATTTGCGACCTTATCCCAATAATAGGTTCTCGTCACGGTCATGTGTTCTTGCTCATCATGATCTTTGGCATTATCCGCATAGTCATGGTGCACGGTGTAGTTGATGTTATAGGTATCTGTCCGAATTTCAGAATCTCGATAGTAGTCAATCGTATCCTCTATATTAATATCGGCAATTTGTGGGGTACCAGTTGTTGGGTCTTGGCTCAGCTCTAGTTTGGCTGGTTTCACAAAATCTTTAGACGCAATCCAGTCAGGTTTACCATCTTGTCGGACGGTTTTAAGCTGGAAGTCGCCAGTTGCTGAATCAAATGAGCCCATATCGCCTAGATCCAGATCGTATAAGCCAATGCCTCCTAGCCTATTCACGTTAGTCAGACCAGGATTAGGTTGAAGTGTAGTAGGTAATGTCGCACCCAATGTCCGCAACCGACTCACTTCAGATAAGCTAAAGTAAGGTAATTTCGGCTGGGTCTTACTATCACCACTGACACCGTATTGGGACATATCGGCGGTTGATGAAATTTCAGCGTTCGTCACCAAATCCCAGTAATATTCCCGAGTGACTTGCCAAACTTCGGCTGTATCGTGGTTATGACTACCGTCTGAATAATCATGATACACGGTGTAGCTGATATTGTAAGTATCTGTCCGCATTTCTGAATTACGGTAATAGTTAATGGTATCAGATACCTTAATATCGGCTGTGCCTTGGGTACCTGTCACGGTATTCTTGCTCAGCTCAATCATATCTGGTTTGACTTGCGCTTGAGAAGCAAAGTATCCTGTATGATTATCCGCAGCTATCGTTTGTAGCTGCAGATCGCCTGTCGCCGTATCAAGCTGGGCTTTGCCTGCATCAGCAGTTGCGAGTTGATAGACAGGTGCAGCTGGATGTTTTGTCTTATCTTTATTGACGGCATACAGTGTCATATCGGCAGTCGCAGGCACTTCTTTGTCAGTGACTAAGTCCCAGTAATAGGTTCTCGTGACAGTCATATTGCCTTGACTCTTACTGTCATAACTACCATCTGAATAGATGTGATTGACGGCATAGTCGATGGTGTAAGTATCTGTCCGCATGACCGTGTCATGCATTAGATTGACCGTGTAATCAGGATTGTGATCTTGGAAATTGGTCGGTGTGGGTGGGATATCATTATCTCTAACGACATAGTGACCTGCTTCAAAGCCTGTTAACAGCGCATTAGCTCCGGTAAAATCAATCGGACCGCCTACGTAACCTGTCAAGCCATAAATGTTAAGCACCGCATTTGTCGTGATATCGTTAAATCTCACCACATCTTTGTAGTAGTAAATCGTGTCAATAATCTCAATATCGCCACTACCGCCTGTATCTGTCGTTGGATCTTGACTGAGTTGAATGAGAGAGGCGACATCACTGGCGGTAGAGGCCTCCCAGCCAATCGCGGCATCTTTGGCAATCGGTTTGAATTGCAGAGCACCGGTTGCCGTATCAAGTGACTCGACATCTCCCACATCTCCCGCGTGTAGGGCATAGACTGGGGCAACTGGCTTGGTCGCAATCACACCACTCACGCCATAGTGAGACATATCGGCAGTGCTAGAAACAGCCGAATTAGTCACTTTATCCCAGTAGTAAGTTCGGGTGACTTGGACTTCTTCTTCAGTTTCATGGTCTAGTGTATTGTCCGTGTAGTCGTGCTTGACGATGTAGTCGATGTTATAGGTGTCTACCCGAAGTTCGGTATCACTGTAATAGTTAATGGTGCCAGACACATTGATAGTGGCTGTACCTTTTGTGCCTGTCGCAGCATTTTGACTCAGCGCGATTAAGGCTGGGGTGACACTTGCTTTATCTGCCAGCCAATTGGCTTTACCATCTTGTGCAACGCTTTTCAGCTGGAGGTCACCCGTTGTTGCGCTAAAAGTGAGCACATCACCGATATCCGCAGCATCTAAGATATAGACTGGGGCACCTGGCTTAGTCGCAATTACACCACTCACGCCATACTCATTCATGGTCGCAGTTGCCGGAATCTCCGTATTAGAAACCAAGTCCCAGTAATAATGTCTCGTCACTTGTAAGGTTTCAGAGGTGATGTGACTATTCGGATTAGTTGTATCGCCTTTGTAGATATGATTAACATTATAGTTGATATTATAGGTATCTGTCCGCAGCTCTGCATTGCGGTAATAGTTAATCGTATCGCTGGCAGTAATCGTTGTGGTTTGACCTGTACCTGTATTAGCGTTTTGACTTAGGTCAATCGCGGCTAGGTTGGCACTCGTTTTATCCGTCAGCCAATTGGTTGCGGTATCTCTGTTCACCGTTTTGAGCTGGAGCGCACCGGTGCTTGTGTTCAATGACGTCACATCAACGGCACCAGAAGTGATCGCATAGACTGGCGCACTTGGATGCGTATCTTTATTACCACCTACAGCATAATTCGCCATCGTCGCAGTTGCGGGGACTTCGGTATTGGTGACCTTGTCCCAGTAGTAAGTCCGTGTCACAGTCACATTTTCAAGGGTTTGATGATTGGCAGCACCGTCAGAGTACACATGATTGACTGTGTAGCCGATGTTATAGGTGTCTGTCCGCATTTCCGTATCGTGGATCAGATTAATCGTGTAATTCGGATTGCCAACAGCGAAATTGGTTGTCACACTTGGTACATCACTATCCCGTACAACGTAGTGTTTCGTATTGATCAAGTCATTGAGCTTGGTCGTGGTCGCTGTGAAGTCAATCGGGCTATTGAGCGTGCCCTCCAGTAAGACTGGTCCGAGGTCGGTATTATTATTGGTGACATCAGTGAACCCGACTTGATTTTGGGTGTAATTAATCGTGTCAGTGACTGTAATTGTCCCTGTACTATTGGTGCCTGTCGTGGCATTTTTACTCAGCTCGATTTTAGCTGGTATCACACTGGCTTTAGAGGCAATCCAGCCACCTGGTGTCGTATCTTTATTGACCGTTTTGAGCTGTAAATCACCTGTCGCGCTCAAAGTTCCCTTAGCCTCGTCTCCTGTTTTGAACGCATAGACTGGTGCACTTGGGTGGACGGTTATATTGCCAGCCACGGCATAGTTCGCCATCGTCGCAGTGGCGGGCACTTCGGCATTGGTGACCTTATCCCAGTAATAAGTTCTCGTGACTTGGAGCGTTTCGACCGCATCATGGTCTTTGGTGTTATCCGTATAATCATGGTGAACGGTATAGTTGACATTATAAATATCTGTCCGCATTTCCGTATCGTGTAGGAGATTGACCGTGTAATCATAGTCGCCACCGGGCGTATAAGTCGTATCAACACTTGGGATACCGTTATCCTTGACAACATAGTTAGCAGCTTGAAGTGTCGCTAATTTGGTATTAGCAGTTGAAAAATCAATGACCGCACCTGTTGAGGTGGCAATATCCATGGCATCTAACACGGTATCGGCACTCACATCTTGGAAAGTCACACTTGAGTTTGCGGTGTCACTCCGCAAGCGAATCGTGATAACGGAATCTGTGGCGGTATCTGAACCGTACTTGGCGACGGCTAGAGTAGCTGTTTTAGTCGTCGTGCCAGAAATCGTCGGTAGGGTCAGAGTATCGCCATTGGCTGTCGAGGTGATACTGTCGATATGGTAGCCAGTTGGTGCAATATAGGTATAACTTGCATTGGGTGCCTCGGAGGGCTTGTCTGTCCGACCGACTAAAACATCTTCCTGTGTTCCTTGGTTAATCAGCGGTCCACCTACGATTTGTACATCGGTTTTTTGGGGGAGGTTGGTGTAGGCGTAAGTCACTGTGGAATCTGAGAATTCATTAAACAAGTCATCATTGACCCCAAACCCATCATCTGGGTCATTTGTGCTAGTTGTTGGACCACTGTAACCTACGGGTGCTGATAGTGGGTTTAAGAAACTAAGGTATGAATCTCCACGAGTCCCCTCTACTTTTGTCTGAGCATAGGCTGGATAAAGTGTTCCTAGATTAATGCCGTCACTATCCACATATTCTTGAACAAGACCGATTTTTTCGACCTCTGTTTCGCTCACGATAAAACCGTAAACTGCTGACGAAGTTCCTACAATATTTTGCAAGGTAAAGCCAAAATGCCCCGTTGTATTGTTTTGGATTGCCAAAGTACCAGTTGTAACTGTATTGTTAAATGTACCTAGACTTGCGGTACACTCATCAATGCCACCACCACTGTTGTGGGTAACGTCCATAATTTTTGTGCCGTCAATAAAAACTTTGGCATTATCTGACAACTCCATTGAACAAAGTGAGGTATAAAAGTTAATGGTATTGGCTTTATAACCGCTACCTATTGAGATGCTTGCCGTATTATTATAGGTTCCCGCAGAACCATAAGGACTTGCAAAGTCAAAATCATTAATCGTAACTTGTTTCAATGGAAAATCAGAACGCTTTGTGACAAGAATAAGATAGGTATATGCGATAGAGTCTTCATTCGTTGGGTAGACGCTTGCAGAAAAATTGCCTACAAGGTCATTTCCTGTCACATTGGCTGATTGTAGTAACGACGTCACATCAGAATAAACCTGATACCCCGTATCTGTATAATAACCAGCTGTTAAATTTCTATTAGAATTGAACGGAACTTGTGTCGTCGCACCTTTTAGTGTTACAGCAAAACCTGTATTAGGAGCCATCTGAGCGTGATGCCATTCACTATGACGCATCAGGATAGCTTTTTCAACAACTGCTCCCGCAGGAAGTGACGGAAGTGTTTGGATAGCGCTATAAGTTTTTACAGGTATAAATTGCACCTGATAATTACCGGTAGAAATCCAGATATCTTTCGCCCCATCTGTGGCATAGTCCGTCTGCACTGCCTCTACCGTCTCTAGCGTCGTAATCTCCTTAATAAATTTCTGAGCAGACTTAATAATATCATCAGTCACTCCAACCTCATCAAAAATGTAACCGCTACCAAAAATGGTCAACAAAGTAGCACTCGCATAGAGCCATCTTTTACCTGATTTCCATAAGCGATAATGGGTTTGTTTCGTTTCTTCTTCTATCTTTCTTCTCATCATCATCACCTCCTTTATAAAGTATGCTTAATGTTGTGTTGTGTTGTGTTGTGTTGTGTTGTGTTGTGTTTGCCATATTGTTCACCATTTGTCAAGCACGGCTAACCATACTCACACCTTTTTATTTAATTTACTTATCTATATATCATTATTTTATCATTTAAATATTTTTAATTCAAATAAAAAGAGAAACTTGCATCATTTTCATCATGCAAGTCTCTCTTTTATTTTTCTAAAATCTCAAGCAGTACTTCTGGATAAAGCAAATATTCCATCTCGTGAATACGTGCCTCAAATGTTTCTAATGTGTCATTTGGTAAAATCGGCACACGTCGTTGGGCGATAATCTGACCTGTATCGACACCTGCGTCGACATAATGAATCGTCACACCACTCTCCCTGACACCTGCACGCCAAGCATCTTCAATCCCATGTGCTCCAGGAAATTCTGGTAAAAAAGCAGGGTGGATATTAATGATTTTGCCTTCATAAGCTTGTAGCAAAGTTGGGCTGACGATTTTCATGTAACCAGCTAGAATGATCAGATCAATTTCATATTGTGCCAAAATCTTTAACAGTTCCGTCTCATAGGCAGCCTTATTTTCAAATTCTTTTAACTCAAACGTGTGTGCTGTGATCCCTAATTTTTCAGCCCGTATCAAAGCTTGAGCATCTCGCTTATCTGAGAACAGAAAAGTAATCGGAATACCTTGTTTGACAAGATTTTCAAAATTCGTGCCAGAACCGCTGGCAAAAACTGCTAAGTTCATTTGATGATAACCGCTGCTGTCTCACGCTTAACGATTTGTCCGATTTCAAAACAGTTACCGTCAAGCAAGGCTTTAGCTTGCTCAAGGTTTTCAGGTGAAATCGCAAGCACCATACCTAAGCCCATGTTAAAAATTTCAAACATCTCACTGTGTTTGAGATTGCCTGTTTTTTCTAACAATTCAAAAATCGGCAAAATCTCCCAAGTACCTTCCTTGATTTCTGCTGCCAAGTCATCGCCAAACATCCGTGGGATGTTCTCAATAAAGCCACCACCTGTGATATGTGAAATACCATTAATAACGCCTGCTTTAACCAAAGGCATGAGATCTTTGACATAAATTTTCGTCGGTGTTAACAAATTATCAATTAGTTTTTGCCCACCAAGTTCAATCATTTGCATATTTAAATCAGTTTCCGCAAAAACCTTGCGGACGAGTGAAAAACCATTTGAATGGATACCAGAAGAGGCTAAACCAATCAATATATCGCCTTCTGAAATCTTCTCCCCAGTGATAATCTGAGACTTCTCAGCCACACCTACTGCAAATCCAGCAAGGTCGTAATCATCTTCACCATACATCCCAGGCATTTCAGCGGTTTCACCACCAACTAGAGCTGCATTAGACTGGACACAGCCTTCTGCGACACCTGCAACGACTTGTTCGAGTTTAGCAGGAATGTTTTTACCTGTTGCGACATAATCTAGAAAATAAAGAGGTTCTGCACCTGCGGCGATGATGTCGTTGACACACATGGCAACGCAGTCAATCCCAATCGTGTCGTGCTTGTCCGCCTCGATAGCAAGCAGCAATTTTGTACCAACGCCATCTGTACCAGAAACGAGAACGGGTTCTTTTACGCCTGTCGTTGTTAGGTCAAACATACCACCAAAACCGCCAAGCGCACCCATAACGCCTAAACGTTCTGTGCGTTTCACGTGTTTTTTAATCCGTTCAACAACTTCATATCCAGCCTCTACATCGACGCCAGCTTGCGCGTAAGCATTTTTTTCAGACACTCTTGATTCCAACTTTCTTTTGTTTAAGCCTATTCAAATACGGCCTTTTTTATCATTATAGGTTAATTTCTAAGAAAATCAGCAAAAAAACTGCCATTTCAGACAGTTTTTAACGATAATGTTCGGTTTTTAAAGAAAACGTCTTGTCTAAGAAGAAAAATGAATCTCTAAATCATATTGAGCGATTTTTGTCTCACCTTGCCAGAATTGATAGCTCGCTTTAAAACCAGTCGCAGATTTTTTATAAAGTTGCGTTTTAATCTCGAAACGCTGCGGGCCAACAGGTGTGGCAATTGCAGTTTTCGTGACAACCTCTGGGTGCATTTTCATAATCGTACTAGGTTTTGAAAAACGTGTAATCGTCAACATCTCAGTGTCATACTTCATGACGACCTTTTCGCTCATCTCGTTTTGATAAACTAGAAAATGACTCCCGTTTTTCTCGTGATAATCGCCCTTATATTCCTCATGAATGATTTCAGTTTCATGGTCTATATGAATCAAGTTGTCAATCGTAATTTTAACCATTTAAACCTCCTCCATCATCGTGCCAATGGTTGCAAGCACCTCTTTTGCCGTTGGGACTTGTGCAAGCTCAACTGATTTAGCCGCTGAGACTGGCATGAAGTGTCCGCCCAATCGTTTGATTGCCCCACTAAAGCCAGCCTCAACAAGCTGCGCAAAGATTTCACCTGAAATGCCTGAGCGTTTGGCAGCCTCAGTTAAAATTAAGACCTTACCAGTTTTTTTGGCAGATGCAACGAGCGTCTCACTATCAAGTGGTGAAATCGTAATTGGATCGACAATTTCAATAGATATGTCTGTCTGACTTGCAACAGTCTTAGCCACTTCGACCATTCGCCCGAGGGCGATAATCGTGATATCACAACCAGATTGAACGACTTTAGCTTGACCGATTGGCACTTCATAAAGTTCTGACGGTACTGGCATAGCTGTTTTATAAAGTGATTTAGGCTCAAAAATTAAAACAGGGTTATTATTTTTAACCGCAGCAACTAAGAGACCTTTAGCATCATAAGCATTCGATGGCATGACGACAATCAAGCCAGGTACATGAGCAAACCAGTTCTCGAAACTTTGAGAATGTTGTGAACTGGCACCAGTACCTGAACCACTTGCTGCTCGGATAACCATAGGAACAGATTGCTCACCGTTTGATAGAAAATGAATTTTTGCTGCCTCATTGACAAGTTGATCAATAGCGACAGTCAAAAAATCAGAGAATTGAATTTCAAGAATAGGCCGTTTACCGAGTAAGGCTGAACCCGTCGCAACTCCCGTAATGGCCGCCTCAGAAATTGGCGTATCTAAGACTCGGTCTGGAAAATCAGCAACTAAACCTTTTGTCGCGCCAAATCCTCCACCGTAAGTCCCAACATCTTCACCCAAAATATAACTTTCTGGTATAGTTGTTAAAATCTGGCGCAAGCCTTCATTAACAGCTTGTAAATACGTTTTAGTCACTGTATACCGCCTTCCAAATATCACTTGGACTGCTAGCATCCTCATCTGTTAAGGCTTGCTCAGCCTCTGATGAGAGATGGCGATAGATTTTTTCATCTATCAAAGCGATTTCTTCTGATGAAACGTCATAGTCAGCTATCAAAGCCTCACGTAATTTTTTAATCGGGTCTTCCCAGTTAAAAAACTCATCTGGCGTCCGATACTGCTCGCTATCCGATCGTGAATGACCTTTAAAGCGATAAGTCACCGCCTCAATCAAAACTGGGCCACTTTTGACATCTTGACGCGCCTGTATAAAGACATCGTGAACAGCAAAAACATCTTGTCCATCTACTTTATAAGCGCTCATGTTATAATTTTTTGCTCGCTCTGATATACTCCCTGCAATCATGACAGACGCATCACTTGACATGGCATATTGATTGTTTTCAACAACAAAAATAATCGGTAACTTCCAGATGCTAGCTAAATTTAGGCTCTCATGGAATGTGCCTTCATTAGTCGATCCGTCGCCAGAAAAACAGACGACGATGCGCTCTGATCCATCCATTTTCAGAGCTTGTGCTAGGCCAAGGGCGACTGGATAATTCCCACCAACGATGCCATTTCCTCCGAAATTTCCGACTGATATATCACTAATGTGCATAGACCCCCCGTGACCACCATTTGTTCCTGTTTTCTTGCCAAAAATCTCAGCAAACATAGGATAAGTTTTGGTGCCTTTGGCAATGGCATGCCCATGATTCCGATGGGTTGAAAGTATCATATCTTCTGATGATAATAAATCACAAATGGCAGTAGCGATGGCTTCTTGACCATTATAAAGATGGGTCGTGCCATACAAAAAACCTGCACGATTTTTTTCATCGATGATATTTTCAAAATCTCGGATAGTTACCATCGTTTGGTACCAAGTCAATGCACGATTTTTTTCAATATTTTGCATGATACCTTTCCTTTCTTCCGACTCGTATCCACTCAAAGTCTTGATTTTTATTTTTCGCCAGATATTTCTGTTTCAAGAATAACTTGATTTTGAAATCATCTAAAAAGCACATGTAAGTCTATTATACGATAATTTTTTAGAAATTAAGTATTTTAGTTTCATGAAATTTATATGCCAATAAGTCAAGGACATTTTGTTACGATTTGTAAGAAAATATTAAGATATTTTTTAATCAAAAGACGTGCATTTTTCAGTAATTTAAGTTATAATATAACTACTTATATAAGTTATAATATAATTACTTATAATAGTATAGAAAGCTTAGCATGCCAAATACAAAATTAGAGAAAGTTTTTCGTGATCCAGTTCACAATTATATCCCAGTCAGCAACCAAATTATTTATGACCTGATTGGTACAACAGAATTTCAGAGATTACGCCGCATTAAGCAACTCGGCACTTCCAGCTATACCTTTCATGGTGCGGAACATAGCCGTTTTACGCACTGTTTAGGTGTTTACAATATTGCCAAGCAAATTACGGAAATGTTTACCAAAAACTATCCTGAAACTTGGCACCCAGAAGAAAATCTTGTCACACAATGTGCGGCTCTACTGCATGATGTCGGACATGGTGCATTCTCACATACTTTTGAAGGCGTTTTCGATACGAACCATGAGGCGATTACGGTCAATATTATCACCGATCCTTCTACAGAGGTCAATGCTGTCTTGAGAAAAGTAGCACCCGACTTTCCTGACAAAATTGCAAGTGTCATTACCCACGATTATGAGAATCAGCAGGTTGTTCAGCTCATTTCGAGTCAAATTGATGCAGATCGGATGGATTATCTCTTAAGAGATTCTTATTATACCGGTGCGACTTATGGTGAATTTGATTTAACTCGGATTATGCGTGTGATTACACCTGTTGATAATGGTATTGCTTTTAAAGTCCAAGGGATGCATGCTGTCGAAGACTACATCGTAAGTCGCTATCAAATGTATATGCAGGTTTATTTCCACCCAGCAAGCCGTGCCATGGAAGTTTTGTTACATCAGCTTTTGAAACGTGCCAAAGTCCTCTACCCGACACAAAAGGACTATTTTAAACTGACAAGCCCGCGTCTAGTCCCATTTTTCGAGCATCATTTCACACTTTCAGACTATCTGCATCTTGACGATGGTGTCATGACCACTTATTTCCAAAACTGGCAGACGCATCCAGATGAAATCTTATCAGACTTGAGCAATGCTTTCATCAATCGTAAATTAGCTAAGTCGATTAAATATGACAGTGCTGATGAAAAAGATTTAGAAATTCTGCGTCAAATTATTAAAAAAATTGGATTTGATACAGATTACTATACAGCCGTCCACTCCAACTTTGATTTGCCTTATGATTTGTACAGACCTGAACTCCAAAATCCTCGAACACAAATTGAGATCATGCAAAAAGATGGCACTTTAACTGAATTATCCGAATTATCAAGTCTTGTCAAATCACTAACTGGCACAACACATGGCGATAATCGTTTCTACTTCCCAAGGGATATACTCAGTCCAGAAACGCTGTTTAAAGCTGAGCAAGAAGATTTTATTAGCTATATTAAAAACGATCATTTTTTAGGAAAAGAAAGACTTTAAGTCAATTACGTAGAAAGGAACTGAGTCAGATACATGACTCATATCATATCATCATGTCTATTAAACTTGTTGCTATCGATATTGACGGTACACTTGTCAATAATAATCGAGAAATCACACCTGAAGTTTTTGATGCGATTCAAAAAGCTAAGGCAGCTGGCGTTAAAATCGTCATTGCGACTGGTCGACCACTTTTAGGGGTTAAAAACATTCTTGAATCTTTAAACCTACTAGATGCTGGTGACTATGTTATCACATATAATGGTGCTTTAGTTCAAGCTACTGCAACTGGTGAGGCTTTCATCGATGAACCTTTAACTTACAATGACTACTTAGATATTGAAATGGAGAGTCGCAGACTTGATACGCCACTTCACTCGATTACCATGTCTACTATCTATACGCATAACCGCAATATCAGTAAGTTTTCGGTCAATGAGGCTTATATTACAGGCTTGCCATTAAAATATCGGACTGCTGCAGAAATGAGCAAACACGAAATCATCAAGATGATGTATATTGATGAGCCCGAAAAATTGGATGCGACGATTGCAAAACTGCCACCACGTTTCAGAGAGCGTTATACAATCGTTAAATCAACACCATTCTATCTTGAAATCCTTAACAAAAACGCGAGTAAGGGACTAGCCGTCCAGCACTTGGCTGAAAAGTTAGGGATATCGCATGAAGAAACCATGGCCATTGGCGACGAAGAAAATGACCGCTCAATGTTAGAGGCCGTTGGCAACCCAGTTGTCATGGCAAATGGTAACCCAGAACTCAAGAAAATAGCGAAATACATCACCAAATCTAACGAAGCATCTGGTGTGGCTCACGCGATTAATGAGTGGGTGCTTTAAAACTACTAATTCGTTTTACCTATTACATACTACTATCTAGTGCTACAACACTACTATTTATGAGCCCATAACCAAGGGCTACGGAGGAAATAAGATATGCCGCGTAAAAAAGTTATTACTGATGAAATGTTGCTTGATTTTGGTTTTCAATATTTGAATACCTATGGTTTTGGAAAATTCACCGCTCGTGATGTTGCGCAAAAATTTGGCATTTCGACACAACCAATTTATGGCGCTTTTAAGAACATGGAGAACTATAAACGAGCCGTTTTATCACACGTTTTCCACTACATGTTTGATGTTAAACTTAATGAAAAATATGCGGATGATCCTCTCGTGTCTTTGGCAATTGCCTTTATCCGTTTTTCTGAAACGAATCCGAATCTTTATCGTGCGCTCTTTGTTGAAGGGTTTGCTCGCAATCATCTAATGTTTGACTATTCTTTTGAAAACTATAAGAAACTTGCCGCAAAATCTGATAAGTATAAAGATTTGACTGATGATCAAATCGAGGCGCTACACATTCGGACATGGATTGTTGTCAATGGTATGGCTGCTTCAAGTATCGCTGGTATCCGAACTTATACTGATGAATACCTTGTTTCCTTATTTGAAGAAATCATTACTTACATTCTCAAAAATCCAAATATCGTACCGATTAGTCGTTAAGTCTATTAACCTGATAAGTTTAAAAGATGTTGGCCTTAATTACGAAGCTCTTTCATAAAATGAATAATGAGACATTTGTTAAACGTGTGGTGAAATATTATACAATTGATGATTATGTAAATTATGCTGTCATTTACTTCAAGAATAATAAATTGAATGCCTGAAGCAAGTTAAGTTTTACAAGACAAATGATTCTGACTTAGCCCATACTTTTGATTGATATATCCCAATTTTGATGTCAAACAGCTGACCGATTCAAAATAGTTGGTTGATCCTGAATATGGTTAGAAAAGTGACTACACCTGATCTGGTTGAACAGTTCTATGTTGATGAGTTAGCTGAGCTTAAAATCTTACAAGCCAATAGCCAAAAATAATTAAAAAATGATGCCAGTTCAAACAGGCATCATTTTTTTATAAACGGATTTGTAAGGCGACTACTTTCGATGATCGTGACATCTGTCTTAAAATCTCTGAGTAGCCGTGCCACTTTTTTGACAAATAACACTTCAATATGGTGACCTGGATCTATTGCTAGAAGACCTTGTGATAGCATATCATGCGCTGTATGATAATAAATATCACCCGTTACATAGACATCAGCTTGTTTGGCAATGGCTTCTGGATAGAATTTACCACCGCTGCCACCACAAATGGCAACACGTTTAATTTCTTGGTCGAGTGATTGCGCATATGAGACAATGGTTAAGCCTGATAGTTCAAAGACTGTTTTGACTTTTTCTGAAAAGTCTCCCAGAGTTTGCGGTTGGATATTACCAACACGACCTAGACCAAAGTCAGTCAAATTTTCAGTTTCGGTGATGTCTAGCAGCTCACAAAACCAGTCATTGAGGCCGTTTTCTACAATGTCAATATTAGTATGGCTAGTGTAAACTGCAATGCCTGCACGCGCCAAGTCCAAGATGATTTTTTGCTGTGTATCTTGGTCTGTCAGATTATCAAGCGGTCTAAAAATCACGGGATGCTTAGCCAAAATCACGTCGACATTTTGTTCGATTGCTTCCTGAACAGTCTGCTCGCGAATATCTAGCGTGACCATAACCTTTTGAATGTCTTTGTTGAGGGTACCAATTTGCAGACCGACTGGATCATCTGCCATGGCAAGCTCTTTAGGACAATAAGCTTCATATCGTGCGAAAAAATCACTGGCTAACATTTATAACCTCCTTGATTTTGGCGATTTTTGCTGAAAACTCAGCTTTTTTTTGTTGGGCTGAGTCTGGAATTTTTGCCATAATCGCTTGATTAGCGGTTAACTCTGATGCCCATTTTTCGAGAAAGACTGCTGATTTTTCTTGTAGTAGAAAGGGACCAAAGTAAAGCTCGGCTTCCGTTAATTTATCAGCTGACTTTCCTGGATGTGCGACGATAATTTCATAAATCTTGTCATTTTCTGCTAAAATTTTTTCATCAGAAATCGTGAAATCGTGTGCTTGCAACCATTGTCTCAAATGGCGTTCGCCATTATTAGGTTGTAAAATCAGGGTTGACACTTGGCACAACTTATCGCGCCCGTCCTCCAAAATTTCAGCAATTAAGTGACCGCCCATGCCAGCTATCGTGATTGTTGTCACATCGTCAACTGCTGGATCAAAAGCAGCTAAGCCATTGGCAAGTCTAACTGCTATTTGCTCTTCTAAGCCAGCTGATTTAACATTTGCTACAGCACTCTCATACGGGCCTTTAACGACTTCGCCAGCAATAGCCTTGCTTATACGCTCGGATTTCACGAGATGAATTGGCAAGTAAGCATGGTCGCTCCCGACATCTAATAAAACAGCATCTTGCGGGACAAATTCTCCAACTTGTGTCAGACGTTTTGATAATTTTTCATTTTTCATTTTAAAACCGTTTTTTCTCCAAAGTGACAATAGGGTAGAACAGGGCAAGCGACGCATTTAGGCGCACGAGCGGTACAGTGATAGCGACCAAAGAAAATCAAGCGGTGATGCGTCACGACCCAATCTTTTTCAGGGACAACTTTCATCAACTTTTCTTCTACTTCCGTGACAGTCGCCGATTGTTTGACTAACTGTAAACGTTTCGATACGCGTTCGACATGTGTATCCACAGCGATACCAGGAATACCAAAAGCATCCCCAAGCACAACGTTTGCTGTTTTCCGACCGACACCAGGTAAAGTCTGTAACAAGTCTTTATCCCTCGGAATTTCACCCCCAAACTCAGTCTCGATCATCTCAGCTGTTCTCACGATGTTTTTAGCTTTACTGCGATATAGGCCAATGGTCTTGATCAAGTTTTCAACGTCTGAAACATCTGCCGAGGCTAGGCTTTGACTATCAGGGTATTTAGCAAAAAGTGCTGGCGTTGCCTTATTGACCCCCTTATCAGTCGCCTGAGCTGACAAAATCACTGCAATCAACAATTGAAAAGGCGTTGCTGCGTCCAATTCACCATGTGCCTCAGGAAACATATCTGCAATAATCGCAAGTACATTGAGAAATTTCTGCTTACTTAGCATTGTCATACCCCCAAGCCTTGCGTAGGCTATCGACTGAGTTAAAGTAATCATCTGATAAGGTTGTATCACTCTGTTGCTCTGCCTGACGCATCTCACGCGCTTCACGATTATCTGCTATATCACGCGCTGTCACGATGCCATTAGTGCGCCAGTTGCGCAAAATCGCCCGAATATAAGGTAGTGAAACTTTGCGATTTAACGCTGCTTCCCTTAAGGCTTGAAGGATTAAGCCTACATCAAATTTATCATCGCTCAACCATTTTTGCAGTTCTTCAATATTAATCGGTGTTAAACCGCCTGGCATTTCCGGCTCAAAGGCTGCAATCAATCTCGCAATATCAGAAATCGTTTCTATTTCATTGTCCAGTTCAGAATCAGAGATTGAGGCTTGATTGCTTGTAGCTGATATGAAATTATCTAATTTTGCAAAAGCTGGATGTGTATCAAAGCGCATCTCGCCTGTAGACTCATCAAATTCAGCTGTTAACGTCTCTGAATCTGTCAAGAGATTGATTTCTTGATTAACCTCTGCTGTTGTCATCTGTAAAAAGCCAGCAATTTGACTCGGCGCTAAGGATTCATTACCATAAAAATAAAGCCAGACATTAAAACTCATGAGTGTCGGGAAAATATCTAAAATATGTGTCAATATCGCCTGTGGTAAGACGATATTTTTTTTGAATTGATCATAATAAGTCATGATTTCATTATACCAAAAAACCACCAAATCGGTGGTTAAAGATTAAAATATTCGTATTTCGCGAGTTCACGCAAATCATAGGGTGTATCTTGATAAACTGCATAATTCAACCAGTTTGAAAAGAAAAGGCTGGCAGCGCTAGACCAAGTCATCTTGGGTTTTTGTGTCGGATCATCATTCGGATAGTAGGCATCTGGTACAATATCCTCACCGAATTCAGCCTTATCCCGCTGATATTCAAAATCTAAAGTCATCCGATCATACTCTAAATGTCCAAAGCTGTAAATCTCACGCAAATTTTTCTTGACAACTAGAGATAATCCCGAAGTTTCACCATAAGAAAGAATCTCAAAATCATGTGGTAACTCACTCGCATAAGTCTCAGTACTCCGAGAATGTGGTGCGACAAAATCATCATCAAAACCTCGAAATAAAACATGTTTCGGATTCTCTACCGTTTGATGATAAACTCCCCATAACTTTTGTGCCAAAGGATGTTTAGGAATACCGTAACGTGCATATAACCCAGCCTGTGCGCCCCAACAAATATGCAAAGTCGAATAAACATGTGTCCGTGACCAATCTAAAACCTGATGCAATTCATCCCAGTAGTCAACTGCCTCAAAATCTAAATTTTCGACAGGTGCACCTGTTACAATCATGCCATCATAATAATCAGACTTGATATCATTAAAACACTTATAGAAAGTATCCAGATGATTTTGCGTAATATTTTTAGATTGATGCGTCATCATATGCAAAAAATCGACATTAATTTGTAAAGGCGTATTAGACAATAAAGCCAACAACTGCGTTTCAGTCACCATTTTACGAGGCATAAGATTAACCACCAAAATCTTTAATGTTCTAATATCTTGCTGCGCAGCTCTCGCTTCATCCATCACAAAAATATTATCAGCTTCTAATATCTTGACAGCTGGCAACTGACTATTCACTTTTACAGGCATCCCATTTCTCCTTTCTGCACCCAATTTCTGACGCTACATCAAAACGATGTACATCATTCCTCTATTTTATCATGATTAAGCATAGTTTTAAACTATGATGAAACTATAAATAGCTATAAAAAATAACTATATATCAATAGTTTTCAAGCATTTAAATGCTGATAAAGTGGAAATAAAGTCTTAAAAGTCTCTAAAATATAGGTTTGTGGATCTTCTTGCCAAATTTTAGCATCTCGGGAAATAATCCGTCCGACTTCAAATTCCCCCTTCTTCACATCGTGCAAGCGCTGGATTCCTTTTTCTACCCCTGCAGTCACAGAGAAAAATTCAGATTTGGTATGATCCAGTGAATAGACAAAATCATCTGGAAACTCATGATGTTCAGCTAAATAGTCCGCATATTGCTCACGTTTGGCAGGGTTATCAATAATTGATAAATACATAAAGACATAGTTATCCCAAATCCCTAACTGTAAATGAGCCTGGGACTTGTAGCCCCGTTTATTATCAGAAATCGCTGACCATGTGTTTTCAGGCGCATATCTCGTACGTCTCCGATGTTGGGCAATGTGTACAAAAGTCTCATACCCCACATCATCACTCAAACGCGCTGAAACTTCAGCCATTATTTCAGCAAAAATCGGTTGGATATTAGCACGAATAGCTACCATTCGCTCATCTAATCCTTCAACATCAAAAACCTTGAAAGACTCTTCATTAAAACATTTCACTAGCAACTCCTACTATATGCTTGCATTTGTTATATCTAGTTTAAAATCAAAGAAGATGATGCCCTCATCATCTTCTTTTACCACAAAAATAAGGTTTATCAAGCTTGATAAACAATCTCACCATCACAAATCGTATAAGCAATTACACCTTGTAATTGATTACCAACAAACGGTGAATTACTAGATTTAGAGGCAAAGTCAGTCGTAACTTTACGCACCGCATCCGCATCAAAAATCACAAGATCTGCCGCGCCATTTTCGGCTAAATAACCTGCATCTAAACGCATAACTTGCGCTGGATTACTGGTCATTTTTTCTAGTAAACTCATAAGAGATAAATGGCCGGGAGCAACCAAATGCGTTAAGCCAAGTGATAACGATGTTTCTAGTCCAATCATACCAGACGGTGCTTTCGTGAATTCTTGATCTTTTTCAGCGTGTGTATGCGGTGCATGGTCCGTTGCAATCACGTCAATCGTCCCATCTTGCAAACCAACAATCAATTTTTCAATATCTGATGACTGGCGCAAAGGTGGATTGAGTTTAGCACTAGTACCATGTGTCAAAATCGCATCTTCTGTGATCGAAAAATGCTGAGGCGTCACTTCCGCAGTCACCTGCGCACCTAAAGACTTAGCAAAACGTATCACATCAACCGATTCACCTGCCGACAAATGCTGAAAATGTACACGCGCCTTTGTATCTAAGGCTAGCATTGCATCACGCGCCACCATACTATACTCAGAAACCGTTGGCGCACCAATCACACCACATTGATGCGCAATCGCACCATCATTGATCCCTAAAACCCCCGTTAATTGAGGATCCTCTTCATGTAGCACTAAAATCGTGTCAAACGACGCAGCTTTTTGCATCGCCCGACGCACCCGACCAGCATCGGTAAACGGGATACCATCGTCAGAAAAACCAGCCGCACCCGCTTTTAAAAGCGACTCAAAATCCGTCAGCGTTTGCCCATCGAACTTATCGGTAATGGTTGCAACACTCTTAACATGAATACTTTCACGATCCGCAGATGACAGAACCTCTGATAAAGTCTCAACCGTTGAAACAGTTGGATTGGTATTTGCCATCATCACGACAGTTGTAAAACCACCACGCGCTGCAGCCAAACTCCCCGTATGGATGTCTTCCTTATGCGTTTGACCAGGTTCACGAAAATGGACATGAATATCAATCAAGCCAGGTGCCACAATTTTATCAGTCGCATCAATAATTTCAGCATCTTCTCTAACTAAGTCTTGACCAATTGCAATGATTTTCTGACCATCAATCAAAATATCAGCAATTGCATCAAATTGGCTCTTAGGATCTATGACACGGCCATTTTTTATAAGTTTCATTTCGGGTCCTCTTTTATCTTATTGAACGATGTTAATCAACTGATGATATACTCAAATCAGTATAACTTTTAATCTTGCCAAGTATTCTGGTTTTGCTTGAATTTTTTTAATAACTCTAACTCATCCGCATTGACATAGCCGATAACTTTAGCAATCTCAATCAAATCAGAATAATTTGAGAGCGTAATCAAAGGCAGATTTGCTTTTTCAAAATTCTCAATTCCACGTGGTAGTTCGTAAGTAAAAATAGCTGCAACACCTAAGACATCAGCGCCTTCACGATTTGCTGCCTCAGCAGTTCCAATTACCGAACCACCTGTTGAAATCAAGTCTTCAATAATGACCATTTTTTGATGCTTAATAATACGACCTTCAATTTGATTACCTGCACCATGGTCCTTAGCTTTAGAGCGGATATAAACCATTGGTAAATCAAGGATTTCAGCAACCCAAGCCGCATGAGGCACGCCACCAGTCGCAGCACCTGCAATCACTTCAACATCAGGAAATTCAGCACGAATGCGGTCAGCAAAGCCTTGTGCAATGCGACGGCGTACTTCTGGATAGGAGATCGTAATCCGATTATCCGTATAAATCGGTGATTTAATACCGCTTGCCCAAGTAAAAGGATCGTTCGGTTGAAGAAAAACCGCCTTGATGTCCAGTAAGTCTTTGGCAATTTCACGAGATAGTGTTTGCATGATTGTTCTCTCTTTCAAATTTTGTTCTGTTACCATTTTATCATAAGATGGGTTTGAAATGGCTAGGATAGTGGTAATTTTTCTTACTATTGTTTAAATTCTTGCTTGACTGCCTCAAGTGCTGCATAAAAAACTTGATCCATATCATAGTACTGGTAGTTTCCAAGACGACCACCCATGATTACTTTTTCATATTTTTTCGCTTCATCACGGTATTGTTTAAATAAAGTTGAATTCTTCTCATCATTGACTGGATAGTACGCCTCTTTTTGACAATCCCAATCTTGAGGGTATTCTCGAGTTAAGATTGTGACATCATCATCCCCGTTTTGGTCAAAATGACGCCATTCCATAACCCGTGTATATGGTGTTTCAGCATCTGTATAGTTAATGACCGCATTACCTTGCGCATTATCAGTTGCCAGTAGCTCAGACTCAAATCGGACACTGCGATATTCTAACTCGCCAAATTTGTAGCCAAAAAATTGATCAATCATCCCAGTGTAGACAATACGCGGAAATTCAGCCAAATAAGTTTCTTTATCTGAAAAAAAGTCAGTCTCTAATCGCACATCAATCAAGTCATGGTTTAACATTTTTTCAAAAATTGCAGTATAGCCAGCTACTGGTACACCTTGGTAACGATGATTAAAGTAATTGTTATCAAAGGTAAAACGTGTTGGCAAGCGACGAATAATAAAACTTGGTAATTCAGTTGCCTTACGCCCCCATTGTTTTTCTGTGTAACCCTTGATTAACTTTTCATAAATATCTGTCCCGATAAGCGAAATCGCCTGCTCTTCTAAATTTTTAGGTGTACCAGTAATCCCTGCAGCCTCCCGCTGTTCAGCAATTTTTGCCTGCGCTTCGGCTGGTGTCTTTACTCGCCACATCTGATAAAAGGTATTCATATTAAAGGGAAGATTGTACAAATCTCCTTTATAATTAGCAATAACTTGATTAATATAACCATTAAATTCAGTGAATTGATTGACGTAATCCCAGACAGGTTTCTTATCTGTGTGAAAGATATGCGCACCATAATCGTGAACATTGATGCCATTTTCTTGGTGTGTATATAGATTACCACCTAAATGACTACGACGCTCGATAACCAGACACCGCTTGCCGCGCAATGCCGCCTCATGCGCAAATGTCGCGCCAAATGGCCCCGCACCGACAATAAGATAATCATATTTTTTTATATTGTATTTCACGATTACTTATTCACCAAGTTCTTCAGATTTTTCCAGCCATAATTCTTCAACAGTTTCTTTTTCTGCCATCATTGCATCTAATGCTTTTTGTAACTCACCTAATTTGACAAAATCTTCTGATGACTCAACCATTTGCTCATGCAGTTCAGTAATTGAGACATCAAACACCTGTAACTGCTCATCCAGAGCCTCAATCTCTCGTGTCAATTTCCGACGCCATTTTTGGTCATTTTTTGAGGCTTGATAACTAGAAGGTACTGACTGTTCTGAGATAGCGTCATTTTCTGCTGATAAAAGTGCAGCGATTTCAGCCTCCTCAGCCTTTTTCTCCAAGTAATAGTCGTAATCACCCAAGTAAAGTTTGCTACCTTCGGCAGAGATTTCAAGAACTTTATCGGCAACTCTGTTAATGAAATACCGGTCATGACTGACAAATAACAGTGTACCATCAAAATCGATAAGCGCATTTTCCAAAACTTCACGGCTATCAATATCCAAGTGATTGGTTGGCTCATCAAGTACCAAGAAATTATCATTTTGCATTGATAGCTTAGCTAGGAGTAAACGTGCTTTTTCGCCACCAGATAACATGCCGACAGCTTTTTGCACATCATCTCCTGAAAAAAGGAAAGCACCCAGACGATTCCGAATTTCAACCTCTGGCACAAGGCTATGGTCTTTCCAAAGTTCTTCTAATACCGTATTAGAAGGCGTCAAATCACGCTGTTCTTGGTCATAATACCCCATAGCAACGTTAGCGCCTAAATTAACTGTCCCCTCAATCAAAGGGATTTTACCTACGATAGACTTGATTAACGTCGATTTGCCTATCCCATTTGGCCCGACAATCGCAATTGAATCATATTTGCGCTCGTCTAAATTAATCGGACTTGACAAAACTTCCTTATCATAACCAACCGCGCCATTTTCAACAGTTAAAACGACGTTCCCTGATTCAATAGCTGGTGAAAACGTGAAATGTGCTGATTTTTCATTCGCGAGAGGCTGGTCCAATCGCGCCATTTTCTCAAGTTTCTTTCGTCTTGATTGCGCACGTTTTGTCGTCGATGCTCGCGCTAGATTTCGATTGACAAAATCTTCTAGGCTAGCGATTTCTTTTTGCTGTTTATCATATTGTTTAGCTTGTGTCGCGAGTTTTTCAGCTTTAAGTTTGATATATTGACTATAATTACCAACATATTTTTCAAGTTTACCTCGTGACAATTCTAGTGTTTCAGTTGTCACTTTATCTAAAAAATAACGGTCATGACTAACAATTAAAATCGCACCACGATAGTTTTTCAAGTAATTTTCGAGCCACAAGAGCGTTTCGATATCCAAGTGATTGGTCGGTTCATCGAGAATCAAAAAAGATGGGTTTTCAAGCAAAATTTTAGCCAAAGCCAAACGCGTTTTTTGACCACCTGATAAACTTGAAACTGACTGCGCCCAAAAAGACTCGTCAAACTTAAAACCATTTAAGACGTTTTTGATGTCGGATTCGTAGGTAAACCCTTTATTTTGGCGAAATGTTTCAGTCAAGCTGTCATAGCGCGTCATCAAACTAGATAAGTCAGCACCTGATAGTTCTCCCATTTGTGCTTCCATCTGGCGTAATTGCTTTTCTTGCCCAATTTGCTCCTCAAAAACACTGAGCATTTCATCATAAATCGTCTGCTCAGATGAAAAGTTAGTCTCTTGAGCTAAGTAAGACATGGTCAAATTTTTAGTCTTTGAAATCTCACCAGAGCTTGGTGTCTCCACATCTGCAATAATTTTTAGTAACGTTGACTTTCCTGCACCATTGCGCCCGACGAGTGAGACTCGTGAATTATCTTGAATTGTAAAATTTATCTTTTCAAATAGGACATCTGCACCAAAAGTCCTTGAAATATTGTTTCCTTGTAGTAAAATCATAGGTCTATTTTACCACAAAAAAGCCTTTCATACTCATCTAGGTAAATAAAGTAAACGTTTTCGGCTATTTTCTGCCACTTCTTCATTGACAAGCCTTGTCGCCTCAAATTGACAAAAAATATCTCCAAAATGTTGTTCACTTTCTTTAACCAGATGAGTATAATCTAATACGCTAGTTGATTTTGTTTGACAACTTCACAAACTTTTGGTAATCTATTCACAAAGAATACTGAAGGAGTCTTTACTTTTATGGTCGTAACAAAATTTAATGAAGTTTTACCCAAGGCAACCGCCAAACGTCTGCCACAATATTATCGCATTTTTAAACAATTTGTGGCTGACAAAGTTGACCGAACCAACTCTCAAGCAATCGCCGCAAGACTAGGCGTTGACTCTGCAACCGTCAGACGTGATTTTTCACTGTTTGGTGAACTTGGTAGACGTGGCTATGGCTATGATACTACTGCGCTTCGTGACTTTTTCGGCAATTTATTAGGTGACTCAGCAGAGACCAATATTGCCCTTGTCGGTGTCGGTAATTTAGGTCGCGCACTGATTAACTATCGTTTTCATGACCGCAATAAAATGCGGATTACCCAAGCCTATGATGTCGCGGGTAACCCGCTCGTTGGAACGAAAACTGACGACGGTATCCCAATTTACAATATCTCAGATATTCAAAAAAATCTGGCAGATGCTAATATTGAAACTGCTATCATCTCCGTCCAATCAGATCGTGCTCAGGAAGTTGCTGACCTTTTAATTGAAGCTGGGATTATAGGTATTCTCAACTTCACACCGAGACGTCTCCAAGTGCCAGAAAATATCACAGTTCAGTCTGTTGACTTGACGAGTGAACTTCAAACACTCTTATTTTTTATGCAAGATAAAAAAGAAATTGAAAATAAGCTATGACTACTTTACAACCTATTATCGGTGTTGCTGCAAATGAGCGACGAGATGCGGGAGATGACATGGGCCATATGGCCATTTCCTATAACCCTTCTGGCTATATCAAAGCCGTTCAACTTGTTGGTGGTCTCCCAATTATGATTCCTATTGGTGACCCGATGCATGCCAAACGTTATATTTCTATGATTGACAAATTGGTCTTAGCTGGTGGACAAAATGTTGCGCCAGAATTTTATGGCGAAGTTGAAACGATTCAATCCAGTGACTATAATCGTGAACGTGATGCCTTTGAAATTGCCTTGATTAACGAAGCTATCAAACAAAATAAGCCAATCGTTGGTGTCTGTCGCGGGATGCAATTGGTTAATGTCGTCCTCGGAGGATCACTCAATCAGCAAATTCAGAACCATTGGCAGGATAAAGCAATGACACAGACTTCTCACGATGTCCTCATCTCTAAGCATTCGCCACTAGATTTAATTTATGGCCGCAAGGCGCATGTTAACTCTTTCCACCGACAAAGTATCAAACAGCTTGCACCGCAACTTGAGGTGATTGCCAAGTCCCTTGATGACCATATCATAGAGGCTTTGCAATCAACTGATCCAAATCTACGTTTTTTAGGCGTTCAATGGCATCCTGATTTTATGTATAATGTACGCGACGAAGATTTAGCTTTCTTTCGTTACGCGGTTTTTAATCTTTAATGAGACGTCTCACATTGAGGCGTTTTTTTGAGCATTTATTAATTTAAAACATCAAGCCACTTTCTTGAAACGAAAAATAACGTTTATGCCCCACGATAATATGATCAACCAACGTTATCCCGATATTATTACAGGCATTTTCCATTCGCTCTGTAAACACAACATCAGCATCTGATGGTCTGGGATCACCAGATGGATGATTATGGGTAATTAAAATACCTGCTGCTAACGTTTTAACTGCAAAATGTAAAATTTCCCGCGGATTGGCACTGGCTGAATTGACAGTTCCCACAAAAATCGTTCTTTTTTTGATGATTTTATTTTTACCATCCAGATAGACGGCTACCAGATGTTCTTGATCAAAGTCTGACATCTCATCTATCAAGGTCATCGCAAATTGCTGAGCACCTTTCACTTGACCTTGTCTCTCACGCTCAGCCGTCTGAATACGCTTGCCAAGCTCCATCATAGCTCTCATTTCAATGGCTTTACTCATGCCTATTCCTGGAATTTGAGTCAATTCCTCTATACTTGATCTACGAAAATTTTCTAGTGTTTCAAAGTGTCGAAGTATCTGCCCTGATAGCTCGACAGCTGATGACTTTGCCGTACCTGTTCGCAATAAAATCGCCAGTAATTCTTGGTCTGATAGATACTTCTCTCCAAGTATTGCTAAACGTTCACGCGGTCTCATAGGGTAGTCTGCTTCTCTTATATCATACATTTTTTATCCTCTCTTTAATTTATACGAAAAAAATAGCGCTTTGCTCAACATTCTTAACAATTTCTGACTATTGCCAAAATAGTGATATTATGCTTTAATAGAAAATGTCAAAAGTTTTTGACACTTTCTATCAAAAATAGAGGCCTCTATTTTGATAATTATATAGATTCATATCTGACTGAAAGGGCAAGGAAAAGACTTGTGACTAAAAAAATAGCTGGTATCATCTTCTTGGTCATCCTCATCGTCTCCTCGATCTTTATCGGGCTCGTTGATCTCCCTATTTTCGAATTGGGAACTTGGTCAAGTCGTCAAAATCTTGTTCTATTATCGTCAAGACTACCACGTACTTTGAGTTTAGTGATTGCTGGTGCAAGTGTCAGTGTTTCAGGTCTTGTGATGCAAAATCTGATGCAAAATAAATTTGTATCCCCAAATACAGCTGGTACAATGGATAGTGCCAAGCTAGGCATCGTCTTTGTCATGATCTTTCTGCCAAATGCACCACTTTTAATGCGTACCACAGTTGCTTTCGGTTTTGCTTTTTTGGGAACTTGCCTGTTTTTACTCATATCGCGCTACTTACCTAGCAAAAATACAATTTTAATCCCCCTAGTTGGGATTATGTTTGGGAATATCATTGGCAGTATCGCCACTTTCTTTGCCTATCAGCATCAACTGCTACAAAACATGGCATCTTGGTTACAAGGCAATTTTTCTGTCGTCATGCGTGGCAATTATGAACTACTTTACTTGTCAATTCCCTTATTTATCATCATCTACCTCTTTGCTTATCAATTTACTATCATGGCAGCAGGTCAAGAAATGGCAACAAACCTAGGCATTTCCTACCAAAAAATGCGCTTAGTTGGCATTGGTATCATTGCCCTTTCCTCAAGTATCGTCCTCGTGAGTGTCGGAAATATCCCCTTTTTAGGGATTATCGTTCCTAATCTGGTGAGCCTCAAATTTGGCGACCAAATGAAAAACAATCTCCCACTCACTGCCTATTTTGGGGCAAGTTTCCTCTTAATTTGCGACATGATTGGTCGGATTATCATCGCCCCTTATGAAATTTCAGTCAGTTTGGTAATCGGCGTTTTAGGTAGCATCTGTTTTATCGGCCTTCTCCTCAAAGAAAGTCGTAGGTACAGCTAAATGACACGTAAATTGACATCTATCACATTAGGACTTGCAGTATTAGTAGCTTGCAGCCTTTTCATGACCTATCAAACCTACGGAAATCTTGACTTTGCCATCGCTTTGCGGGGGAAAAAAATAGTAGCCTTCATTTTAGTCGGAATTGCTTGCAGTTTTTCAACGATTAGCTTTCAAACTCTGAGCCAAAATAAACTCCTGACACCGAATATACTCGGTATTGATTCATTTTATGTCTTGATTCAAACCCTATCTATCTTCGTCTTTGGCAGTCAAAGTCTCTCAAAAGCAACAAGTATTTGGGACTTCCTACTGACTATCACACTCACGATGTCACTCAGTACTTACCTCTCTTTTACCTTGCTAAAGAAATTCAAGCGAGACCTCTTTTTATTTTTGATGATTGGCATGATTTTAGGGACTTTTTTTAACAATGTCAGCAATTTCATGCAAGTCATCCTAGACCCTAACGAATATGATCATTTACAGGGCAAATTGTTTGCTAGCTTTAGCAATGTCAAACCTGATCATTTAACGATAGCAGCCATCCTAATTGCTATAATTTGTCTATTTTTATGGCATTTAGCACCCCAACTTGATGTGTTACATCTCGGTAATGACCACGCTATTAATCTTGGCATTGATTTAAGACGCTTACAACTCATGACCTTGTTTGCCATTACCGCTCTCGTCGGGATTTCTACTGCTCTTGTTGGTCCGACAAGCTTTCTCGGCTTCATCGTCGCCAATATTGCTTACCAGCTCATGAAAACTTATCGTCATCAATCACTATTTCTTGCTGGCAGTCTGATAGCCATCCTTTTGCTGATTTTAGGTGAATTTCTGGTTGAGCATATCTTTAGCTTTAACACAACCTTAAACGTCATCATCGAATTCACAGGTGGCTGCTACTTTATCGGGCAAATTTTATACGAAAGAAATGGTAACAAAAGATGAAAATAGAAAACTTATCGAAATCATTTGGCAAAAAGCCAATTCTAAAAGAGATAGATTTGACCATTCAAAAGGGCAAATTAACTGCCTTTATCGGTCCAAATGGCGCTGGTAAATCAACACTACTCGCCTGTATGAGTCGCCTTATTGATGCTGAATCTGGTCATATCTATTTGGAAGGTCAAGAACTCAAAGCGTTTAAATCACGTGAGCTTGCGAAGAAATTAGCGATTTTAAAGCAAATGAATCATCTCAATATGCAAATTTCTGTTCGGGAACTCATCGCTTTTGGCCGATTTCCATATTCTAAAGGTCAGTTAACCCAAACCGACAAAGCTAAAATTCAAACCTCAATTGAACAACTTGGTATGCAAGATTTAGCTGATGAAAATATCCAAAATCTATCTGGCGGTCAGCTCCAACGCGCTTATATCGCCATGATTTTAGCACAGGATACTGACTATATTTTGCTAGATGAACCCCTAAATAATCTGGATATGAACTTTGCCTTGCAGATGATGCAACTCTTGCAAAGTTTAGTTCGAGATTACGGCAAGACTGTCGTTATCGTTTTGCATGATATAAATTTTGCTTCAAGTTTTGCTGATGACATCGTGGCTATGAAGTCTGGTGCCATTTTTGCCCATGATGAAACAGCCAAAATTATTAATGAGCCTGTCTTAAATGCGCTGTATGACATGACGATTCGCATCGAAGAAATTGACGGCAAAAAATTCTGTCTCTATTTTTAGAATGAAATAACTATAATAATGAAAATAAGGAAAAACATAATATGAAACTTAAGAAACTATTCACGGCTTTCACTGGTATTTTACTACTCACAATAGTTCTCGTTGCTTGTGGCGCAAAAAAAAATACTGATTCTTCTCAAAAGGCCAAAACTGATACCATCGAAGTTGTTGGTGCAGACGGTAGCAAAGTTAAAGTTCCTAAAAACCCAAGTAAAGTTGTTGTTTTCGATAATGGTTCACTTGATACAATTCAAGCACTTGGTGAAAGTAAATCAGTTATCGGTGTTGCAAAGAAAAATCTGCCTGACTACTTGAAGGCATTTCAATCTGTTGAGAGTGTTGGTGGTTTGAAAGAACCAGATTTAGAAAAAATCAATGCCTTGAAACCGCAATTAATCATTATTTCAGCACGTCAACAAAGTTTTAAAGCAGACCTTGAAAAAATTGCACCCGTTTTAGATTTATCACTTGATAATTCTAAAGTTTGGGATTCAACGCAATCACACATGCTAACGATTGCAAGCATCTATGGTAAAGAAGCTGAGACGAAAAACCAAATCAAAACTTTATCAGCAAACATTAATACGCTTAAAAAGAAAGCTAAAAGTTCAGGTCTAAAATCTTTGACATTAATGACTAATGAAGGTCAAGTCTCTGCTTTTGGTGACGGCTCACGTTATGCCATTATCAACGATACTTTCGGTTTCAAGAGTGCTGATGACCAAATCATAGCCTCTACACACGGGCAAAGCGTTTCTTATGAATATGTCCTAGAAAAAAATCCAGATATCATTTTCTTTATCGACCGTACTAAAGCTATCGGTGGTGACATGACAGGGGCTAGTCTGAAAGATAATGAATTAGTCAAACGAACAATAGCCAGTAAAAATGGTAAAGTCATTGAGCTTAATGCAGCCGTTTGGTATTTAAGTGGTGGAGGACTAAAATCAACAAAACTTATGCTTGATGAAGTGTCACATGCTTTAAAATAAAATTGAACATTTATAGCAAAAATCATGCCAAGCGTCTGCCTGACATGATTTTTTAGCATTTTCGTATTGTTTTGCAAAAAGAATACGAAAATGTTATTCTTCCCTACAATCAGTTATATTAACTATCTAGTTCATCTAAAAGTAACACAGAAACAGGCTACGAATGATTTTTATAAAACTTTTTGTTGTTTACAATTATTCGCCTCTAAAATAAGCCACGGCACTCTCAAAGAGTTGTTGGTCTTTATGACCAGGGATATTTTTGAAGAGGCCTGATTCATAACGCTCAGAATGACCCATTTTGCCGAGAATCTGTCCATTTTTGCTGATAATGCCTTCAATCGCTGCGACTGAGCCATTAGGATTATAGAAAGAATCCATACTTGGCTTGCCTTGGAAATCAACATATTGCGTAATAATTTGACCGTTGTCAATCAACTCAGCGAGTTCAGTCTCAGAAACGACAAACTTACCTTCACCATGAGAGACTGGAATCGTATGGATATCACCAACTTGAACACCTGTCAACCAAGGTGAATTGGTGTTGGTAATTCTTGTCTCAACCATTTTAGCCACGTGCTGATTGGCATCGTTATAGAACAAGGTTGGTGACTGGTTAGTCAAGCTGTCAAATCGACCATAAGGCAGCAAGCCCGATTTAACTAAAGCCTGGAATCCATTACAGATACCGAGAATCAAACCGCCACGCGCAATGAAAGCATCAATAGCTGATTTAACTTGCTCATTCAAAAGAATGTTAACAATGAATTTTGCCGAACCATCAGGCTCATCTGCGGCTGAGAACCCTCCAGCAAACATGAGAATATTGGCTTGTGCGATATTGGCAACCATCTCCTTAATCGAATCCGCAATGTCCAAAGTACGGAATGGCACGATTTTAGCCTCAGCACCCGCCGCCTCAAAAGCTTTAGCTGTGTCATATTCACAGTTAGTACCTGGGAAAACTGGAATATAAACAAGCGGTGTCTCGATTTTAGCTGATGCTTGAATAGGTGCAGGAGATACTTTTGTCTCAACCTCTACTAAACTATCATCTTGTTCAAACAAGGTTGGATAGACTGATTCTAGCGGGTTTTCATAGCTTGAAAGTAATTTGTCGCCTGAGAGACTGAGACCATTAACCACGAGATTGAAATCAGTCATTGTGCGACCGATTTTTGCGACACCTGCGATTTCTTCAGGTGAAGTGAAGATAAAGCCTGCAAACTGCGCTTTGACGATATCAGAAATATCAGATAGCGCAAGGTCTGCACCGATGTGATTACCAAATGTCATGAGAGCAATTGCCTCACCAAAACCTCCAGCTTTTGTTGAAATAGCTGCTGTGATTTGATGATGCGCTTGTAAGTCAGTTAGTAAGTCAAAGTTCGATTTGATAATGTCCCAATCGATTTTATCAGTGACCGTTACACCAGGAATATAGTAGATATTTTCATTAGGTGACTTAAACTCTGGTGACAAAATACGCTCTGTTTCAGACGTTGTCACACCAAAGGCAATCAGTGTCGGTGGGACTGTGATATCTTCAAAGGTACCACTCATTGAATCTTTCCCACCGATTGACGGCAAGCCGAGTTGTTCTTGGGCTTCAATTGAGCCAAGGAGAGCCGCTAGTGGTTTACCAAAGCGTTCCGCTTGCTTGTCCATACGCTCGAAATATTCTTGGTATGAAAAACGTGCCTTGGTCCAGTTTGAACCGGTTGCAACAAGACGTGCCGTTGCTTCAATCACAGCATATGCTGCACCATGATAAGGTGACCAGGCAGCAATTTCTGGATTGTACCCGTGCGCAAGCAAGGAGACGGTATTGGTCACACCGTGCAAGACTGGTAATTTTTGAACAGAACTCTCAGTTGGTGTAATCTGATATCGCCCACCAATAGGTTGATTGACTGTTGATCGACCTATTGAGCTATCAAAAATGGTTTGTAGGCCTTTTTGTGAGGCAAAGTTCAACTCTGATAAAAGACCATTCAAATCAGCATCTAAAGAATCTAAAGTTGACATTTTGTCAAATGGCACAGGTAAGTCAGAATCGACAACTGTCGCATCGACAACCACACGGACACCATTTGTATCAAGGAACGATCGTTCAATATCAACGATCGTTTGCCCCTTCCAAACCATGGTCAAGTTGGCTTTTTCAGTGACTTCTGCGACTTGAACGGCTAAGATATTTTCCTTAGCACATTCAGCGATAAATTTATCAACATCTCCTGCTTCAACCACAACAGACATCCGCTCTTGTGATTCAGAAATCGCAATTTCTGTCCCTGATAAGCCTTGATATTTCAAAGGAATTTTATCCAAATCAATGCGCAAACCATCTGCTAATTCACCAATGGCAACGCAGACACCGCCCGCACCAAAGTCATTAGATTTTTTAACGAGCTGTGTCACTTCTGGATTTCTAAATAAACGTTGGATTTTACGTTCTTCTATAGCATTGCCCTTTTGAACCTCAGCACCTGCTGTTTCAACTGTTTCTTTAGTCTGAACCTTAGATGAACCTGTTGCCCCACCAACACCATCACGGCCTGTTTTACCGCCGAATAAAATAATGGCATCACCTGCTTGGGGTTTCAAACGCAAAACATTTTCTTTTGGTGCAGCACCAACGACAGCACCTGTTTCCAAGCGCTTGGCAATAAAGCCTGGGTGAAAATATTCCTTGACATAAGTCGTCGCAAGTCCAATCTGATTGCCGTATGAGCTATACCCATGCGCAGCACCTTTAGAAATCACTTGCTGAGGTAATTTACCCGCTCTCGTTTCAGAAATTGGCGCTGTAATATCGCCTGCACCCGTAATTCTCATCGCTTGATAGACATAAGCACGACCAGAAAGCGGGTCACGAATGGCGCCACCAATACAAGTCGATGCGCCACCAAAAGGCTCGATCTCTGTTGGGTGATTATGTGTTTCATTTTTAAACATCAGTAGCCATGGCTCTTTAACACCATTGACATCAACTTCAATCTCAACTGAACAAGCATTAATCTCATCTGATACTTCCATGTCATCCAAACGACCATTGGCACGCTCGTAACGACCAAAAATCGTCGCCAATTCCATCAATGTCGTAGGCTTTTCACTACGTTTGATGTCTTCACGCATGGCAAGATATTTTTCAAACGTTGTTTGAAGTTGGGCCTTAAATTTTGATTTTGAGAAATCAATCGTTTTAAGTTCAGTCTCAAAAGTTGTATGGCGTGTATGATCACTCCAGTAAGTATCCAAAACTTTCAATTCCGTTTCGGTAGGGTTTCGGTCTACTGTCTTGAAATAATCCTGAATCCACAACAAATCAGCCACTTCCATGGCGAGTGAGTATGATTTATGCAGGTCAGCAATCTCAGTTTCTGTCTTTGTGATAAAATCTTCAAGAACTGGAATCTCGTCATTCGCATCTGAGATTGTTTCCTCAGCAATCTCAGTCTCGATATCTTTAAAACGTGAATCAACGGCATTAAGCTGATAAGATTTAATTTTTTCGAATTCAGCATCAGATAAATCTGGGTTCAACAAGTAGAGTTGGGCCGTTTTGACAATTGCATCATGGCTAGCACCTAACAAGAATAAGGCTTCCTCTGCTGAGGTTGCGCGTTGATCGAATTGACCTGGCAGTGCCTCTATGGCGAAGAACTTAGAGGCAGCAAGAGCTGCTTTGACAGTGGCATTTGTTAAGAGATTGTCCGTCACTTTTTCAGAAAAGATAGATTGTTCCGCAGCAATCAAAATAGCATCTGACACATGAAAAACATCATAGACTTGGACGATATTAACAGATGTCAGTGTTTCGAGTTGCAAATTATGCTGCAACTCTGTCAATAATGCATGGTTTTTAACTTTAAATTCAGGTTTTTTAGCGACAAAAATACGTTTTTTCACGAGATTATTTTCCTTCAAATTCTGCTTGTAAACCGGCTAGGACTTTTTGATAAACTGGGATTAAATCACCTAAATCACGACGGTAGACATCTTTATCAACATGGTTATTATCGGCATCCCAAAGTCGAGACGTATCAGGGGAGATCTCATCAGCCAGAATGATTGTACCATCAGGCAAACGACCATATTCAAGTTTGAAATCAATTAATTTCAATCCTATTTTGGCAAAAATATCTGTCAAAATAGCATCTGTCTCGAGCGCTGCTTGTTTCAGAAAAGCAATCTCATCATCTGTTGCAATATCTAGGAATTTAACATGAGCGTCATTGATAAAAGGGTCATCCAAATCATCATTTTTGTAATAAAATTCAACGATTGGTGTTGGGATTTTGATCCCTTCTTCGATACCAAAACGTTTAGAAAATGACCCTGCTGTATAATTACGAATAACCACTTCCAAAGGAATAATGGCAACTTTCGTATTTAATTGCTCAGTTGGAGATACTTGTTCAATGAAGTGAGTGTGGACACCACGACGATTCAGTTCACGGAAAATTAGGCTTGTAATCTGGTTATTAAGCTCGCCTTTACCAACGATTTGGTCTTTTTTCTTGCCGTTGAGTGCTGTCGCTTGGTCTTTATAAGCTGCGAGTACAACTGCTGTATCATCAGTTTGATAGAGATTCTTAGCTTTACCTTCATAGAGCAGTGTCCGTTTGTCAGTCATTTTTTCTCCTCATTCATATCTTCAACATCTTAGTGTCAAAATTAATTATAAATCCATGATAACGTAAATTTTTAATAAATCATCAAAAAAACTGCCTAAATCAGGCAGTTTCTATAGTAAATGTTCGGTTTTCATGCTGTTTCAAGTCTGATTTCTAACTTAAAATCAGTGAATCTCTCAAAAACAGGGTGTCGAGGTTGACGTTCTTGTGAGAACAGCTTAATAATCCAAGTTATCCGCATGACCTGTAGCATTACCAACGAAGTAACCTGTTTTACAGTTAATTGAAACTAAGTAAGTGCCATCAGGTTTATAGAGGTTGTAATAGCCGTTACCTTTTTGGATACTTGCAGGTAGGAGAATGTATGCGTCACCGGTAATATAACCACGTTCACGACATTTTTGTAGCACTAATTCTCTGATACCAGGTGCCCAAACATAGGCAGGATTACTGAGGTCGGCATTAGGGTCTACAGGAACACGTGAATTAGAAGTCACAATGGTAACATTTGGATATTGCGCTTGATACTGAGCAGTTGATAAGCCATAGCCTGATGATACTGGACCGCTTGCTGAGTCTGCTGTTGCGGTAGCTGCGCCAACTTGCTGAGGTACTGTCGTTGTATTTTCAGACGTTGACGGAGCTGTAGGTTGCGCTGTAGCTGGAGTTGATGCACTAATTGTGGCCGACGGTGCCGTGGCTGTTGACTCCTTAGCTTTTTGTTGCGCCTGACCCTGAGCAACAGCGTCTTTCAATAACGTATTTAAAGTCGCATTTTCAGTTGCCGTATAGCTTAGCTTGACGCCACCTCGAACTTGTGACGTTTTATCCAAAGCACCATCTGTGATAATCGGTTTTTCAAAATTTCCATTCATCGCTTTGATGGCCGAGATTTCCGCTTTAAGTTCGTCTACCTTAGCTTTCAAAGTCTTGTAGTCAGACTGGTCTTTCAACTTATCTAACTCACTTGTCAGTTTACCAATGTTATCGAACTGACCATTTTTTAATTTTGTCGCTTTATCGTCCACGAAAAATGTCGCATAAACTTTGTTAAAGGCGGCTGTTTTTTTAGCTTCCTCAGATTTTTTAGCCTCAGATTTTGAAGTTTGGGCAGCTTGCTTTTGGTTGGACTGGTCAACTTGATACCAGACTGTTCCTCCTGCTGCTAACAATATGAGTGCACAAACGCCAATAACTAGAGGTTTATGATACGATTTTGGTGCTTTTTCAACGGGCTCAGTCACACTTTTCATAACTTCTGACGTTACCTCAGGAATTATCGTTTCAGAAAATGCGCTACGCGTCTCATCTTGTTTTGCAAACGGTGTTTCCAAAGATGGCACGATATCGGGTTCAACAGTTGTTTCTATCACCTCTAAAGGTGCTGAGGGTACCTCATGAGAGGCATGTGCCATCAAGTTAATTGACGATAGATTTTCCTCAGAGTGCCCTACTACTTCATCAGATGTCTCAGATATAGCTGGATCAGCAGTAATATCTTTATCATTTTCTTCATCACTTTCATCCGCAGCTAAAACGACCGTGTCAAAAGAACCTTGAATCTCTGGAAAATCAGGTTCAATTTCCTCGATAGTCTCACTCAATTCTGACGTTTCAGGATCTGATATCGCTAGCGGTTCAGAATTAGAACCCTCTGTTGACGTGACATCTTGTGTTAAATCATCAGATGTTACTGGTTTTTCAACTAACTCATTTTCAGGTACTTCTTCTTTTCCAGAAACAATTTTATCTTCTGAATCAGCGGTTGTCGCTTTTCTAACTGTTTTAACCAGTTTATCCAAACTTTCAGAGGCTATTGTTGCTTTGAGTTGGCGCTCTTTTTTTGCAGTTTCAATATCTGCTCTGTGCTGACGAATATACTTGTCGAGTGAGCTTTCCTTAGTCAAATTTTCAGTCTCAATCTCATCTGATTTAGCAGAAACTTGTTCAACCGTCAGATTTTCGGCATCTTTCATTGCTAAAGTTTTTTCCTTGTAAGCTGTCTTTTTCTTTTTTTTAGCCATATTATTTTATTCTCTTACCAAAATATTGATACAAATCTGTGCGAAGTCGACCATTGTATAACTTGCGTTTCTTGGTCGCCTTAGCGCCATAATGTTTTTCAAATGCCAAATCACTTGTAATGATATATTTACTCCAAGTCTCAAGAGGCTTGAAGGTTTCACCCATTTCTTCATAGAGCTGATAGGCTGCTGTTTCATCCCCTAAACGCTCTCCATAAGGTGGGTTAGAAATCAAGACGCCATCTAATTTGTCCGAGTGAAAGTCTTGCAAACGCATTTGCTTAAAATGAATAATATCATCTAGTCCAATCTCAAGTGCATTTTCTTGTGCAATTTGAATCATTCGACCATCAACATCAAACCCAGAAATATCAAGTTCTGCGTCATAATTTGCTTTGCTTTCCGCATCATCTCGAACTTTTTTGAATATCTCATCTTCAAACCAAGGCCATGCTTCAAAGGCAAAGTCGCGGTTAAATCCAGGTGCGATATTCATGCCGATTAATGCCGCCTCAATACAGAATGTTCCTGAACCACAAGTTGGGTCAACAAAGGGACGGGTCATATTTGCACGCCAGTTTGTCAACATAATAATCGCAGCTGCCATATTTTCCTTGATTGGCGCACCACCTTTATCAACACGGTAGCCACGTTTGAAAAGTGACTCGCCTGTTGTATCCAACATGATTGTTGCGACATTTTTATGAAGGGCGACTTCAATTGAGAACAGTGCGCCCGTCTCAGGTATTGGCACATTTTCAGGGCGGTGATAATGAACCTGCATTTTTTTTGCAATGGCTTTCTTCGTGATAGCCTGTATACTTGGTTCGTTGTGCAACTCTGACTTGATTGCTTTCGCTTTAGCAATTGGAAACTGAGCACCAAATGGTAAAATCTCCGCCCAATCTAAAGCATAAACTCCTTCGAATAACTCATCGAAAGTTTTCGCTGGAAATTCACCGATAATGATTTTGACACGGTCAGCTGTTCTTAACCAGAGATTCGCTGTGGCGATCGTTTCTTTGGTTCCAGAAAATAAAACACGTGAGCGGTCATCCATTTTGGTTTCGATACCTAAATCTCGTAATTCACGTGCAGTTAAACTTTCAAGTCCTGCTGCTGCAGTTGCTACTAAATTAAAATTATTTTTCATTTTGTCTTTTCCATGAGGCATCTATCTCAAAAAGGCTGGAGCTTTGCGCTCCAGCCCCTGTCATCCAGTTTTCTATAAGCCATGTTTTGTTCCAGTTGACATTTCAGTCAACCTTCGATAATCATCTGTCTACTTATTTTAGGCGTGCCTAAAATAAGCCTCGTCGTACGTTCAATTTCCGCGTGACAAGTGCCCCTACCATAAGTTTGGGTTGCTCGCTTGAGGGGTTTACCACGTTCCACTTGCTATGTTTCCAAAGCAACTCGTCTCTATGGCACTTTTACAGAATTTGTCGCCTATCTTCGTGAGAAAACTTAGCTAAAATTCAGCCGTTAGGTCTGACACACCTACCTAGGCTTATGGTTTCGCCTAGCACAAACACTGCGGGCATCGCAGCCCGCGCGAGCATGGACTTTCCTCACGATTCACAAGATTTGACCCAAGAAATCGCGCAATTATCCAAAAACTGGTTGTTAAAAAGTCTTTAAAGTATTCTAATAAGCAACATCAATTGATGTTATTTATTCTCCAGAAATACCATTTGATGTCGTTGTTGTTTGGGCTTGAGGACCGAAAACAGCACGTTCCAAACGATTTAAACGTTTGAGAATATCAAAATTATTGGCTGATTTCATCGTCACACGTGGGTTGCCCGCTGTTGATTCACTTGCATCTACTGATGATGTGATCGGGTTAAAGCGCTGTGTGTTCTCAGAAACTGCAACCTGTGGTTTTGACTCAATATTACGAATTTTCTTCTTCAAAAATTCATTTTCTTCTTGCAAAGATAGAATTTCTTCTTGAAATTTTTCGTAATCAACAATGACATCATCTAACAAATCATTGACTTGGTCTTTATCATAACCACGCATTTTCACATCAAAATCTGCATCATAAATATCTTTAGGAGTAAAATTATAAGTTGCCATTATTCAGAGTCTCACTATTTCTTTTCGTTATACATTCAATCTTACCAAAAAAAATCATCATTTACAAGGGATACTTCGAGCAGTCTTAAAACTTATCTCAGCTCTACTTATCCGCCCATTCATTTTTGATTAAATGATAGGCTGTTACAGGATTTTTCACTTGCGTAATCGGACGACCAACAACGATAAAATCACTACCGATTTGTCGGGCACGACTTGGTGTCATCACACGTTTTTGGTCGCCAACTGCTGCACCTGCGGGTCGAATACCAGGTGTTAGACAGATAAAGTCTGATGAAGTCGCTGCTTTTATTAGCTCAACTTCTTGAGCCGAACAGACAACACCTGCAAGTCCTGCCTCTTGCGTTTTTTGTGCATAACGAACGACCGACTCAGTCAAGCTAGTCTGGATATTTTGAAAGTCTCGCATTTGCTGTTCGCTCGTTGAGGTCAGCTGTGTGACAGCAATGAGTTTTGTAGACCCAGCCAAGCCATCCAAAGCTTCAGACATCATCTCCACGCCACCCGCGGCATGTACATTAGTCAAATCAACGCCAAGATGACGAATGACTTTCATCGCTGACTTGACCGTGTTTGGAATATCATGCAATTTCAAATCCAAAAAGACGTCGTGTCCTAAAGACTTGATATATTTGACAACATCAGGCCCTGCGGCATAAAACAATTCCATACCAACCTTGACATACAATTGCTCCTCTTTGTCAAACTGCTCTAAAAATGTTTTAACCTCAGTCATACCTGAAAAATCTAATGCAATAACTGGTCTGTTTTCTATAAATTTACCCACGAATCGCCTCCTGACATTCTCTAATAAAAGTTTCTAAATCTGTGATACCATACTTATCCATCACCTCTGGCAATGTCTCAATGATTTTAGGACAGATAAAAGGATCTGTAAAGTTTGCCGTCCCAATACCAATAGCCGACGCACCAGCAATTATCATCTCTAAAACATCCTCAGCAGAATCAACGCCCCCCATCCCAATAATGGGTAAATTTGACACCTGCGCAACTTGACGAATTAGCTTCAGCGCCACTGGAAAAATAGCTGGCCCAGACATACCACCAGTACCATTAGCAATAATCGGCTGTCTCGTCTGCAGACTAAACCGCATCCCAACCAAGGTATTAATCATCGTAAACCCAGTTGCCCCAGCATCTTCGACCGCTTTGGCAATGGTTGTAATATCTGCGACACTCGGTGTTAATTTAACATAGACAGGCACACTAGACACTGAAACAGCAGCCTTGACAGCATCATAGGCCAGTTCAGGTACTTGACCAATAAGTAGACCATTATTACCATGGTCCACATTAGGGCAAGAGATATTGAGCTCAATAGCTGAGACGTTTTTAACCTTAGAAATCTTCTCTGTGACTAAGGCGTATTCTGCATTAGAAAAACCCGCAACATTGGCGATGATGGGCAAGTCTGGACAATGCTCAGCAAGCCAAGGCAATTTTTCAGCAATAACAGCATCCACACCAGGATTTTGCAGGCCAATGGCATTCAGCATACCTGACGGTGTTTCAGCAACACGTGGGGTCGGGTTACCAAAACGCATCTCCGCAGTTGTCGCTTTAATCATAATAGAACCTAAACGGTTGATGTCATAATATTTAGCATATTCTTGCCCAAATCCAAAACAGCCTGAGGCTGGGATAATCGGATTTTTCAAATCAAGTCCCGGTAGTTTTATCGCTAATCTAGTATTTGTCATCAGATAACTACCTCACTTGCTCTAAAGATTGGTCCTTGGTCACAGACTTTCAAGGCTTGCTGACCTGTTTCATCTCCTCCCACATGGACGACGCAGGCATAACAAGCGCCCATGCCGCAAGCCATCCTAGCCTCCATTGAAATAAAGGCATTCGGATGATTGACTGTTCGACTAGCAACTGCTCTTAACATACCTGCCGCACCACAAGCATAGACAGCGTCAAAAGCCATCACATCAATTTCATCCATTAAAACGCCGACATTGCCATCTCGACCGTATGAGCCATCATCTGTCACGATTTTGAGTTCAGATGCCACAGCAGCAAATTCTGATTCTAAAATGACTGCTGATTTTTGGGCGAAGCCTAACAAGACTGACACTGCTACGCCCATTGCCACCAAGTCACGCGCGAGTTGCACTAATGGTGGGGTGCCAATACCGCCGCCAATGATGAGAGCCTTTTGCTTAGGAAAGGGCATATTGAGGTTGAAACCATTGCCAAGTGGTCCCATGACATCAAGTTTCTGACCAGATATCATTTGAGAAACGTCGGCAAGTCCAGGACCTTCAACACGGTAAATAATAACACAGGTTTTAGCTTTTCGGTCATACTCAGAAATTGAAATCGGGCGACGCAAAACCTTATCAGGGCTCGGCACGCGAATATGGAGAAACTGGTCAGGCAAGTTCATATCTAGGACCATCTCACCTTGTAGCACCATACGAAAAACTCGTGGCGCAATTTTAACATTTGACAAAACTGTCATCTCTTCTTGTAAAATCATCGCAACCTTTCTTTTCAAAAACTATTTTTGCTCTGTGAAGACTAACGATGCTCATCGCATGCCTCACAACTTTTTTTGCGTGAGATTATGTGAGGACGAGGCAGTCAAAACGATGCAACCTTGGGGTTGTGAGTTAAAGACTAACGATGCTCATCGCACACCTCACAACTTTTTTTGCGTGAGATTGTGTGAGGACGAGGCAGTCAAAACGATGCAACCTTGGGGTTGTGAGTTGAAGACTAACGATGCTCATCGCACACCTCACACAAAAAACCGCAGGAAAAATCCTGCGGTTTGCTCTCATCTACGCTGCAACCTTGTCATGCTCTCGGCATGACTTAAAGGACTTTCGTCTATTATAACAAATTTACGGCTAAAAACCAATAGGTTTCAAGCACTTATTTTCTATCTTTCAGGGCTTTCAAGGCATAGAGGATAGAGACAGTATCAATGACTTCTTGGAGTAGGGCACCGATAATAGCTGGCAGAACACCTGTTGAGGCAACTAGCATCAGTGCGATACAGATAAAGATACCGATCAAAACCGCCTCTTTAGCGACTTTCATTGTCTCACGAGAAATTTTAATGCTCTCTGGTACAAGATTCAGGTCATTTCGCAAAACGACCACATCAGCACTTTCACTGGCTACCGTTGAGCCGCTGGCACCAAGGGCAATGCCGACATCTGATAAGGCTAGGGCTGGCGCATCATTAACACCATCTCCGACCATAACCATAGGACGGTGTGTTTCTGGCAATTCTTTTAAGATACCAATTTTTTCACTTGGCATTAAGCCTGCGTACACTTCTGTTATGCCTAACTCTCCTGCTACGAGCTCAGCTGTTTTTTCGTTATCACCTGTCAGCATCAAGATGTGCTGCACATCTTGTGCTTTCAATCTTTCAATGACATGCTGAGATTCTGGTCGAATTTTATCTTCAAATAAAATTTTACCAATAAACGTTTCATCTTCACTGATGAAGACAGCAGTCCCAGTCACTTTTTCGCCATCAGCATGGGCAAAATTAGCGCGACCAATGTGATAATTTTTATTTTGGATCATACCACTTAAACCAAGCCCAGTCGACTCTCGAAAATCTGCGACCTCTAAAAGTGCTAAGCCATTTTCTGCTGCACGTTTGACTAATGATTTCGCTAAAATATGGTTACTACCAATTTCCAGAGAGGCTGCAATTTGAAGTAAATCATTTTCTGAATAATCGCTTGTTTCAGGCATGATAGATTTAACATGCAACACACCAGTCGTTAAGGTGCCCGTTTTGTCAAAGCCAACTGTTTTAGCAAGTGACAATTTTTCAATTGTTGTTCCGTTTTTAACGAGGAGGCCGTTACGTGAGCTACGACTCATCCCACCAACAAAGGCAATCGGCGCTGCCAAAATAAGCGGGCAAGGACTTGCGACAACCAAGACTTCAGCAAAACGTGTCATATCGCCAGAAATGAACCAAGCAGCGCCCGCAATGACAAGAGACACAATGGTAAAAGGCACCGCATAACGGTCTGCTAATCTGACAAACTGGGCAGGTGTTGCCTCACTTTCTCTGACTAACTGGACAATTTTTTGATACTGACTGTCAGCTGCTTTTTTGCTGGTACGGATTAAGACAGCCGTTTCACCATTAATACTACCTGATAAAACATCATCGCCAATTGCTTTTGTCACAGGCTCAGACTCACCCGTTAGAGATGACTCGTCAAACCAGCTATCGCCTTCTAGGACAACACCATCAATTGGGACCACTTCACTGGCTTTAACAAGCAAAACATCATCAACTTCAATCTCATCAATCGGTGTATCAACATAGTTATCACCAACTTTTTTATGTGCGAAGGTTGGTGAGTTTTCAAGTAATTTGTGCAATTCTCGACTGGCACGATGCGCAGCGTAATCTTCCAATGATTCACCACCCACCAACATTACAATGATAATCAAACTTGCCCAGTATTGCCCGATGAATAAGGTTGAAACAATCGCAATGATGGCGAGTAAGTCAACACCATATCGTCCGCTACGCAAAGTTTTAATCATCTCGATAAACATCGATATGGCTAAAATTGCCCCAGCCACTGTTACGAGTAAACGTGTCATTATTGGTTGTTTAAATCCAAACTCTAATATAATTGCAATAATTGCAATGATAAATGTGAGGGATAGTTTTTGCCAGTTTTTCATAATTTATAATTTCTCATTTCTAAAAATCTCTTAGACTAGTATAGCACAAATCCCCTAAAATTGGTACTCTCACACTTGTTTTTTTGACTATCAATAAAAAAGTCAAAACGTTTTGACTTTTTTATAAAATAAGTCAAAACACTTTGACATTAAAAAATATACTAACATCAGCTAGTATATTTCTCATTTTTTTATTAGTAAATAACTTAAATCGCTTGTGTCACAAACGAGCGACTTTCTAAAACTTTCAACATAGCAGCAATCGTATCAAGTGAAGTGAACAGAGGGACACCATGTTCGATAGACTCACGACGAATGGTCATGCCATCTGTGTTATGGTCGTTCCTGTCTTTCCCCATCGTATTAACCACCGCCTGAATACGTCCAGCACGGATACTCTCTACGATATTGGCTTGACTTTCTGTGTGCTCACCAATTTTAGCAATCACTTCAGCATAGACACCATGTGACAAAAAGTACTTAGCTGTACCAGAAGTCGCATAGATGCCGTAACCAATGTCGTGGAAACGTTTTGCTAGTGCAAACGCCTCTTCTTTGGCATCATCAGCTACTGTAAATAGGATGTTCCCAAAAGTTGGCAGGTGGAGATATGATGCTTCAAAAGCTTTATAGAGCGCTTTTTCAAGTGTCGTATCTGAGCCCATGACTTCACCTGTTGATTTCATCTCTGGTGAGAGGTAGGCATCTACTTTTTGTAGTTTTGTAAAGCTAAAGACTGGCGCTTTGACATGAACTTTATCATCTTCGGGATAGAGCCCATCTTCATAGCCTAACTCAGTTAAGGTCTTTCCTAAAATCAACTGTGTCGCAACTTGTGCCATGGGAATACCCGTCACTTTAGACAAGAATGGTACTGTCCGAGAGGCACGTGGATTGACTTCAATCACGTAAACTGTGTTGTCAAAGATAACAAACTGAACGTTCATCATGCCGATACAGTTGAGGCCAAGCGCCAAGCGTTTGGTATAGTCGGCAATCGTTGCTTGCAGGTCAGCTGACAGATTTTGTGGCGGATAGACAGCCATCGAATCACCCGAGTGAACCCCCGCACGCTCAATGTGTTCCATGATACCAGGAATGAGGACGTTTTCGCCATCACAAATCGCATCGACTTCACACTCACGCCCAAGCAAGTAAGAATCGACCAGAACAGGGTGGTCAGGACTCGCCTTAACAGCTGTCTGCATGTAATTACGCAAGTCTGACTCATTATCCACGATTTCCATGGCACGACCGCCCAAAACGTAGGACGGACGGACAAGGACGGGATAGCCGATAGCGTTGGCATTGGCAACCGCCTCTTCTTCATTTGTTGCCGTCGCACCGATAGGTTGTGGAATGTCAAGCTCTTGCAAGGCTGCCTCGAAAAGTTTGCGATCTTCCGCTCGGTCAAGTGCCTCAACCTGCGTGCCCAAGATTTTCACGCCAGCTTTCGACAAAGGCTCCGCCAAGTTAATCGCTGTTTGCCCGCCAAACTGGACGATAACGCCCTTGGGTTGTTCAAGATCGATGACATTCATGACATCTTCAAATGTCAGAGGCTCGAAGTAAAGTTTGTCAGACACTGAAAAGTCAGTAGACACAGTCTCTGGATTTGAGTTCATGATAATCGCTTCATAGCCAGCAGCTTGAATGGCTTTGACTGAATGCACCGTGGCATAATCAAACTCGACACCTTGTCCAATCCGAATAGGACCTGATCCAAGAACAAGGACAGATTCTTTTTCAGAACGGATTGACTCGTTTTCAAACTCATATGAGCTATAAAAATAAGGCGTTGTTGACTCAAACTCAGCCGCACAGGTATCCACCATTTTGAAAACTGGGACAATATTGTTATCTAGGCGACGTTTCCGGATTTCATCCGCATCTGTCCGCCATAAATCAGCAATTTTACGGTCTGAAAAGCCATGACGTTTTGCGTCTTTCAAGACTTCTGGACTGAACACATTGACAGCCAAGGCTTGCTCGATTTCAACGATGTGCAGCAATTTATCCAAGAAAAAGAGGTCAATTTTTGTAAGACTGTGCAATTCTTCAATCGTATAGCCACGGCGAATCGCCTCTGACAGGTAGAAGAGACGGTCATCCTGAGCCTTGACAATTTTTTCAACCAGAGCATCGTCCGTGACTTCTGCCAATTCTGGCATTTCATTGTGGTAGACACCGACTTCAAGGGAGCGAACGGCTTTAAGGAAAGATTCCTCGATATTTCTGCCAATCGCCATGACTTCGCCTGTTGCTTTCATCTGCGTGCCCAGACGGCGTTCACCAGACTCAAATTTATCAAAGGGAAAACGTGGAATTTTTGACACAACATAGTCAAGCGCTGGTTCAAACATAGCATAGGTTGTACCCGTGACTGGGTTAATCATCTCGTCCAAGGTCAAACCAACAGCGATTTTCGCTGCTAATTTGGCAATCGGATAACCTGTTGCCTTAGAGGCAAGCGCCGATGAACGTGAGACACGTGGATTCACTTCAATCACGTAGTAATTAAAACTATCTGGGTCAAGCGCCAGCTGAACGTTACAACCACCCTCGATTTTAAGCGCACGAATGATTTTCAAAGACGCATCGCGCAACATTTGATATTCAATATCACTCAAGGTTTGACTCGGTGCAAAAACGATGGAGTCGCCTGTGTGGATGCCAACTGGGTCAAAGTTTTCCATGTTACAGACAACAATGGCATTATCCGCAGCATCACGCATCACTTCGTACTCAATTTCCTTGAAACCAGCGATTGATTTTTCAATCAAACACTGGGTCACTGGCGATAGTTTCAAGCCATTCTCAGCTGTTTCACGTAACTCTTCTTCATTGTCACACATACCGCCGCCGGTACCACCAAGGGTAAAGGCTGGACGGACAATGATGGGATAGCCGATTGTATTGGCGAAAGCTACTGCCTCCTCAACCGTGTTGACAATTTCAGATTCTGGAATGGGTTGATCCAATTCTTCCATGAGTTGCTTGAACAAATCACGGTCTTCCGCTTGGTCAATGGCAGAAAGCTTGGTGCCAAGGAGTTCGATATTTAATTCGTCCAGAATACCTGTTTTAGATAATTCCATCGCCATGTTGAGACCCGTTTGCCCACCCAGTGTTGGCAGCAAGGCATCGGGACGCTCTTTGCGGAGAATGCGCGTGACAAATTCAACCGTGATTGGCTCAATATAAACCTTGTCGGCAATTTCCTTGTCTGTCATAATCGTCGCAGGATTGGAATTGACCAAGACAACGCTGTAACCTTCTTCTTTTAGTGCTAAACAGGCTTGTGTGCCAGCATAATCAAACTCAGCTGCTTGACCAATGATGATCGGCCCAGAGCCGATGACCATGATTTTTTTGATATCGTTACGTTTTGGCATTAGAAGTCACCTTTCTCAAGATTAGTTGCATCAATCATTTCCATAAATTCGTCAAAAAGATAATCTGCATCGTGTGGACCTGGTGCAGCATCTGGATGAAATTGAACTGAAAAAGCTGGCAAGTATTTATGACGGACACCTTCAACTGATTGATCATTAATCTCGATATGCGTCACCATCAAATCAGTTCGCTCAATTGAGTCTGCATCAACGGCATACCCATGATTTTGTGAGGTAAAGTCAACACGTCCTGTCGCAATCTCACGCACGGCATGGTTAAACCCACGGTGTCCGAATTTCATCTTACTAGTTGTCGCACCATTTGCCATGGCGAAGAGTTGATGACCCAGACAAATACCGAAAATTGGGAACTTGTCTTGAATCCCACGAATCATCGCCAAAGCCTCTGGCACATCCATCGGATCACCAGGACCATTGGTCAGCATGACCCCATCAGGGTTCATATCAATAATTTCTTCAGCCGTAATTGTATGTGGCACAATCGTCAAATTACACTCACGTTTTGATAACTCGCGTAGAATTGAATGTTTGAGTCCAAAATCGACCACAACAATATTACGACCCGTTCCTGGACTTGGGTAAGCAGTGCTTGTTGACACTTGTTCAACTTGATTTGTCGGTAAAACCGTTGCACGGAGTTGGTCCTGAATGTGTTTAATTTCATCACCAGGATTCACAAGCGTTGCTTTCATCGTACCATGGTGGCGAATAATCCGCGTCAAAGCACGCGTATCAATGCCAGAAATTCCAGGAATGTTTTTACGCTGCAAAAATTCATCTAAAGACATTTGATTACGCCAATTACTCGCTAAACGCGCATTCTCACGCACAACAACACCTTTACAAGTCGGAACAATTGACTCATAATCATCACGGTTAATCCCATAATTCCCAACCAAAGGATAAGTAAAAGTCAGAATTTGACCGTTATAAGATTGGTCAGTAATAGACTCTTGATAACCTGTCATTCCTGTACTAAAAACAACCTCTCCCGTTACTTCTATATCCGCACCAAAGGCCGTCCCCTCAAAAATCGTGCCATCTTCTAAAATTAAAAGTCGTTTCATTCTTTCCTCTTTCTTTGTCATGGTTCTAAGCCTTGCCATTCAAAATCGATTCCAAAATCGCCATACGCATGAACATCCCATTTGTCATTTGTGCCACAATTCTTGATTTTGGTGCCTCGACTAGGTCACTTGCGATTTCAACGCCACGATTGACCGGTGCTGGGTGCATGATAATTCCCGTGTCTTTCATCCGCTCATATCTCGCATGTGTCAAGCCATATTGCGCATGATAGGCCTCTTTTGAAAATGTTTCGCCAGATTCATGTCTCTCATGCTGCACTCTAAGGAGCATCAGCACATCGACACTGTCTATGAGGTCATCCAAGGCGATATATTGACCATAAACGTCAAACTCATCTGAATACCACCCCTCAGGTCCTGTGAAATAAAGTTCAGCGCCGAGACGTTTCAGCATTTGCATATTTGATTTCGCGACCCGACTGTGTGTAATATCCCCAGCAATCATAATTTTCAGACCTTCAAATGTGCCAAACTCTTCATAGATTGTCATTAAATCAAGCAAGGATTGACTTGGATGTTGCCCTGAACCGTCGCCACCATTGACAACAGCAGCCTGAATGGTCCGACTATCGACCAACTCTTGATAATAATGTTCATCTGTATGTCGAATGACACAGACATCAACACCAATCGCACTCATCGTTAAAACCGTATCATACAAAGTCTCACCTTTTTTAACTGAACTGGTTGACGCATCAAATTCGATGACATCTAGCCCTAATTTTTTTTCAGCTACTTCAAAAGATTTGTGGGTACGTGTCGAGTTCTCAAAGAAAAGATTGGCTACGAAAAACGGACGTTTGAATACAGGTTTAATCCGCTGATATTTGAAATCTTGTGCGCGTTTGATTAAGCCCAAGACCTCATCATTACTAAGTAACGCCATACTTGTTAAATGTTTAATCGATACGATACCGTCGGGTGATATTGTCACAGGCAAGTTCCTTTCATAACATTGTTTGCATAAGGCAGTTAAACAACACACCCCTCAAAGATTTTTGGCATAAGGTATGTGAATGGAAGCCTAACGAAATCATCACGTACCTCATACAAAAAAATGGCTACCTTAAAGGTAGCCATAGCCTCGTCCGCACTTTAAAAATGACGGACGTTTTCGTGGACAACCTTCACAGCCTCACGGGACTGTTGTTAAAGGATTTTTTATTTGTTTTTATTATTGTAGCAAATTATCAGTCACTTTTCAATAGTTTTAGGTAAAATTAAGTGCATGAGAATACCGAGAATCGTCGAGAAAGCAACGCCTGAAATAGAGATACCTACGACATTCAAGGTCAAACCACCAATACCTGAAACTAGGATAACACTGGCAATCAAGAGATTACGTTTATCATCAAAATCTACTTTACTATCGACTAAAATTTTCAAGCCACTTGACGCAATCACGCCAAAAAGTGCGATTGAGACACCTCCGATAACGGGAGTTGGAATAGAATGAATAAGCGCTGAAATTTTTCCAATAAAGCTGAGGATAACAGCAAAGCAGGCAGCGCCAGCAATGACATAAATGGAATGAATTTTTGTAATCGCCATCACGCCAATATTTTCACCATAAGATGTCACTGGCGGTGCGCCAAAGAATCCGGCAATGATTTGTGCGACACCATCACCTGTTAAAGTCCGTTCCAATCCCGGATCCTTAAAGTAGTCGTTTCCGGTTAGAGAGTTCAGAACCATGACATGACCAAAATGTTCGGTCATGGTGACAAATGCGATAGGTGCCATTGTCAAAATTGCCGACGGGTAGAGTTTGAAGTGATAATCAACAAACATGATATCGAAATTAGGGACGTGTAGCCAAGCACTCTTAGCAATTTCGTCAAATGAAATAATTGTTGTACCGGTGAACTGCTGAACGATGAGGGTAAAGATGTAGCCAACAATAATACCGAGTAAAATCGGAATCAGACTTGTCAGACCTTTACCAAACATGTTAAAGGCTAGGACAGAAAACAAGGTTACGAGTGAGATCATCAGAAATGTCAGGTTATATTGACCATTTTTATTCATGGCGTCATTCACGGCTGTTCCTGCAAGACTCAGACCAATGACCATGACAATTGGACCAACGACAATCGGTGGCAAGACTTTATCAATCCAGCTTTTACCAGCGAATTTGACAATCAGAGCAACAAGGAAATAGACAAAGCCACCAACTACTGCCCCTTGCGCAACAGCTGCAATCCCGTCAGATTTCATCAAACTTTGCATGGCAAGAATATAGGCGAAACTTGACCCCATGTAGGCTGGAATCTTGTACTTGGTTACACTTAAATGTGCAAGTGTGCCGAGACCACTTGAAAATAGGGCAATAGCTGGGTCAATACCAACTAAAATTGGTACTAATACAGTTGCGCCAAACATGGCAAAGAGATGTTGGAAAGATAGACCTATCCACATACCAACTGGCGGTTTATCGTGTACATCATAAATCACGTCATTTTTATTGGCAGTCATTTAGTCCTCTTTCTTAATCAAAATACTGTCGGCATCATCAATTTCAGAAACATGAACAATAATTGCTTCATCACGAGCAGTTGGAATGTTTTTCCCGACATAATCTGCACGAATAGGTAACTCACGGTGACCACGGTCAACAAGAACGGCTAAACTAACTTTTGATGGTCGACCAAGGGCAACAAGCCCATCAATCGCGGCACGAATTGTTCGACCGGTATACAAAACATCATCAACTAGGATGATTTCACGATCAGTAATCGAAACCGGAATTTCTGTCGTGTTTTCTTCTGTTTTTTCATCATCACGGAATGGTCTTGTATCTAGTTCACCAAGTGGGATGTCAATATTTTCTAGCTGTTTCAAGCGCTCTTGAATACGCTTTGCGATATACACACCGCGGGTTTTAATCCCAACAATGACTAATTTATCTAGCTCTTTGTTACGCTCAATAATTTCATAAGTGATTCGCGTAATCGCACGTTTCATTGTCACATCATCAATGATTTCTTTTGTTTTTGACATATTCTCTCCTATAATTTCAACAAAAAATCCCTGCCAGTTTGGGCAGGGAAATGATAAAAAACAGTCATTTTGCCTTGCCGCCTCTCTGGACGATTTAAAGGTTTATTTGATAGACCATCACACTCAAAGGGGATGGCAACTATTTCTGTTGTTGATTGTCATTATTATATCAAATTTTTAAAGTTTTGGCTATCTTTTTCTCAAATTGATATTGCCATGTCAAAATAGAACGATTAAAACTCAAACTTTCTGAGACAAAAAAACAAGACTCGCTGATGCCTTGTCTTGCTTTTCCTTATTTTTCAACTTTTTTCATATTTTTACCATGACGTTTTTGACGGAAATCATTTTGACGGACTTCCATGACGACCGGTAAAACAACTGGACGTCGCTTTGTCTGATCATATAGGAATTTACCAAGTGTATCACGAATTTCAGACTTGATTTCAGCCCAATCAAAGTTATCGCCTGCCAAGTAAGTCTTAACTTTTTCGTCTACTTTGATTGCTGCTTCTTTCATCAAATTACGGGAATTTTTCACGTAGACAAACCCACGTGTGTGAACTTTTGTCTTACTGATAATTTTTTTCTCATGCTTAGAAATAGTAATCACTGCGATAAAGATACCATCTTCACTCAGTATTTTACGGTCTCGTAAGACGATATTACCGATATCACCAACACCTGATCCGTCAATCATCACGTTCTCAGCTGGCATCACACCACTTGGTTCTAAATTACCATTTTCATCGAAAGTGATGACTTCCCCACGTTTTGCCAAGAAGATATTTTCTGGTAAAATGCCCACTTCCATGGCACGCTCTGCGTGCGCCTGTAACTCGCGGTATTCACCTTGAACAGGCATTAAGTTTTTAGGGCGTAAGATATCTAGTAAAAACTGTAAGTCACGAGAATTAGCGTGGCCTGAAACGGTCAAATCGCTTGATAACATCTTCATGATACCACCTGCGCGATAGACGATGTTTTCTGTTTTTGCGACCATTGTTTCGTAAGAAATTGTTGGGCTTGTCACTGTATAAACTAGGTCGCCATCTTTGATTTTGACTGCACGGTGACGGCCTGTCGCCATGTCACCAAGGGTTTTAAGTGGCTCACCCATGCGACCAGTTTCCAAAATTAAGATTTCACGGTCTTCGTATTTGTTGATGTCTTTAGGATTGATAATCATTTGTTCATCATCAATGCGCAATTTACCTAAATCACTGGCTGTTTTAACGATTCTGTCCAAATCATGACCAGTAAATGCAATGTGACGGCCGACTTTAATGGCACTGTCGATCACTTGTTGAATCCGTGCCAAGTTACCAGCTACAGATGCGATGATAACGCGGCCTTCCCAGTCAGCAATGGTATCGAAAATCTTGTCTGCAATTTCTGATTCGCTAGCTGGTTGGAGATTAGTTAGCGCATTAGCTGATTCACTCAGAAGCGCCAAAACACCTTGAGAGCCGATTTCAGCTAAACGGCTGATATTCGTTTTATAGCCCTCATCAACTGCTGGGTCAAACTTGAAATCACCTGTATAAACGATATTCCCGTCTTGTGTGCCAATCACGATACCCAGACTTTCTGGAATCGTGTGGGTTGTCGCAAAGAATGAGATGACTGCTGTGCCAAAGTCAATTTCAGTAGACTCATCAACAACATGAAAATCATCAAACTTCTTGCTACCATCAAAGTTTTTCACGCTGATTTTTGCCAATTCAATCGTTAATTGGCTACCGAAAACAGGAACCGGAACTTCAGATACAAGATACGGCAAAGCACCGATAGAGTCTGGATGGCCATGTGTCACAAAAACACCTGCTACACGGTCTGCATTTTCCACCAAATAACTCAAATCAGGAATGACAAAATCCACCCCTAACATCTCAGTTTCTGGGTATTTCAAGCCTGCATCCAAAACAAAAATGACATCGTCAACTTCAACGACATACATATTTTTACCAAATTCGCGCACGCCACCTAGCGCAGCTATTTTTATCTTACTCATAAATAATTTTTTCTCCAATAATTGATATTTTTGCAAATCAAAAGCCGGAACCGTGCAGCTCCGACTTATCTTGTACAGTTACACTTACTATTAGTGTACCATTTATTCAAGTTTATATCAAATAACAATTTCGATAATGCGACTGGCTTCTTCAGATGTAGCTGCCACAAGTGGCAATCTTAAAGGACCCACTTCAAATCCCTGATGATTGAGTACTGCTTTGACTGGAGCAGGGCTTGGCAATGAAAATAAAGCATCGATCTTAGGTAAGAGTTGACGTTGTATGCGTGCTGAGGCTTTAATCTCACCCTTTTCTAGTTGTTCAAACATCTCATAAAAGTCATCACCATTAGTATGCGCCGCAACTGAAATGACGCCATGCGCACCTAAAGCTTTGGCATGAAAAGCGAGACCATCTTCACCTGTATAAATGAGGAAATCTTCAGGTGCCTGTTCGATCAGATAGGTCAGATTTTCAACGCCCGTGCATTCCTTAATGGCGATGATATTGGGGTGTTGCGCCAAACGTAGACTTGTTTCAGGTGTCAGCTGTGCGACGGTGCGACCTGGGACATTGTAAAGCACAATCGGTAAGTCTGAAGCATCAGCAATAGCAGTAAAATGCTGAAAAAGCCCCTCTTGACTTGGTTTATTATAGTAAGGCACGACTGCAAGACCTGCTGCAAAACCGCCAAAGTCTGCGACTTCTTGCGTGAAAATCACTGAATCTCGTGTGTCATTGGTGCCGATACCTGCGATTAATGGGACGCGTCCTGCTACAATCTCTTGCACCACTCTGAAAAGTTCTAGTTCCTCATCATGCGTCAAAGTGGGTGATTCACCCGTTGTCCCAGCCAGAACAATCCCTTGTGTGTGATGCGCAAGCAAATGTTCAATCAATTTTGGTAAGACCTCAAAGTTAATCTCACCGTTTGCTTTAAATGGCGTGACTAAGGCAGTAATAATTTGGGCATTTTTTAATTGTTCTAATGACATAATCGCTCTTTTCTTTTCATAAGCAAGCACCTCATTGAGGTTTTGAGGTGACATGAGACCGTCAGCAAAGTTTTTAGGGTATAAAAACAGCCTTTAATAAAAATTAAAGGTTGTCAAGTTAGTCAAATTGTCATTTGATTAGCTCACCTCTTGTCTGGATAGACAAAAGACAGTTCGCGGGATTTAACCCAACGCCCCAAGTCAAATTTCTGTGGTAAAATTTGACTTTCGGCATCTACGCCGCCTGATAATGTCATCGTGTCCACCACTCGACTATCATTCTTCGTATCTGCAACCTCTAATATAGTTTATATTGTAGCATATTGTTTAATATAATGTAAAGTACTATTTCTATTGAATTTAACCAATTATTGTGGAATTTTGTGCGAAAATTTAGCTAAAAGTGTTTCATTTTTTTCTACTTGATAAGTGAGTACCGGTTCAGGTGAAATTAACCTATCACCACTGTACCACCCCTCAAATTGACCATCTGAGTAGGGCAAAGCACGGATGACAATAGTTTCGCCTCTAGGTACAACTGGATTATCGCTTAGATATGCCCCATATTGGGGATTAGTGATGTCAACATCAACACCAACATAATCATGCTTGACATAATATTCCTGTAACTTTGGATATTTTAGACCAACTTTTTCAACTAAAATATTCGGTTTGATATTTAAGTCTTGAAAATCTTTTAGAACATAGATTGCCTCACCATCTATAGTTTCTTTGACAATCTTTGTATGAGGGGATAAACAAAAACTAGGACGGATATAGATAGGGGACATAACCTCTGCATATTCAGCATAACCATTATATTTTGCGATTGCTGCAAAATTATCTCGATTATGATAGTCAACACCCCTTAACCACCATGAGACAACATCTCCTGTTTTGAGTTTACCTAGTGAGCGAGTATGCCTATTATCGCTAAAATATTTTATTTTCATTTCATCACTAGTGACTGGATAATCTTTACCTAACTCTTTTTCAAGCAAAATGAAAAACTGTCTTTTGATGACCTCTGTATGTTTACGAAACATAACAGAGTTTTCATCTGTAATATTGATAGATGTTACTGGTATGTCATCTTGCAATTTTTCTGGAAATTCTTTGATGAATACTTCATTCATGAATTTATCCGGCAAACTATTGCCGTAATAGGAAGTACTGTATTCATGTTTGTAAGGAATTGCCGAATTTAAAACATATTTCCGCATCAACAGAACATTCCCCTGTTTATAATAGTTTTTTGTCAATACATAATAAGGTTCTAACTTCCCACTTTCTGGGATATAAATGGTATAACCTAAACGTTTATCACAATCATAGGCTAAATCTCTTAGAATTTGCGGGGGTTTGCTTGGCAACTTGCTTTTTATAGCCATTTTTTGTATGCCATAGATAATCAGAGCTAGAATCCCCAATCCCAAAATAATGATCATAAGTATTTTTTTTATTTTTCATCATTCTTGTCACCCCTTACTGAAAATTTTGCTATAAGTGTACTTTCACCTGTCACTGTATAGTCACATGCTAAATCCGTAGATATGCGTTCATTATCTTTAATCCAACCTTCAAATTGACCATTTTCAAAAGGAATAGCATATAATTCAGCTTTTCATTTTCTGGTGTCATACCACCACCTAAGATATTGCCATATTGTTCACCATTCACTACAATATTAGTTTTATAATAGTTTTTTTTCTACTCGATAATTATCCGAATCATCCCTTTTATTTTGTAGTAATGGCAACGGTGTTGTATAATTTTTATCCTGAGAACGTAACCAAGCTAAACAAATTTCAGGCTGGTGAGCGTTACCTATAATTTGAAGATTTTCAAATAAAGTGACGGTTAAGTTGGGGTGTTTAATCATAAACTCTAACAAAAGTTCAAGTGCACTACTGTTTAATTCTGTCAAATCATCAATTCCAATAAGCTGACCAAATTTTTGAAGTGCTGATTTTTTCAAAATTAAATCCTTAGGCAAATTATCTTTTAAATCCAGCAGTATTTTGAGTACTTCTGTTCCATAAACCATCCTTTTATTTGAGGTATTCCCTAATACTGCAGCCATTATAGTACGTAAATCTTCTTGGTGATGACGGACATAGTAAGCACGATTCATGAGTTCTTCTGTTGCAAAAGTGTTGATAAAAGTTTTTAAATAGTCATTTAAAACATCATCTTTACTAGTATCATTAACAATCAGAGACTTGTTTGTCAGACTTATCTTTTTCCATTTAAAATCATCTAAAAGATAGTCATTCAGAGATTCTATTTGTTCTAGTTCTCTTAACATTCTGTCCCGTAGCAAATTATATTGTGTATCCCCTACATCTTCTTTAGTCGGTAATGTTGTATCTTCGCCATACCGTACAAATTCAAAATTTTCAGCATTTGGTGCCACCTTTGTCACAATATCATTCAAATTCACGATATTCACAACATTATGATGTTTGTCCTTTTTAGCATCAAAAGTATCCAGCGTCCCTGCAGGTGGTTCAAAACAGAAAGCATACATATCCGCAGGACTGAGTGTTACTTGTGGCATTTTTCTGCCATTATTCAAACTACCAGCAACCAAATTTGCTGTCGCAGCAGCACGACTGTAGCCCGTCAACCAAAGCTTGATTTTACCTTGAATCTTGTGCTTGATAACATAGCTATCTAAAAATGTTAAAACATCTTGACTCGCTTTGTCAAATCCTTGATGTTGCCCAGATGTTCCTAGTGTGACATTACTCGCCCACTCGGACTCGTAACCACCACCACGAATAGCTAGGGCTAATAGAGTATAATCTTCCTGATCAACTTTTAATTTTTTGTTAGCAAGTACTGCACCAATCGAATCGTTGGTCGGCTTAAATTTAAAATCGTCATTTGCCTCAAACTCTTTAAAATCAAGCTTGTTTAATAAGTCTTTAACGTTATTGCTTTTGAATAGATAGTTAGCCTGTGTCGGGCTTCCCCAAGCTGATAATTCTAGATTGAGTGACATGGTGGCTAGACTGGAATTATAGGACAATCCTTGCCTTTGTGTTATATAACTAGACTGTTTAAAATAGTCATCTGTATAATAAAATTGCGTGCTAGCATCACGCTTACCTTTGTGATCTTCAACGGTGACACCATAGTCAAATTGACCTGATAAAAGCGTTTGATTTGGCTCTATATATTCAAATAAAAAATCAATACCTTGCGAAATATCTACAAAACCAGCATTTTGAATATTTTCAAAAAAACGTTGGGTAAAATCTTTTGTCGTATTGGCAACATGATCCATAAAAGCCAATGTTCTGATCGATACTCTTGCTGATTTCAGCACTTTTGCAAAATCATCTGCCGCATTGGCAAACTTATAAGAATAAATATCTTTTCTTTTATACGTGCCTTTTTGTAATGTTTCGCCAGATGTCGGGGCATTATCACTGATAATAATGAGATTCGTTTTGGTAAATTGCTTGCTTTCTATAAGTTTTCCTACAGTTTTCAAGCCAGCAGTTAAATCACTTTTGCCCTGACAAGTAAGGGTCGTGAGCTTTTCTTGAATGACTCCTCTATCCTTTGTCGGTTCAATAATTGTCTAACTCTCATCATCATAGCTGATAACTGAAAGCATCGTTTCATCGCTTTCAGCTGCAAAACGATTGATGAGATTGACCGTTGTTTGAATCCCATTTCCTCTCATTGTTCGTGATGTATCAATCAAAAATACTGTCAAAGTTGTCTCATCTAGATTAACTTTGACTATTTTCTCATTGCTCGTTTGTAAAAACGGATTTTCTTCAACACCAAGTCCATGTGCCACTAATAGTTGTCCGATTAACATAACCCCTAGAAGTAGACTCATCATTATTTTTTTCATTGACTCTCCCCTTACTACCTATACGTAAAAGGATGCCAAATGCTCAGATTAAATCACAAAAAATAGGCTATGAACATCGAAAATGTTCATAGCCTATTATTACTCAAAAAAACTTTTGTAACAACTTTTTTATAATTATTTCAACTCAAATTTCAAGTCATCTGTTGCGCGAACTAAACCACGCTCATGCAAAGTTTCTGCGATTTGAACTGAGTTCCAAGCTGCTCCTTTGAGCAAGTTATCTGAAACAACCCACATATGAATGCCTTTTTCTGCATCCAAATCTTTGCGGATACGGCCAACAAAAGTTTCCCGATGCCCAGCAGCATTAACTGCTTGCGGGTAAATTTGTTGGCTTGGATCATCTTCCAAAACTGCACCTGGGAAAGCTGAAATCGCAGCTTTCACTTGGTCAATCGGTGCCACTTCTTTGGTTTCGATATAGACTGACTCTGAGTGTGCCAAAATTACTGGAATCCGAACACAAGTCGCTGAAACGGCAATGCTATCATCTGCCATGATTTTCTTGGTTTCATTGGTCATCTTCATTTCTTCATAAGTGTAGTCGTTGTCAGTGAAAACATCAATTTGTGGTAAGGCATTAAAAGCAATTGGATAGTGTTTTTTATCGCCACCAGCTGGTAAGATGTCTGCCTTAACGTCTTTAGGATCCACCTTGTCATTAACCACTTCTTTGATTTCGCGTTCTGTTTCAGCAATGGCTTTAGCACCAGCTCCAGACACTGCTTGGTAAGTTGACACGATAATACGTGCCAAACCAAATTGTTGACGAATAGGCTCGAGTGCTACCATCATTTGAATCGTAGAGCAGTTTGGACAAGCGATGATACCATTGTGCGCGTCTAGCGCATGGGCATTCACTTCTGGCACGACAAGTGGCACATCTGGATTCATGCGGAAGTTTGAGGTATTATCAACGACAACTGCACCTGCTTTAACGGCATAGGGTGCAAACTTAGCTGAGACACCACCACCTGCTGAAAAGAGGGCGATGTCAATCCCTTCAAATGAGTTTTCTGTTGTTTCTTCAACGGTAATGTCTTGGCCTTTGAAAGTCAAGACTTTGCCTGCTGAGCGAATGGTCGCAAACAAGCGCACTTGTTTGATTGGGAGCGTTGATGATTCGAGCATTTCAATCATGCGACTACCTACAGCACCAGTGGCGCCGACAACTGCAACAACGTATTCTTTTGACATGTGGGTTTCCTCGTTTGAATTTTCTAAAAAATTTTAATAGCCCTATTTTATCACGTTTTTAATCAAAATGAAAGTCTTTTTTGATTAAAAAAATCCCCTCTGTCATAGACAAAGGGGATCCCCAGAGCAACTATTTACAATAGCCGTGCCAAAAAGTTCACATTTCTTGACAAGATTCCATCAATCCTTGACGGGCTAAGCCCCGAATCTCTCAGCGTAAATAAGGAACTTGCGTTCCAAATCGACTCATCGCATAAATCTATTATACGCTATTTTTAGGTTTCTTGCAAACAACAAATTGATAGAGCGCTAATCCACTCACTAAAATCAAACCTGATACGATTAAATAGATCACACCATTGGCGGCAGTCAAGCCGCCATATAAAATCATGAATGCCCCTAGAATCGCAAATATCGGGCAAACATAGCCGATGAGCTTATTATGAATCAGCCCTTTAGCCGTGCGCATCATCACGCCCACATATAGCCCTGTATAAAAGAGATACATAATAACAATCGGAATTGACGAGATATCAATTCCAAACCTGCTGATACTTGGCACTGTGAGCGACAAAAAATGAATCCCCAACCAAATCAATGACATGACAAAGCTCATCAAAGTAGATAAAATAGACAAGTTAAATTTCGGATGTAGCACACCGATTTTATCGCTATACGGCAGCTCCTTGCGTAAAGCCAGAAAGTAAGGCGCCCGAATATTTGCAACCACCAAGCCATTAAGCGTCCCCAGAACAGAGATAATCACCGCAACCAGCATAAGTCGCTCCCCCACCGGTCCAAACAAACGCTCAGCTGCTTCAGAAAAAGCTAAATCTCCCATTTTCATAATCTCACCAGGCCCAATCATCAGGGAAATGCCGACAAAATAGCTGACATAGACTGTCAAAATAATAAGAGGACTAATGATGAGTGCCAAGGGTAAATTGCGTTTCGAGTTTTTGATTTCATGGCCAATGGATGGTGCAACAGCCCAACCATCATAAGAGAAAGCGACAGCTACGATGGCACCTGTTGACGATAGCATAATTGGCAAAGTAATCGAATGTGATGCAATAGCATGTGGGTTCCCAAATATTAAGCCACAAATCGCAATCAAAAAGAGAGGAATCAACTTAATAAACATGGATGATGTCTGAAAAATCTCTGATAGTTTACTCGACAAAAGATTTATGCCATAAATAGCTATTAAATAGACTAAAGTCATCAGCCAGATACCGTATGTCGCACTACCTAAGAAAGGAAAAAGCGCCAATGTATAGTTTGCCGCCACAAAGGAAACAATCGCAACTAACGCTGGGAAATAAACCGTACTCTGAAACCAACCCAGTAAAAAAGCAAATAATTTACCAAAAGCATTTTCTGCATACGAAATAAGCCCTCCCGCATCATCAGTCAACTTAGCCCATTCTGAAATGGTAATCCCACCAAATATAATTCCGAGAGCCCCTAATAGCAAGACAAGACAGCCCATCATAATATTTCCGTTAGTTTGAATTAGAATATCATCTGCTTTGAAAAATATACCTGATCCAATCACAATCCCAATAATCATCGCAATCGACATCAAAAGACCAAACTTGCGTGTTTTTTCTTGTTGCATTTGTCTCCTATTTTCACCACTTACAAATTTTTAGTAAGCGATTCCACTGAAACATTATAAACTACTTTTGATGTTTTAACAAGTCATAAAAATAATTAATACCATGGGAATTGCCCCGAATCAAACACTCCGGGTAAAAATAAATATTTTTTTGAAATACAAATTAAAAGAATAACTTGCAAATCGTAACTAATTACTGTATTGTGGTAATTAATTACGATACGAGGTAAAAACATGATTGAACACGCCCCTACCCAAACGCAAGAAGTTTTCGCTTCTATTTTTATACTTGCAAACAGAATGCAAACGGTTGGAAATCTCTTGCAAGAAGAAGTGACGATGAAACAATACATGCTCATCACCCTATTACAGGCAAGTAGTGAACCTAGCAACCTGAGTGAATTGGCCGTCAAACTCGGTTGTTCGCGTCAAAATATCAAAAAATTAGCACAATCATTAGCTAAAAATGATTACGTCCAGTTTCACTCAGGCAAGCAAAATGCCGTTTGGCTTGAATTAACCGAAAAAGCTTGGGCATGTAAAACTAGAAATCAAGAAATCGAAACATCAGCACTCAAACTGCTCTTTCAATCATTTGAGGAAAATGAAATCTCGCAACTCCAGACCCTTTTAGGGAAGTTAGCGCTAGGTGTTACACATATTGAAAATCAGATAAAGGATAGGAAATAATCATGAAGATTTTAGTTATCAATGGGCATCCCGACGAACAAAGTTTCTCAGCAGCAATTTTTGATGAAGTTGTCAACAATTTAGACCGCAGTAAACATGAGATTGAAACACTTGAACTTAACAAAATGAGCTTCGACCCTGTTTTGCGTTTAGGTTATCGTGAACACATGCCTGACGACCCTGAAATTGAAAAATCACAAGCGATAATTCAATGGGCTGACCATTTTATCTTTATCTATCCGATCTGGTGGAGTACCATGCCAAGTCTGTTAAAAGGTTGGATTGACCGTGTTTTCACACCTCGTATTGCTTATTCAAGTAATCAGCAAGGCAACTTCTTCCTAAATTATTTACGTGGTCGCCAATTTAAACCACTCTTGAAAGGTAAAACAGCAGATATTATCACAACTTCTATGGCGCCAACTTTCTGGTATCGCTTATTCTCAGGTTTCATTTCCGTTCCAGATTCTTATGGCATTTCTAGCCTAAAAAATGCTGTACTCAACCATTGTGGCATTAAAACAAAGAAAATAATGGTCTTGGGTAATCTAGGACGCGAAAGCAACACGTTAAAAAAACGCCAACTCTTTCTTAATAAAGTTAGACAGCACGCTCTAACCTTGTAAATGATATCAAAAATAGTCTGGAGCATAAGCCTCAGACTATCTTTATTTTCTATCAAAATAATTTACAAATCACGATAAATCTTAACAGCGTTCTCAACTGTAAAGCCATATTCTTGGAAAACTTTATCGCCTGGTGCTGAGGCACCCCAAGTGTCGATGGTTAACGTTTTGCCAGCAAGGCCGATATATTTACCCCAACCAAAGCTTGTACCCGCTTCGATAGCTAGACGTTTCGTCACGGCAAGTGGTAAAATTTCTTCTTTGTAATCAGCTGACTGTTCATCAAAGATATTTTGTGCAGGCATTGATACGACGCGCACATTCGTCCCGTCTTTAGCAAGCTCAGTTTGTGTGTCAATTGCAAGTTTTACTTCGCTACCTGTCGCAATGATGATACCGTCTAAATCAGCATCTTTTTGCTCAGGCGAAATGATGTAGGCACCACGATTAACGCCTTCTTCAGCAAGTTCAGCTGTATAAGGTAAAACTGGTAAGTTTTGACGGGTCAAAATCAAAGCCGTTGGGCGTTTGGTTTCAGTCACCGCACGACGCCAAGCCGCAATCACCTCATTGCCATCCGCAGGGCGAATCACGTTAAGGTTAGGCATTGAACGGACACTTGCCAATTGTTCCACTGGTTCATGCGTTGGGCCATCTTCACCGACTGCAATTGAGTCATGTGTCAAGACATAAACGGTAGGGATATCTTGCAAAGCAGCCATACGAACAGCTGGCAAGAGATAGTTAGAAAAGACGAAGAACGTCCCGCCATAGACACGTGTGCCGCCATGAAGAGCAATCCCATTCATCGCTGCTGCCATGGCAAATTCACGCACACCAAACCAGATATTACGACCAGCATAATTACCTGCCTCAAAATCGCTTTCGACTTTGACCATAGTATTATTCGAGGCAGAAAGGTCAGCTGACCCCCCCCAAAGGTTTGGCAGTTGTGCTGATAATTTTTGAATCGTTTCTTGTGATGTTACACGGCTTGCAGCTGATGTACCGAGCTCATATTTGGGCAATTCAAGCTCAGGTGTGACATTGCTAAAAGCATTCGCATATTGTTTGGCAAGCTCTGGATAGTCTTGTGCATAGGCATCAAATGTTTCACGCCAAACTTGTTCAAGACTTTCACCACGCGCACGTAGCGTTTCAAGGAAACGTTTGTTAACCTCTGCTGGCACTGTAAAGTCAGGATAATCCCAACCATAGTTTTCCTTAGCAAAAGCAACACCCTCAGGGCCCAATGGTGCACCGTGAACGCCAGATGTGCCTTGTTTTTCGGCACCAAAACCAATGATTGTTTTCACTTCGATAATCGTTGGTTTGTCAGTTTCAGCCTTGGCACGGATAATCGCGGCTTCAATTTCTGCTAAGTCATTGCCATCTTTAACCAAAATATGTTGCCAGCCATAAGATTCGAAACGCATTTTAATATTGTCTGGAAATGATTTTGAAGTTGGCCCATCCAAAGAGATATCATTGCTATCGTATAATAAAACAAGCTTACCTAATTTGAGCTGAGCTGCGAGAGATGCGGCTTCTTGAGAAACACCCTCCATCAAATCGCCATCACCATTAAGCGCATAAGTATAGTGATCAACAATCTCATAACCTGGACGGTTATAAGTCGCAGCCAAATGTGCCTCAGCCATGGCCAGACCAACCGCATTGGCGATCCCTTGACCTAATGGTCCAGTCGTTGCTTCAACACCATCTGTCCAATCCACTTCTGGGTGTCCTGGTGTTTTACTGCCCCATTGACGGAAATTTTTCAAATCGTCAATCGTCACATCATAACCTGCCAAATGCAAGAGTGAATAAAGCATCGCTGAACCATGCCCAGCTGACAGGACGAAACGGTCACGGTTTGACCAATCACGATGCGTCAAAGGGTTGACATTAAGGAATTTGCTCCAGAGGACATAAGCCATTGGCGCTGCACCCATAGGAAGTCCTGGGTGACCTGAATTTGCTTTCTGGATAGCATCCATAGAAAGCGTGCGGATCGTATTGACCCCCAGTTGATCAGTGTTGTCAAAAGTCATGTTTGAAAAGCCTCTCATTTTTTAAGTTATAGAAATTATACCATATTTTTAACAGAATTTTCAGAAAAAGGTTGTGAATTTATCTTTTTTTAAATGCCGACAATTTGCCATATCTCGTTTGATAATGCGCGAGTAACTCAGTATAGAGTCTTTCTAGTTCACGGTAAGTAGAAAAATGCTCTGGCAAAGGCATATAGACTGTACTAGTCGTTACTTGCTTGGCGACTTCATCAATATCTGAAATCACCCCCAGTGCTTTTTGCGATAAAATGATAGCACCCAAACAACCAGCCTCTTGACTTTCAGGAATATGAATTGGCATTTCAAAAATATCAGCAAGAATCTGTAACCAAAGTTCAGAGTTTACAAAGCCTCCCGTTGCTTGAATGCTTTTTATCTCGCCGACTACTTCCTCAAGTGCATATGCAATGGCATGGATGTTATAGGTAATCCCTTCTATAACAGCACGCGCCATCTCTGCTTGACCGTGTTCATAGCCAAGACCAAAGAAGGCACCCGTCGCCGTCGCATCCCAAATCGGTGCCCGTTCACCTCCCAGATAGGGATGAAAAATCAAGCCTTGACTACCAGGTGGAACTTTTTCTGCCATTGTTGTCATTTCTTCCAACGTGAGTTTGTCAGCAAAGACCTGCTCTTTTAGCCAAGCCAGTACAGATGCACCAGAATTTGTCGCACCACCTATAACCCAATGTGTTTCATCCAGAGCATAGGTGAAAGTCCTTGCTTTTTTATCAACAAGAGGTTGGTCTATCATGACACGAATAGCGCCTGATGTCCCTATGGTTAGAGCCGCAATACTCGATTGCATGGCATTAACGCCTAGATTAGACATCGGACCATCGGCTGCGCCCCAAATAAATGATGTGTCTGGTGGAATATTCATTTTTTGCGCATCGTCTAATGATAAGCCGGATTCAATTTCGTAAGGTGAAACAATCTCAGGCAACTTATCACGTGTGATACCTAACATATCTAGAATCTCATAATCCCACTGCTGATTCTCTAGGTGGTAAAGACCAGTCGCACTAGCAAGTGATAAATCTAGCTTATAAACACCAAATAACCTGTTAAACACATAGGTTTTGATATCCATGAAGTATCGCACTGCCTGAAATCGCTCGGGATGCTTGTTTTTTAACCAAAGCAATTTTGCTAAGGGTGACATCGGCTGAATCGGTGTACCTGTCCGCATGAAAATAGCATGTCCTTGCTCAGAGTTTCTTAAAGTTGTTGCCTCTTCATTAGCCCGCATATCAGCCCATGTTATGACGCGCGTTAATGGTCTAAAATCATAAGCAGCTCCAATTAATGAATGTTGCTGTGCCGAAAAACCAATACCCGCTAGTTTATCTGTTACGGTTAGGCTATCAGATACCGCTCGTATGGTGCCAATTACGGCATCGAAAATATCTTCTGGTACTTCTTCCGCCATCCCTGAAGAATCACGATAAAGGTCATACGCTATCGTATAACTTGCCTTAACTTTTCCTGATGCTGTAAAAAGGACAGCTTTCGTCGCTGTTGTCCCAATATCAACGCCAATCCAATACGTCATATTTTCCCCCAATCTTCTCAATTTGATATGACAAAAATAATGATTAGCAGTTATAATTTTTTTCTGAGTCACCTCATGTCTGATTTGTCAACGTTCCCATCAATCAAATTATACTGAAGAAACCCGTATAAAGCAATACGCAATCATAGATAGGCCTCAGTCTACTTGCGTTTAAGAAAAAAAGGTGTTGGAAATGACTTCCAGCACCATTTTTATGATTAATTGTTTATAAAGTATCGCGCAAACCTTTATCATATTGCGCTTTTCTAGCTTTTTTAGGTGTGATATCATTACCATCAGGGTCTACGACCTTGATTGACTCGACATGGTGGCGCAAGCTTGATTTAACGCCAGAAAGATAAGCTTGGCGAAGTTCTGCTTGCTCGACTTTCTCGGCTTCTGTGAGGCCTTCTGTCTTTTTCTTACGAGCAAGTTCATTAATTCTTTCAATATCTTGAGGTGTTACCATTTTTTTACTCCTAAACGTGCGTATATACTTGATTATTTTGTATTAATCAATGTGAAGTCAGCGATTTGACCTGCTTTTCCTGCGATGTCAGCAAGCAAGCTCAAACGGTTATTTTTAAGGGCTTGATCGTCTATCATGACCATCGTGTTATCAAAGAAATCACTGATTGGAGCTGATAAGGCGAATAAAGCGATGATATTTTGTGTGCTATCGTCTGTCAATGTCAAGGCTTGGTTAGCCGCAAACAGCGCTTTTTCAGATGCATTCTCAAAGAGATTTTCGTCAATTGCTGATACCGTTTCAAGTTTACTTGCCAAGTTAAAGACACGTGCCAAGTTTTCGACTGATGTTTTAAAGTCAGCATCGCTTGTTTTCGCATCAATGGCTTGAGCTGCTGCTCTTAAACCTGCCACATCAAGCGAACCAGTCGCTAAAACTGCCTCGATGATGTCATAACGCGCTGTGCCTTCAAGCATCTTAGCCACACGACCGTTGATAAAGGTCATGACATCAGCTTTGCGGTCATAGCTGAAACCATTTAAGTCAAGCGTATAAAGTTCGGCGATAAGCGTATCCAGCTCAATATCCCAGTTTTGATTTTCAATAATTCGTAAAATACCTGCTGTCGCACGACGAAGGGCATAGGGATCGTTTGAACCACTTGGAATCAAGCCAACCGTGAAGAATGAGAGAATGGTATCCAGTTTATCAGCAATGGCAAGGACTGCACCGATTTCAGTTTCTGGCAAGGCGCCGTCAGCTGATGTTGGTAAGTAGTGTTCACGAATACTTGTAGCTACTGCCGCATCTTCACCTGCAAGGCGCGCATATTTTTCACCCATAACACCTTGCAACTCGTCAAATTCACCGACCATGCCCGTCAAGAGGTCAAATTTGTAAATATCAGCAGCGCGATCAAGTTTTGCATCGTAATCTGCTGGCAAGTTGGCTTGCTGACGTAATTTCTCAGCAATTAATTTCACACGTCCCATGTGGGCGTGGACTGATCCGATTTTTTCATGGAAAGTCACTTTTTTGAGTTTCTCAACCAAATCAGCAATTTTGAGTTTCTGGTCTTCACGCCAGAAAAATTCAGCATCTTCCAGACGCGCGACTAAAACTTTTTGGTTCCCTTTGGCGACATTTTCAATGTGCTCAGCATTCCCGTTTCTGACTGAAATGAAATGTGGTTGGAGGTTACCAGCCAAATCACGCACTTCGAAATAACGTTGATGTTCACGCATTGATGTGACTAACACTTCTTCTGGCACTTCCAAATATTTGGCATCGAAGTCACCCACGAAAGCTGTTGGGTATTCTACTAGGTTATTGACTTCTTCAAGCAAGCCTGGTTCTAGGTAGATCTCCCAGCTATTGGCTTTGGCAAGGCTTGCAATTTGTGCTTGGATTGTTGCTTTACGAGCGTCTGCATCTGCTACGACAAAGGCTTGTTTCAGACTTGTTTCATAATCTGACGCATTTTCTAAAACGATTGTATCGTCGAACAAGAACCGGTGCCCGTAAGTCACGTTGCTTGCTGTGACATCGAGCAGGTCAAAGGGCACGAGGTCTGTATCAAGCAAACTAACGAGCCACTGGATTGGACGGACGAAAAGGAAGTTGTTATTCGCCCACTTCATGTAGGTCGAAAAGTTCATTTTGCTAATGACATCGCTGCCGATTTTCGTCAAAATATCAGCTGTTGCGCTGCCTGCGATGTGTTTATTGGCGTAGTAGTAATCGCCTTTTAGGACCAAGTCATCTGGTGTGACACCTTGACCACGTGAGAAACCTTGGATAGCTTTTGACCAGTTGCCTTCTGCATCTTTGGCAATTTTGGCTGATGGGCCTTTGACTTCTTCGTCAATTGACGCTGAGGTATCTGCTAGACCATTGACCAAAACAGCCAGACGGCGTGGTGTTGAGAATTTAGTGATGGTTTCAAAGGTCACGCGGTTTTCTGTCAAAAAGTCAGCCGTGCGCCTTGCAAGTTGTTGAGACGCAGCACTTACAAGGTGCGCTGGCATTTCTTCCACGCCAATTTCAAGTAAATAGTTTGCCATTATTTGTCACCTCCAGCAACTTCCGTATATTTGCCATTTTCTCCCAGATATTTATCGCGTAATGCTACATCTTTCAAGAGCGGAAAACCAAGTTTTGCACGCTCATTGATGAAAGTACGCGCCACTTTGCGTGCCATCGTCCGCACGCGGTGCAAATAACCCGCACGCTCCGTAACAGAAACCGCACCACTCGCGTCTAGCAAGTTAAAAGTATGGCTTGATTTCAAGATGAAATCATAGGCAGGATGCACGAGACCCAAATCAAGCAATTTAGTTGATTGCGCTTCATAAGTATCAAAGAGCGTCAAAAAAGTATCTGTTTCGATTTCCTCAAAAGCAAATTTAGAATGCTCATACTCAGGCTCGGTAAAAATATCACCATAAAGCACACCATTGCCCCATTCAAGGTCATAAACCGACTCAACCTCTTGGATATAAGACGCCAAACGCTCGAGACCATAGGTAATCTCAGACGTCACAGAATCGACTTCAATCCCGCCGACTTGCTGGAAATACGTAAACTGCGTTACTTCCATCCCATCCAGCCAAACTTCCCAGCCAATCCCAGCAGCACCCATAGACGGATTTTCCCAGTTATCTTCGACGAAACGAATATCATGCTCTAGGGCATTAATGCCCAATGCTGCAAGGCTATCCAAGTAGAGCTGCTGGATATTTTTAGGAGATGGCTTCATCACCACTTGAAATTGGTGGTGTTGGAACAGGCGATTTGGGTTTTCCCCATAGCGACCGTCTGCTGGGCGACGTGATGGCTGCACATAAGCAGCGTTCCACGGTTCTGGACCATTGGCACGTAAAAAAGTATAAGGCGACATGGTGCCTGCACCTACTTCGTTATCGTAGGCTTGCATAAGATTAGCACCTTGCTTACTCCAAAATTCTTGGAGCGTTAGGATGATTTCTTGAAATGATAGTTTTTTTGACATAATTCCTCCATTACGACTGTCTTGCCATTTAAAATGTTGCATAGAACACAAAAACGCCCAGATACTCAACACACATTGTGTTCTAGTATCAGGACGCCTTATCGACGCGGTTCCACCTGAATTCTTGATTGTTTTAATCAATCAAGCGCTCATATTCATTTTCAAGCTCCACCCGCGCCACTTGCTTTCTTTGCTTTAGACTATTTTAGCAAATTTTATGATGATTGTCAAAAAATGATGTGATAAGTTCAGGGGATATATCTATGGTATAACATATCAACTTAAGCATATAAAAACTTGAACAATTTGTACTAATCAAAAAGTAATGTAACCTCTCCCTCACATTACTTTTCTCATTTGTAAAATTTGACTTTTAGAGCTGCTCTAACTTCAGCCTTTTCTTAACTTTTCCAACAGAGCAAAAGCATTATTGACATAATAATCAACTGCAACAGGAATAGTCTCATCTTTCAGTACCATGTCAGAGAAATGTAGACCAGGACTGCCTGGCGCATTACTGCCAATGAAAGCAAAAACACCCGGTATCTGCTCTACATAAGTCGCGAAATCTTCACCAGCATTTGATGCTTCGGGTATGACAACATCATCGTGCCAAGCACTCGTTTTTTCGAATAAAAACGCAGATAATTCTGGATTATTGTAAGTCACATTAGGCCCAACAATCCAATCAATTTCTGCTGTCACACCGTAAGCTTTCGCAACATTTTCAGTGACATCATAAAATCGTTTTTTGGCAAGAGAGCGGTCGGCTGTATCAAACGTTCGGATTGTCCCCTCAAAAATGGCATCATCCGGTAGGACATTCCAAGTATTACCGGCTACCATATGCGTAACAGAAACGACAACAGCGTGTTGTGGATCAATATTACGCGAAACCAGTTGCTGCAAGCTTGAAATAATAGCAGTAGTCGCCACAATACTATCTACACCCTCATGTGGGTATGCAGCATGCGAGCCAACACCTTTAACCGTCACAAAAAATTGATCAACAGCAGCCATGATGCCTTTTTCTCGAATACCAATCTGCCCAACTGGCAGTGTCGGCATATTATGGTAACCAAGAACTGCTTGCACATCTGATAAGACACCAGTCGCAATGATCTCATCTGCCCCAATATGGATTTCTTCGGCATGTTGAAAAATCAGTTTAACTGTTCCCTGCAACTCAGCCTCACGATTTTTCAAAATCTTTGCAGCACCCAGTAAAGTTGTTTGATGCAAATCATGACCACAAGCGTGCATGACACCATCATTTTTAGAAGCAAACGCTAACCCTGTATTTTCTAAAATCGGAAGCGCATCAATATCTGCTCGCAAGGCAATCACAGGTTTTCCTTGACCGAGCTGAGCCACTAAACCCGTTTTGAGACCTGTATCTAATACTTGGATATCTAAATCTTCAAGATATCGCTTTAAAAATGCTGTTGTTTGAAATTCTTGACCTGACAGCTCAGGGTTTTCATGAGTATGGTGACGAATTGATACTAACTCGTCGTAATGCTCAGCTGAAATTGTCATTGCTGTTACTCCTTTTCTATATCATATTTAATTAAGGATCATGATACGCTAACTTGATGTTATAAGATCAAATAACTGTTACTCCATTGTATCATGCTTTATTTATTTTTAACAAAAAATAAATAAAGCCATTGATTTCAGATGACGAAAGTATAAATTTAGCATAATTTAATCTATCATTTTTTCGAAAATTTTATTCAATCTCAATTTATGTTGAAAAATCTAGTTTGGACTGATGAGTACATAAAAACATTGTCTATATTATAACAATTAAGCGTAAAATACGTATTCTAAAGTAGAAAAGAATTTATTTGGAGAAATGATATAGATGATAGAAACAGATAAAAATCAAATACTATTGAATATGATGACAGATTATGCCAAAAACAATCCTGATACTATTTTTTGTTACACAAATGCAGCAATTCTCTATGAAACTCCACGGTGGGAGGAATTGCCTTTGGAAATTCATACGGTACAATCTAACAAGAAAATAAAAAATAGAACAGCGATTACGCACATTCGACCCTATTTTAAAAAGAGCAAATATAAAGGATTTAATGTGATCACACTCGTTGATTTACTACTTGAACTTGCTGTCAACGACACAGAAATTTCAGCTATTTCATCAATTAGTCATCATTTATATAAAAATGAAATCAGTGTAGAAACAATTTTAAACTATTGTCAGTCTCAAAAGCAGAAATCTGGGGTTGCAAAATTAAGACATCTAGTATCATTTGCAAGTAGACTGGATGAATCACCATTTGAGACTAAAGTTCGCCTTAAATTATATGTGGCAGGTGTCATAATCCCAGTTCAACAACACCAAGTGATTTGTCAAAATAAAAAGAAGTATCGTGTTGATTTTTTATTTGAATTTAAAGGTCGAAAAATTATTTTAGAAGCTGATGGTCTTATAAAATATAGCAGTAATGTGAATGAGCGGGCAAATGAAAGGCAAAGAGAATCGGATCTAATTCGAGAAGGATACGAGATAATGCGTGTGATGAATCATGATTTTGAAAACGGTCGATTTGCTCAGATACTTGAAAATTACGGAATACCTAAACGGAGATATTACGGCAAGAAAATTGTAAAGAAACATTATTGATCACGAGAAGTAGTACTAAATTGAATTAAATACATTCATGTAAATTTAGTGACAAAAACATCAATTTCGTGTGAAATTGGGAATCTTTCTCAGAAACAATACGATTTTGGTCACAAAAACATCGATTTCATGCGAATTTTGGAATCTTTCTCGGAAACAATACGATTTTGGTCACAAAAACATCGATTTCGTGCGAAATTGGGAATCTTTCTCAGAAACAATACGATTTTAGTCACAAAAAAGTCGATTTCGTGCGAAATTGGGAATCTTTCTCAGAAACAATACGATTTTAGTCACAAAAAAGTCGATTTCGTGCGAATTTGGGAATCTTTCTCGGAAACAATATAAATTTGCTAAATCTCTATGACCATTGAATAATTTACCATATCGTCGTCAAGAAGAGCAGTTCATATTTCCTTCTTCTTGACAAGCTAGCATGACGATAATACAAAAAAAGCAAATCAGGTGATTAATTTAACACCCGATTTGCTTTTTCAATCGTTGACTGCACAATATATCTCAGTCTCATTCATTTATTTTATCCCCGATAAGCGAATCAAAGCCATATCCAAAAGAAATTTTTTATCTGCCTGACCTGACTTGATTTTGAAGTCAGTGTCAATCAACTGGCGCAAGGCTTGAGCCAAAAAAGCTTTGCTTCTAGCTCGCGCAGGCCCAACCAAAAATTTCAAACGGTAAGGATTAATCTTCAAAAACTCTACCAATTGGCGGTCTGTATAGTGTTTATCTAATAAAAGTTTGATTTGAAAATACAAGCGAAAATTTGTCGTCAAAATCGACAACAACTTAATCTCATCTTCTCCCTGCAACACCAAATCTGCTACCAAAGCCCGTGCATCAACTAATTTTGACTTCAAAATCAACTCCGTCAGGTCAAAAATATTGTCAGATAGGGATTTGGGTACTGCTGCTTGGACATCATCAGGCGTTATTGCTCTACCATCCGCATAGGTTTTGACCATTTCGATATTCTGTCTGATGATGGCAAAATTAGCATTTGACTTCTCAATGATTAGATTAACAATATTAGGTTGTAAACCTGAATCAGAAACAAAATACTGGGTCAATTCATTTGATTTTAAGTCAGTTGCCTCTAAATCAAAGGCTATTTTTTTAAGTTTTTTGACAATCCGACGCTTACCATCTAGCTTGCCATGAAAGATAAAAATGACCTGAGTTGACTCAAGCGGATGGTCTAAAAAATGCTCTAACCGTGTTAATTGCTTGTCATTTAAGACTGATTTTTTGACTGTCGTTAAATCCCAAAGGTTTTCAAATACAACGAGCATGCCGTCTCCAAAAAAAGGGAGGCTTTCCAATTCTTCGAGTGCTAAATCGGGGTCAGACTCTGTCATGTCGAAATAGGCCTGAGATAAATCAGATGAATCAAAGCCGATTTTCTCTAGGATTTGCGTTTTCAGCTCAGAAATAATATCGTCATTTTCCCCTGAGATAACGGTAAACTGAGGTAAGGTTTCTGCTGTTACGCGTGATAGCTCATCAAATACTGTCATGGTTACCTCCATTTTCAGTATCAGCCGCAGGCTCTTCCAGATGCGCTACTAAAACTTTCCGAGGTTTTGTACCTTCAGCAGGTGTGATAATGCCGGCTGCCTCTAGCTCTTCCATGATACGTGTGGCTCTGTTAAAGCCTGTCGAAAGGCGACGTTGTAGCATGGATGCTGAGGCTTTTTGGCTTTCGATAACGAGCTGTTTAGCTTGCTCGAAAAGTGGGTCTCCAGAATCTGATGTACCGGCACTTCCATTACTATCAAAACTTCTGGCATCATCTTCTGCCACTTCACCTGGGTCAAAAGTTTCATCATAATCTGCGCTGGCTTGGTTTTTTATGAAGTCAACGACACTAGCAACATCGTCATCTGATAAAAAGGCACCTTGCAAACGAATCGAGTGATTTTCATCAATCGGTTTGAAAAGCATATCCCCACGACCGAGTAGTTTTTCTGCACCATTGCTATCAATGATGGTCCGAGAATCAGTACCAGATGAGACAGCGAAAGCAACTCGACTTGGTACATTGGCTTTAATCAAACCACTGATGACATCAACTGATGGACGCTGTGTTGCAAGAATCATGTGAATACCTGCCGCACGTGCTTTTTGCCCAATCCGAATGATAGCATCTTCGACTTCTTTGGATGCGACCATCATCAAGTCGGCTAGCTCATCAACGATAACAACGATAAGTGGTAAAGCCTGTTGTTTTTCTTGATTTTCAGCGTTGAATTTTTCGACTTTAGCATTATAGCCTTCGATATTACGTGAACCGACTCGACGGAAAAGTTCATAGCGGTTTTCCATCTCATCCACGACTTTTTGCAAGGCTCTAGCTGCCTTACGTGGGTTGGTCACGACTGGTATGAGGAGATGTGGAATGTCATTATAGACATCCAGTTCGACCATTTTAGGGTCAATCATGAGGAACTTAACTTGACTAGGTAGAGCTTTCATCAGGACGCTGGTAATAATACCGTTAACAGCGACTGACTTTCCTGAACCTGTAGAACCTGCAACTAGGATATGGGGCATTTTAGCGAGGTTAAAAGTTTTAATTGTGCCATCAACTGCCTTACCAAGTGGTACTTCTAAGAGTTCTTCCGGATTGGTCCGCGCATTTTCCCACATCTCACGGAAACCAACCATAGCGACTTCTGAGTTAGGAATTTCAATACCAACAACTGATTTACCTGGGATTGGTGCCTCAATTCTGACATCTTTTGCTGCCAGAGCTAATGCCAAATCGTCTTGTAGATTTAAAATACGGCTGACTTTAACACCTGTTGCAGGCTTAATTTCATATTTAGAGACTGACGGGCCAACTACTGCAGACTCGACTGTGGCTTGAATGCCAAAACTTTTAAAGGTTGTCTCTAATATTTTAATATTATGTTGAACATTCTTACGCTCATTAGCTTGATTTTTAATGGGTGTCGGCGCAAGTAAAGAGGCATCAGGTAGGCGATAACGAGACATCTCGGGTGTTGTTGTGAAATTGATAGGTTGATTATCATCTTCTTGCATCGCGTCATCTGCAGTCGTTTCTGGTGTTATGATTTCGCCTGTTTCTGGTTCATAGTCTGGCATAACTATCTCAGGTTCTTTGTAAGGTAAGACATCATAGTTACTTGGTGCAGACAATTCTTGTGGGTCAATACTTACTGGTTCAAGCTCTTCTGCTAGTTCAATTGGCATGGCTGCGGTGACAGCTGCTGCTTTTTCTGCCACTTCGCGCGCTTCTTGACGTTTTACTTTTTTGTCTTGACGCTTAGTATGTCGCGCTACTGAACTTGCTTTTAGTTTGGCAAAAACGTTCTGCCAAAATTGTGGTGATAGGAAGTATAAACCTGATAAGAGCAAAAATCCTGCAAGCAAATAAACACCGATAACTGAAAATAAAAGTTTCAATGGCGAATAAATGGCATGCCCAAGCATCCCCGCGCCCACAAACTCTGTCACTTTTAATTTAAGAAGCTGACTTGAAACCAGAGTCCAAGTGTGGTTAGTCCCTGTTAATTTGTCAAAATATGCCTGAAAGCCCAGTACCATTGACAAAAAGATTAAAATCAGACCGACGACAGATTTGCGGTGTTCTGATGAGAATTCTTTTTTGAAGATGGGTAGTATAATGATGAGAATAGCTGCGATGATGACTGGATAGGCGAGGCTGCCGACTGCGATGCGAATTAAGTTATAGAGCGAAATCCCGACCACGCCAAGACGTGTTGCGGCAAAGACTAGCAAAAATAAGCTGACAAACAGAGCGACAAGTTTTCGTCTTTCTGCTTGTTCAGCCTGAGCTTTTTTGGATATTTTTCTATTTTTTTGTGTTTTTTTCTGAGTTTTTTTAGCCATAATTACTATAATTATACCATAATTTGTTATACTAATTGTATGGAAAATATAAACAAGACATATCATGCGATGGCATTTTTCGACCTTGATGGCACGCTTTTAAACCAACAAAGCAAACTAGACGAGGAAGTTATTCAAGCCCTCCACCACATTCGACGCAACGGTGTTTTACCTGTCATTGCTACTGGGCGTGGGCATTTTGAATTAGACTCACTCATGGCTCAGTCAGGTATTACGAGTGTGGTAGCTATGAACGGTCAATATATCATCGTTGAGGGCGAAACTATTTACCACGAGCCAATGGCGGTGGCTAATATCCAGAGACTGAAAACATTAGCAGAAGCTAAACATCAAGCCCTTGCGTTTTATAATAAGGAAAGTTACTGTGTTTCTGAGATGACCCCTCTTGTCAAAGATGCTTACGGTTATACCGATGCACCATTACCAACAGTCAATGACACGCGCTACTTGACAGACGAAATTAACATGCTCCTAATTTTCAGCAATCAAGCATCCGATGTCGCCTATTATCAAAATCTAGTGCCTGAATTTAATTACTTCAAGAATACGCCTTATTCCATTGATATCATCAATGCGGGTTCAAACAAGGGGACAGGCTTCAAGAAAGTCGTTGAATTATTAGGCTTTACTGGCGAAACTTACGGATTTGGTGATGGTCCAAATGACATTCACCTACTAGAATCAGTTGACCATGCAACTGCCATGGGAAATGCCATAGATGAGCTCAAAACAATTGCTGAATTTACCTCAACTGCCAATACCGACCATGGTATCGTCAATGCTTTTAAGCATTGGGGGTGGCTTTAAGTGATGTGACATTTTGCACGATTGCTTATGTCAGACGATCAGGCTAAAGACAATTAGAACCCCAAAAGCAAGGCAATGCAACTCTAATTGCCTTTCTTTTGGCTCTATAAATGATAGGTTTGGTTTGTAAGGTATACTCAACTCAACTATACTATACTATATTCTACTCTGTCGGTTTTTTAAGATGTTACAACTGATATATGCGCACTAACTATCTATCGTAAGAAACTACTATTAAAACCTGATAAATAAAACATATCTAAGATGTTGAAAGCAATGATTGGGTAAAATACTATTGAGATAAGCAACATTAGGTGTAGGTATATCTTTATTTAGACTTCACAAAAAACTATTCTTCCATTTTCCTGTAATAATCTCTACGTGCTTCGTCACGTGTTTCTTCAAGCTCTTGTTGTTTTTGTTTTAGAAACCAGTTAAACTCAGCGACATTTTCTTCAAAGTGCTGGGTATTGGGACGCCCATACTCGCTCTCCAACTCATGATAAAACCGATGAATATAATCAGCTAAATCACTTGTTTTTCGATGAAATTGATTGCGGTAATCCTCAATTGTCTCTTCCGCTTGATTGATTAATCTCATTTTTTCGTCGTATTCTTCTTCAAGTCGCCATCTCTCATTATTGTCCATTTGTCTATCCCTTGATCGGATTATTAAAACTTGGCTGAAACTTTGATAAATTTAACTGTGTTTCTGCCGCTTCGGCAGCTTTACCCGTCAATCCTTCCTTAAAATTTGAAGCGACTGTTTGACTCGCAAATTTTTTCATTTCTTCTTTCTTCGTATCTAATTTTTTATCAAGAGCCTTTCTTTGCATTTCGATTGAAAGTTTTTTAGCTTTTAAAATTTCTTGAATTGCATATCGTTCTTGAACTTTCATCGCCTCAGCGAATTGTTCATTCAATAATCCTGGATTTAGATAGGGATTATTCATAAAAGTCTCGTACATTTCTCGCATTCCCTCAACTATTCTTTACATTAATTTACTGAAACCCACTGCCCCTTGGGCATCTACTTCTTGAATATTTTGAGAAACTTTCATCAAAGTTGTCGCAAAGTGTTCCATCTCTTTTTGATAATGATCCGTTTTACTTCTAATTTCTTCTTCATTACCCGTATCCCAAAATTGAGAGAGATTAAACTCAGAAAGAAGATTGTTTACTTCCCAATAATCTAAATATTGAACAATATTTCCGACTGCTTGATGCGTTTCATTAATAGTTTGTTGGACTTTTTCTTTTGCTTCATCTACCATTGTCTTTACTTCAATCGCCATATCTTCTGATTGAAAAACAGCATCTTGAGCAACTGACTGTAATAACTCGGCTCTCAATTCGATTTTTTGAGCACCTGTAGCGGATCGAATTCTATTTTGATAGTCAGGAATATGTGCCGTGTTCCATGCCTTAGACTTTTTCTTAGCCACTTGGATAATATTTTGATAAGAATCATAAAGCTCTTTTGCTTGAACTGCGGTCAAACCTAGCGCAATCAATCCTGTAATTCCCCCAGCGATAGCACCTGCTAAACCAGTAATTGAGACACTTACTGAAAGCGTTGAAATCGTTTTGTCAATCAACTTCGCAAGTTTTTCTCCTGCTTCAAGCAACTCCGGATGAAATGATTTGCTCGCAACCAAAGGATTCCCATGCGCATCCAATTGAAACTCCCCAAAATCGTGACTACTTTGCCCATCAAAAGTCGAATTGAAATGAAGAGGAACGATGATGTTCACTTTCCCAAATTGTTTTTCCAAGGGTTCTGTTCTATTCAACATACTCACAATGTCAAAAGGATTAACATAGTAAGTGACTTTCTCTCCAATCCTTTGAATTTCTTTATCGGAAAGCCCCATCTTTTTCAGACTTTTCGTAACATCTGGTCCATCAAATAGCACAACTTTTCCGATTTTATCAAAAGCTTTCATATCATCTTGATAAAGTTTGGCGACTGCTTGAGCTGAAACCATTGTCCCTAGCGAATGACCCGTAACATTTAAGACCGCATTAGGTGCTTTGGCATTGAGTTCTTTGATTTTTTCTTGCAAAGCAAGATTGGCAAGTTTGGCTTGTGGGATATAAGTATTGGTCAAAGCAAAATTGGCATCGTTTGAAACCCAGTCATTCAAGCTGGAGATACTTGCACCATCACTCCCACGAATTG
>NZ_JXJT01000059.1 GCF_002441885.1 Pseudolactococcus chungangensis CAU 28 = DSM 22330 | reverse complement strand
TATGATTTGTCAAATTAAGTTAGAATAAAATGCTTCTTGTACATAGCTCAAAAATATCTCAATTGGTGTTCTGTAATTCAATGATTTTCTTGGAATATGATTACGTTGATTGCTGACACTGGAAATAAATGTCTGATTCACTTCTCTAAAATCCATTGATTTCGGCAGTCCATTACGACGCAGAATCCCGTTAGAATTCTCGTTTAATGGGCGTTGAGAAGGTGTTCCAGGGTCCGCAAAATATATATCAATATCATGTTGGTTACTAATGGCTTTCCAGTTAGAAAATTCTTTTCCACAGTCAAACGTAATAGATTTAAAGAAGTTTTTAGGGAAGCGAGAAAACCATTGATTAAGGGCAGTTTCAATATCTAATGCCTTACGGCCGTTGGGTTTAATCGTGATAATTACTTTAGATAATCTTTCAACTAAAGTAATGACGGCACTTTTATGATGAATGCCAACGATCGTATCACCTTCAAGGTGACCAAACTCAGAATTGAAATCAGGATAATTATCAGGTCTATCATGGATTGAGCGCTGATATTGTTGTTTTCCCCGTTTTTCCTGATGGCCATTGGGTTTTCTTTTACCTTTCATCGGTAGTGTGTCAATATCAAATATTCCTTTAGAAAATAAACGATAAAGTGTTCTCATACCGCATGAAACAGGCCTTTCTTTTCGCCCGATAATGACGTCAGGCGTCCAACCAAGAGTGACTTTCTCTTTAATGTAATCTACTTCATGAGCAGGTAATTGAATGACTTTTCTACCACATTTTTTCTTATTTTCTTTATACTGGTGCCAATAATCAAGAGCAGTCTTGCCTTGCTTGAACTTATTGACTACATTATAAATAGTTTGTATAGCACGTCCCATTCGGTTAGCGATTTCAACCGGTTTATTATGTTGAAGATAATATGATTCTATCATTGTCAGTTCGTCTATGGTAAGATGTTTGTAGGTCATTTATGGTTACACTCCTTTGTTTTCTTTCGTCGGAAATACAATTTGAGTGTACCATAAATGCCTTTTTATTTTTCTAACTTAATTTTACAATTCGCG
>NZ_JXJT01000058.1 GCF_002441885.1 Pseudolactococcus chungangensis CAU 28 = DSM 22330 | reverse complement strand
GGCTCTATAATTTCTGTAGTGGGTAAATCCACCATGGAGATTATGGAGCCTTTTTGAGTATAGAAAAAAAGTCCCATATGACCTATAATGAAAAGCGACTAAACTCACATTAGAAAGGGTTCATATGGAACAACTAAATCTTATCACAAATTTTCTCAGAATTAAAGACAAAAATATCACTATCACTGATGAATATGATATGGGAACTCACTTAGAACTCCACGGTCACTTGGACTACACAGCCCCTAAATGCCCAAAATGCAAGGGACAAATGGCTAAGTACGACTACCAGAAAACTTCTAAAATCCCCTACCTAGAAACTGCTGGCTACCCTTTACTTATCCGTCTTCGAAAGCGTCGGTTCAAGTGTAAAGAATGTGGGAAAATGGCGGTCGCTGAAACTCCTCTTGTCAAGAAAAACCACCAAATCTCTGTCGCTGTTAACCAGAAGATCGCTCAATTACTCATTGAAAATCAAGCAATGCAACATATTGCACACAGGCTATCAATTTCAACATCGTCAGTTATGAGAAAGCTCAATGAGTTCAAGTTTGAAACGGATTGGAATACCCTACCTGAGGTGATGAGTTGGGACGAGTATGCCTTCAAGAAGGGGAAAATGAGCTTCATCGCTCAAGATTTCGACTCCCTAAATGTCATCGCCATTCTGGACGGAAGAACTCAAGCAACCATCCGAAACCACTTTCTTCGCTATCCTAGAAAGGTTAGAAATCGGGTAAAAGTGATTACCATGGATATGTTTAGTCCCTATTATCAACTTGCTAAACAACTTTTTCCGAATGCAAAAATTGTACTCGACCGCTTTCATATCGTGCAACACCTTAGTCGTGCTATGAACCGTGTCCGTATTCAAATTATGAATCAATTCAACAGAAAATCGCAGGAATACCGTGCCTTGAAACGTTACTGGAAATTGATACAACAAGATAGCCGTAAACTCAGCGATAAACGATTTTATCGCCCTATGTTTCGAATGCATTTGACTAACAAGGAAATCCTAGAAAAACTCCTGTCTTTCTCCGAGGAACTACGACAGCACTATGAACTCTATCAACTACTCTTATTCCATTTCCAGGAGAAGAACTCGGACCATTTCTTTAACCTCATCGAACAGGAATTAGCCACTGTTAATCCTATTTTCCAGACGGTATTGAAGACATTTCTAAAGGACAAAGACAAGGTTTTGAATGCTCTAGAATTGCCTTATTCCAACGCCAAACTGGAAGCTACCAACAATCTCATCAAAGTCATTAAGAGAAATGCCTTTGGTTTCAGGAACTTTGAAAACTTTAAAAAACGGGTTTTGATTGCTTTGAACATAAAGAAAGAGAGAACGAAGTTCGTCCTCTCTAGATGTTAGCTTTTCATCTACCCACTACAGTTGACAAAGAGCC
>NZ_JXJT01000057.1 GCF_002441885.1 Pseudolactococcus chungangensis CAU 28 = DSM 22330 | reverse complement strand
TAAGACAAACTATATAAAAAGTCAAGTCTAAATTTTAAATAAAATAACGAGTAAAAAAGAGCGCACAAAAAGCACTCTGACGAAAACAAATTTTTGAACTTTAAGTCAAAAGATTTTCGTCAAAATACTTATGGTTTTTGAGTAGATAAAATAGGACACGAACTAATTTCTTAGCGACATGACTCTTAGCTTTATTGTAATGTTTGCCTTGCGAACGTTTGAGCGCTAGATAACGCTTAAAAGTTGGGGAGTATATGGCAACTTTCTCAGCTGCCTGTAAAAGTGCCCATCTGAGATGTGTTGAACCTCGTTTGACCATTTTTCCAGTATGTTCAGATTCACCAGATTGGTTGACAGACGGTTCAAGTCCAGCGAAAGCGAGTAACTGATTAGGGTTGCGAAAATTCTCAATATTCCTAATTTCCGCTAAAATGATACTGCCCAGTGTCGTTGAAATACCAGGAACAGAGGTAATGACTTGGTCTAACTTATCCATCAATGCTTGAATCTCAGTGTTGATTTCCGTCATCAATTTTTCAAAATATCGAATGGCTTGTAGCGTTTGTTTGAGTTCAAATTCAAGCGCCCAAGAAGTATTACCCACGGTTGTTCGAGCAGCTATGATAATACTTTTGGCTTTATCTGCTTTAAGATTTTTGATGTTGTAAATTGACGTTTTATTGGCTCTGATTATCTTAGCAGGTGTTGGATATTTTTCAATCAAGTGCCTAGTTGACTGATTGTGTAAACTGACAATCTTGGCAAGCTCAGGAAAAATCAAGTCTAAGATTTTGACATACTGGACTTTAAAGTCAGTCATCTTGCGTTTGATACGGTCACGGTGACGTGTTAAAACTTTGAGGTCATCCATGTCTTGTGATGGCATTTGTCTCATAACAGGCATATCTGAGGCAAGCTTACGGGCGATAGTTAAAGCATCTTTCTTGTCTGTTTTCGTTTTACGAAGTGAAACCGACTTGGCAAATTCTTTGATAAGGTAAGGATTGTAAGAAAAAGTTGGATAAAAATTAGCACGTAAGAACATGACAATATTACGTGAGTAATGTCCCGTATCTTCAAGTGCGATACGGATATCGTTAGGATTTTCGACATGATGAGATAGCCAAGTATGAAGTTGATAAAATCCCTCATGATTGTTTTTAATTTGCATGTGTTCTAGGATAATATTTCCAAATTCATCAATAACGGCAATGTCATGTTTGTATTTTGCGACATCAATCCCAACGTAAAGCATAGTAAATCTCCTTTGATTATTATGTTTTGACTGTGGTTGACACGAACTCTTTGTCATGTTTCCTTATGCTAAATCAAACGTCTTGCGTTATCAAACTCATTACCAATTACGACAAAGAGCCGTGGTTGGAGCCTTACTGAACCAGTATTCCAGATTTGGAATCTGTTGGAGAAAGAACCAATCCACAGCACTTATTCTAAGTATAAAATAACTTAGAGCTTTGTGGGAGCTACCCACTATTACTAATATAAGGAGA
>NZ_JXJT01000056.1 GCF_002441885.1 Pseudolactococcus chungangensis CAU 28 = DSM 22330 | reverse complement strand
TAATTGAGCAGGACCATCGTCCAATTAAGCGTCGTAATAAATTTTATCGAAGTCTTCGGACTGCCTCAACCACGATTAAGGGCATGGAGACAATTCGAGGCATATACAAAAAGAACCGAAGAAATGGAACGCTCTTCGGCTTTTCGGTATCTACTGAAATCAAGGTATTAATGGGAATACCAGTTTAAAATAACAGAGGTTCACAGATGCTGCATTTGGTTTTCAAACTTTGCAACAGAACCTCCTTCTTTATTTACTATCCACATTAACGAATTTTAAATTATTTTTGCTAATATTAACTTTTAAGTGTTGATCAGAATTTAGGTTTATTAAATCCTCTAAATCTTGTGAAGCATACTCAGCAACTTTTTCTTTTCGATTATTATTATTTAAAACAAACAAATGAAAATCACAACCGGATGATACGTAGACATTTACCTAAGGGCACAAAGAAAACCACGAAACAATTCGTGGCTTACATTGAGAACTGGATGAACAATTATCCAAGAAAAATGTTCAACTTCAAGACACCAAATCATATGTTAATTGAAGCGTTCTAGTGGCTAACTTGCACTTGCAATTTGCGATAGAAATAAAATAAAGAAAGAGGCAATTTCATAGTCTCTTTCTTTATTTGTCTTATATATTTGTCTAAAGTGAAATTTAATATCTCGCTTTTTTATATCAAGTAACCAATCACTTTTATTGCATAGTATTTTTTTGGCGCTTTATCCTCTCTCATAGCAGTTGTATGCTCTGAAAGATAGAACCCCTGCCACTTCATCATGGCTCTGTCTTGATACTCTCTAACCTCTTTATAAGGGCTGTATGACCTATCTACTCTTGTCATGTTAAACCGTCCAATCCACCTGCTGAATGACCTCCCACAAGCTTACTTCTTGCGACTACTCTTGATCCATCAAGTAGTGAAGTTGCTTTTTGTAGTGCTAAGAAACCATATTGACTTCTTATCTCGTCTATTGCTCCCTGAAGTACTTCTGTGTTGGCTACTTTTTTATCAAAGGTATCAAACAATGAAATTAGCTTAACTTCTTCAGTACAAAGCCCACCAAATGAAACACCAATCCGTCTAACACTACCACCAGAATATCCTGATCTAAAAAGCGAAAGGATATGATCACTTAATGGATTGCCAATGCTCATGCCAACAGTTGAGTAAATACCAGTTTTTTTGAGTATGGCTAACTGAATTTTTCTTGACAATTTATCAAGTTTTACTTCAGCAGGCAAAGACTTATCATAAAAATAATTCAAGGAACTAGTCAAATCAACAAACCCCTCATCAATCGAATACCAAAAAATATCTTCAGGCGAAGCGAAATTTTGAATGACATGTTGAATTTCAATGTTCTTTTCGATATATTTTGACATACGTGGTTGTACGATTTTAGTTCGTTTTGCCCAAGACTCGATAAATGCTACATCACTTATTGAGGGTGGTGCTACTTTATTCAACCAATCACGAGGAGCAGTCCGATAATAATTTGAATAGTTAAGGGCACCTCTAATAACTACCAATTAAT
>NZ_JXJT01000055.1 GCF_002441885.1 Pseudolactococcus chungangensis CAU 28 = DSM 22330 | reverse complement strand
AAGGCGGTAGACGGATTATACATCCTTATATAATAAGCACTTTGAGCTATTATGACCTAATTTAGACCTAAATTTTAAATATTAAAGATTCGGCGCTTTACCCATTTTAACATTTTCCAAAGCCTTTTTATACTTTATTTTTTTGCAAACAAAAAACCTTGCGGACGGTTGTCTACAAGGTTATTTGTTTGCAGTATCGCTAATTAAAAACGGATTTACATACACTTTTAAAAAATCGATATCTCGTAAACTTTCAATATTGTAATACATCTTAGAGCCATTAACTCTACCTGGATAGTATTCTCTAACTTCCGAAAATCCGAGTTTCTCATAAAATTCAACTGATTCTTCTAGTGAATGTAGCTGAATAGCCTCTATGTGCACTAACACTTCAATTGTTTTTGCCATTCTTATCACCGCAACAACTAACTGAGAACCATAACCTTTATTGAAATCACTATTGTTGATTCCAAGTAAATTTATGTTTAGCACAGGAACGGACTTAGCGCTATATTCTCCACTTGCTTGTATCATCGATGAATTCTCAAGAGAGTACGAAACAAAACCTAGGACTACACCTTTTTTATTAACTAATAGAATAGCTCTATTTTTAGATTTATTCTCTTCTAAATCATTTATTTCACTTCTTATCTCGTCGTTTATTTCCTTAACTCCGCAGTCAAAATTTAACAATGCGTTGTTAGTATCACCAATCCACGAATGGTAATCGATCAGTACTAAATCATCTTCCATGCGTGAATAAGTTCTCCTTCACGCCTCTGTTAACAGCTTTGCTTAGCCTATTTAATACGTCTTGAGATGGTTTTTCTGTATTTTTTAAAATAGATAAAATTCGTTGCTTATCTCTTTCGTCAGTAAAGTGAATATTAGTATCTTTTGTCAATACAGCCATGTCAAACCTCCATTTTTTTAAAACAAACTATGTCTTTTCTATATATAAATTATATGACAAATCAATAATTTATACAAAGTAGTTGTTTTATTTTTCGTTGTACTTATCTATTCTACCAGTTTTTATCAAAAAATGTGTACTTTTCACAACGTTTTTCGTTATTTTTGATATATTTTTGTACTTTTTTACGCTTTTTTGTACTTTTTGGGGCATAATTACTCTTTTTATTACTTGATATCATAATGCAAAAACTCCCCACAATCAGCCGATTATGAGGAGTTTTAATTTTAATTCGATTTTCTTGGTAACCACAATACAATTAGAAATATAATTGAAAGTGTATTGATTATCCATTCCTGTTCAGAAAATAAAAAGGCTGCAGTAAATATGGATAGGAGCAATAAAGTTAAAACTATTTTATAAATTATTGATTTTCTTCGAGGCTTTTTTTCTACCATTACTATCCCCCCCCTGTGGAATCCTTAAAATCATAATACAAAAAAAGCCTTGTAAATGCAATATCTACAAGACTTTTTTCTATATATTCAAAATTTCAATACTTGGCCAGTATAAATAAAATCAGGATTACAAATCCCATTAGCTGACACCAGTCGCTCAACTGTCGTTCCAAATTGGGCTGCAATACCACTCAACGTGTCACCATATTCTACAACACAATAGCCTGATGTGGCTACTGGTTGCCCGCCTACAACGTTTAAAGATTGTCCTTGGTAAATAATATCAGGATTGCTTAAAGCGTTAA
>NZ_JXJT01000054.1 GCF_002441885.1 Pseudolactococcus chungangensis CAU 28 = DSM 22330 | reverse complement strand
TCTTTATTTAAAACTTTGCAACAGAACCATCTTATGTTATAATATTTTAATTAACGTGAATTGCAGGCGAAGTGCGGTTAAAAACATTGCCGTTGAAATAGAAAGGTGTTATTATGAGGATTAATATCTTACAACACTCTCCAAATGAAGGCCCTGGTTTCATAAAAGATTGGGCACTTGAAAGAGGTCATGACATTTATGTTTATCACCCCTACTATTTTGACGGTATACTTCCTAACGAAAAAGACACTGATATGTTAATCATCCTCGGTGGCCCTATGAGTCCAAACGATGATTTGCCTTGGATTAAAGATGAGCGTAAATTAATTCAAGAACTTATTGATAGAAGCATACCAATATTCGGCGCCTGCTATGGAGCCCAACAAATTTCTAAAACTTTAGGATACGATGTTTCAAAAGCACCTTATAAAGAAGTTGGTTGGGCTCCTGTTTATCTCAAAAGTAATTCAATTCAAAACATTCCACCTAAATTAAGTGCACTACATTGGCATGAAGAAATGTTTGAGATTCCAAAGGAAGCCGAGTTATTGTTCAGTAGTGATTTATTGGAAAATCAAGGTTTTCTTCTAAAAAATATAATTGGATTACAATTTCATTTTGAACCTACAAAAACAGATATACATGAAATTGTCGTAAATGATGCTTCTTATGCTTTGAATAACAATGCATTGAATCAATCTCCGAAAGATATTTTGACTAATGATTTTCCAAGTGAGAATAAAGAAACAATGTTCAAACTACTTGATTACATTTCACAATAAACATATTGAGAGAGCAAAGGAAGAAATCCTTTGCTTTTTTCATCCCTCCACCACTTTCACTAAATCAACTCCGATGGTTTTGCCTGCGAGGTAAATATATAAGATATTTTCATTCTTACCCGTATTTACCCATTTTAGAAACTGTTCATCATCCTTATTGAGAAATTCGTCAAAACGCTCAAACTCAAATTGAGATAAATCACAACTTAATAAATGTTTCATCCAGCTACTTTCCTTAATGCTTTTCGGAATCGTGAGCTGGGGTTGAGATTCAAAATAATATGGTTGAGCATCTTCATCCCAAAGTTTATGAAATCTTAATTCTTGCTCATGATTATGAACTAGTATTTCAAACGCTGCTTCTTTACACAAGACCTTAAAACAAGTCGAAAAAGAAATGCTTTACTATGACAAGTCCGTTGACCGTACGAAGATTACCAGCAAGAACACACCAAAAATAAAAGTCAACATTCCCCACGTTTATAAATAAGCCAATATAAAGTCTTATAAACAGCGTTAAACTATTAAGTGGTAAATTTATACTAGCAACGTTCTAACGTTGCTTAAAATGCAAAATATGAGCTTCTAGGGCTATTGTAGAATCCTTTAGCACTTTAAAAACGAACTTTCGCTTTGACAAGCGAACTGCTTCTGTCGTCAAGCAGACCAACGAAGCCCAACCAAAAGACTTGCCAACACAAACCGTTGACAAGCCTTTCAGTTAGGTTACTTAGAAAGATAGGTGTTTGTTTGATGTTTTGTACTCAATGACACGTAAAGTTGCTTAGAAAGCAGAATAGGAGCTTGTAGGATTGTTCTATGTTGCCATGTTGAGCGGTTTTGATTTTGACCTTTTCTTTTGACCTTGATTTTAAGATTTTTAAACGGAGTGAAAAAAGGCTATGCCTA
>NZ_JXJT01000053.1 GCF_002441885.1 Pseudolactococcus chungangensis CAU 28 = DSM 22330 | reverse complement strand
TGGTAAGATTTGATAAGATAATAAAGTACTCAAAACGGCAGGTCACGAACGAGCGAAAAGAAAAAAGAAAAAACTTTTCAAAAAGTGTTGACAAGTCAAAAAAGTTTTGGTAGAATTAAATAGTTGTCTCGTAAGAACGCGGTCAACGAACTAGACCTTTGAAAACTGAATAAAACAGAAACGAACCAAGTACAGCAGTTGTTTAGCGATAGACAACAAACTGTCAATTCGACAATAAATCGTTCAGAAATGAACGGACAAAAAAACAAAAGCTAGAGCATATGTTATATGTTCTCATTTAAATGAGAGTTTGATCCTGGCTCAGGACGAACGCTGGCGGCGTGCCTAATACATGCAAGTTGAACGCAACAAAGACACCAGAGCTTGCTCTACCGTCTTTGTTGAGTAGCGAACGGGTGAGTAACGCGTGGGTAACCTGCCTTATAGCGGGGGATAACTATTGGAAACGATAGCTAATACCGCATAACAATAGAGATTGCATAATCTTTATTTGAAAGTGCCAACTGGTACACTATGAGATGGACCCGCGTTGTATTAGCTAGTTGGTAGTGTAATGGACTACCAAGGCGATGATACATAGCCGACCTGAGAGGGTGATCGGCCACATTGGGACTGAGACACGGCCCAAACTCCTACGGGAGGCAGCAGTAGGGAATCTTCGGCAATGGACGAAAGTCTGACCGAGCAACGCCGCGTGAGTGAAGAAGGTTTTCGGATCGTAAAACTCTGTTGTTAGAGAAGAACGTTGATTAGAGTGGAAAATTAATCAAGTGACGGTATCTAACCAGAAAGGGACGGCTAACTACGTGCCAGCAGCCGCGGTAATACGTAGGTCCCGAGCGTTGTCCGGATTTATTGGGCGTAAAGCGAGCGCAGGTGGTTTAATAAGTCTGATGTAAAAGGCAGTGGCTCAACCATTGTGTGCATTGGAAACTGTTAGACTTGAGTGCAGTAGAGGAGAGTGGAATTCCATGTGTAGCGGTGAAATGCGTAGATATATGGAGGAACACCGGTGGCGAAAGCGGCTCTCTGGACTGTCACTGACACTGAGGCTCGAAAGCGTGGGTAGCAAACAGGATTAGATACCCTGGTAGTCCACGCCGTAAACGATGAGTGCTAGTTGTTTGGGGCTATCCAGCCCTAAGTGACGCAGCAAACGCATTAAGCACTCCGCCTGGGGAGTACGACCGCAAGGTTGAAACTCAAAGGAATTGACGGGGGCCCGCACAAGCGGTGGAGCATGTGGTTTAATTCGAAGCAACGCGAAGAACCTTACCAGGTCTTGACATACTCGTGCTATTCCTAGAGATAGGAAGTTCCTTCGGGACACGGGATACAGGTGGTGCATGGTTGTCGTCAGCTCGTGTCGTGAGATGTTGGGTTAAGTCCCGCAACGAGCGCAACCCTTATTGTTAGTTGCCATCATTAAGTTGGGCACTCTAGCGAGACTGCCGGTAATAAACCGGAGGAAGGTGGGGATGACGTCAAATCATCATGCCCCTTATGACCTGGGCTACACACGTGCTACAATGGTTGGTACAACGAGTCGCAAGACAGTGATGTCAAGCTAATCTCTTAAAGCCAATCTCAGTTCGGATTGTAGGCTGCAACTCGCCTACATGAAGTCGGAATCGCTAGTAATCGCGGATCAGCACGCCGCGGTGAATACGTTCCCGGGCCTTGTACACACCGCCCGTCACACCACGAGAGTTTGTAATACCCAAAGCCGGTGAGCTAACCTTTTAGGAGGCAGCCGTCTAAGGTAGGATAGATGATTGGGGTGAAGTCGTAACAAGGTAGCCGTATCGGAAGGTGCGGCTGGATCACCTCCTTTCTAAGGAAAAATGTTTGCTTAGGCAAAACATGGATAACTGTATTTGGGAATGTTTCTGTTTTATTTAGTTTTGAGAGGTTTATACCTAAAACTGTAAAAATCTTCTCTAACAGAAGAAGGGGCCTTAGCTCAGCTGGGAGAGCGCCTGCTTTGCACGCAGGAGGTCAGCGGTTCGATCCCGCTAGGCTCCATTGTCAACGAAGACATAAAAATAGGCTTAGGATGTTGAAAGAGGCGTTTAGCTTCTAGAAACTCAACTAGATTTGATCATTGAAAACTGAATAACAATTTCTAAAATAACAAGAAATAAACCGAGAAGTGGCGTAGTAATACGTCACCTCAAAAAAA
>NZ_JXJT01000052.1 GCF_002441885.1 Pseudolactococcus chungangensis CAU 28 = DSM 22330 | reverse complement strand
GAGTTTTACTGCAGAGTTTTTAAATTGTTTATCGAATTTTCTTCTTGCCATAATAAACCTTTCCACGATTTCTCTTAACTTTGTGTCTAGTTTATTATAACCTTTCCATTTCTTAAAATAATTTTCTTCTTTCTGATTTGGAGTTAAACCATTGTTGGCGGAATGAGGATTATAATTGTTATAAAATTGTTCGATGTATTCAAAGCAAGAGAGTTGAACTTCTTGAATGGAGTGATAAGTTCTGCGATTAATTTCTCGTTGTTTAAGATACTTGAAAAAGACCTCAGTGACGGCATTATCATAAGGATATCCAGGCTTGGAGTAAGAAGCAAGCAATTGATGCTCATCTAATAACTTTCTAAAGGAAGCTGATTTAAATTGGCTTCCTTGATCCGAATGAAAGATAATTGGTTCCTTAGGATTCCTCTTATTTATAGCTATTTCTAAGGTGTCACAGGCGAGTTTGGCATCAATCCTATCACTTACTTTCCACGCAATACATTTCCTTGAGTAGAGGTCAAGAATAGCACAGAGATAATGATAAAAAATAGAAGAGCATGTGCTCTTCTATTTTTTATCATACCTCAATCCCATCGCGTTGATTGAGACAATCACGGTTGAGATTGACATCAGGACTGCTGCAATGAGAGGGTCAATATAAATCCCTGTAAATGGATAAAGAATACCCGCTGCAACAGGAATAGCAATAATGTTATAGCCTGCTCCAAACCAGAGGTTTTGTTTCATTTTTCTAAGCATGCGTTTGGAGATATTAATCATATCCAAGACGTCACTTGGATTGGAGTTAACTAGGACGACATCAGCGGTACTGATAGCAACCGAAGTTCCTGCTCCAATCGCAAAACCAATCGTAGCAGTTGCAAGAGCTGGGGAATCATTGACACCATCACCAATGAAAAGCACGCCGGCTTTCTTTTGGTACTCTTTCACAATTTCTGCTTTATCTTCAGGTTTTAATTCCGCTCTAAATTCGGGAATATTTAGTGCACTAGCAATTTTTTGAGCAGTTTCTTTATTATCACCCGTGAGCATAACAGGGGTAATTCCTTGGGCTAATAAACCATTAATAAAGGCTTTCGCGTCTGATTTAGGAGAATCTCCTAAGGCAATAAATCCTAAAACATCTTGTTGTTCATTGATTAGGAAAGATATAGTTAAACCTAAATCTAAATATTGAGCAATCTTTTGTTCATCATAAGAAAGTTGATTTTCACGAAGATATTTATAGTTAACAATTTGATAAAAGTTTTGATTAACTTGCCCTTTAATCCCAACTCCTGGAATATTTTCAACCGCTTCAACTTTTAGATTTTCAAGAGGTTTAGCAGCTGAAACGATTGATTGAGCAATCGGGTGAGTGGAACTTCCTTCAAGTGCTGCCATGATTTGGAGAATGTCTGTTTCATCAGTAAAATCAATAACATTACGAACAATAAACTTACCGTCAGTTAATGTTCCCGTTTTATCCATTAAGGCATATTTAATTGTATTTATTTTTTCTAGAGAAGTTCTGTTTTGAATTAATAAACCATTTTTAGCAGAAATACTGGTTAGGCGAGAAACAACAAGTGGAACCGCAAGACCTAAAGCGTGTGGACATGCAATTACAAAAACAGAAACCGCAAGAAGTAGAGCAAAACTAAAGTTAGAACTAATTGTCCAAAAAACTAATGAAAAGATACCAACAATAAGTGCGGCATAGAAAAGGTAACCAGCCACTCTATCTGCCATATTTTCCAAATTAGATTTTTGAGCTTGGGCTTTCTTGACTAATTCGGCCACTTGATTGAGAAATGAATCTTTTCCAAGGGTTGTGACTTTCATCTCAAATGGTTGGTTTTGATTGAGGGAACCACCATAAACAAGGTCATTTGTTTTTTTATTGACTGCTCGGCTTTCACCAGTAATCATTGACTCATCAACGAGCGCTTCACTTAATATAAGGCCATCTGCAGGTATTTTCTCATTTTCTTTCACTAAAAGTAAATCGCCAACTTTTAGTTCTGAAAGCTCCACATCCTTCCCACTTTTTAAGTGAGCTTTTTTGGGAACAAGGCTTGCTAAATCTTTCAATGCATCGCCAGCACCCATGATTGCTTTCATCTCAATCAGGTGACCAATCAACATAATGACAATTAATGTTGCCAGTTCAAACCAGAAGTTCATGCCCATATGTCCGTTAAGACTCATGATTGTGGCATAAACAGAATAAGCATAGGCAACGGTAATTCCCATTGTAATCAGCATCATCATGGCTGGCTTACGGCTTTTTAATTCACCTTTTGCTCCGCTAAAAAAAGGAGTCCCAGAGTAAAAGAAGATAATTGTACCAAGGATAAGTTGCAAAATTTCACTTCCGGGGAATTTAAGGATAGTAAAGCCAGCGATTGGTGAAATGAGTAGTAGCGGAATCATAAGAATGATAGCCACTTTGAGCTTTTTACTCATATCACCCATATGCATCATGTGTCCTCCATGATTCATCATATCCATATTGTCCATATCATGCATATTATCCATATTGTGCATGTTGTGCACCTCATGGTTTTCGTGCTCCATATCCATTATTTCATGATTATGATGATGCTCAGACATCATTTCATCGTGATTAGACGAATGAGTTTTATTTGACATATTTTCCTCCTAAATGAATGCTTTGAAATTTCTATCTATATATAGTTTACATTTGTAAACTATCAAAGTCAAGGAAAAAAGTTGTATTCTATAAATGTTACAAAATAAGGTTCTGTTGCAAAGTTTTCCAAAAAATCTA
>NZ_JXJT01000051.1 GCF_002441885.1 Pseudolactococcus chungangensis CAU 28 = DSM 22330 | reverse complement strand
ATTAGGTAAAGTCCTCGAGCTATTAGTACTAGTCCGCTCCAAGTATCACTACCCTTCCACTTCTAGCCTATCTACCTGATCATCTCTCAGGGCTCTTAATTCATAAAGAATGGGAAATCTCATCTTGAGGTTGGTTTCACACTTAGATGCTTTCAGCGTTTATCCGTTCCCTACATAGCTACCCAGCGATGCCTTTGGCAAGACAACTGGTACACCAGCGGTAAGTCCACCCCGGTCCTCTCGTACTAAGGGCAGATCCTCTCAAATTTCCTACGCCCGCGACGGATAGGGACCGAACTGTCTCACGACGTTCTGAACCCAGCTCGCGTGCCGCTTTAATGGGCGAACAGCCCAACCCTTGGGACCGACTACAGCCCCAGGATGCGACGAGCCGACATCGAGGTGCCAAACCTCCCCGTCGATGTGAACTCTTGGGGGAGATAAGCCTGTTATCCCCAGGGTAGCTTTTATCCGTTGAGCGATGGCCCTTCCATGCGGTACCACCGGATCACTAAGTCCTACTTTCGTACCTGCTCGACTTGTATGTCTCGCAGTCAATCTCCCTTATACCTTTACACTCTACGCATGATTTCCAACCATGCTGAGGGAAACTTTGAGCGCCTCCGTTACTCTTTAGGAGGCGACCGCCCCAGTCAAACTGCCCAGCAGACACTGTCTCCCACGACGATTAGCCGTGCGGGTTAGAGTAGCCATGACACAAGGGTAGTATCCCAACAACGCCTCACTGAAAACTAGCGTCCTCAGTTCAATGGCTCCTACCTATCCTGTACATGTGCAACAGATACTCAATATCAACTTGCAGTAAAGCTCCATGGGGTCTTTCCGTCCTGTCGCGGGTAACCTGCATCTTCACAGGTACTAAAATTTCACCGAGTCTCTCGTTGAGACAGTGCCCAAATCGTTACGCCTTTCGTGCGGGTCGGAACTTACCCGACAAGGAATTTCGCTACCTTAGGACCGTTATAGTTACGGCCGCCGTTTACTGGGGCTTCAATTCATACCTTCGCTTACGCTAAGCACTCCTCTTAACCTTCCAGCACCGGGCAGGCGTCACCCCCTATACATCATCTTACGATTTAGCAGAGAGCTGTGTTTTTGATAAACAGTCGCTTGGGCCTATTCACTGCGGCTCTACAAATGTAGAGCACCCCTTCTCCCGAAGTTACGGGGTCATTTTGCCGAGTTCCTTAACGAGAGTTCTCTCGCTCACCTGAGGCTACTCGCCTCGACTACCTGTGTCGGTTTGCGGTACGGGTAGGTTATAATTAAACGCTAGAAGATTTTCTTGGCAGTGTGACATCAGATACTTCGCACTCGAAAGTGCTTCCCCATCACAGCTCAATCTTAAAGGTACAAGCATTTGACTCATACCAAACCTCACTGCTTAGACCAGAATCCATTAACTGGCATATCTTAGCCTACTGCGTCCCTCCAATCACTATATAACCTAGTACAGGAATATCAACCTGTTGTCCATCGGATACGCCATTCGGCCTCTCCTTAGGTCCCGACTAACCCAGGGCGGACGAGCCTTCCCCTGGAAACCTTAGTCTTACGGTGGACAGGATTCTCACCTGTCTTGCGCTACTCATACCGGCATTCTCACTTCTTATCGCTCCAGCACTCCTCACGGTATACCTTCGTCGCTGATAAGAACGCTCTCCTACCAATTAAATAAATTTAATTCCATAGCTTCGGTAATATGTTTTAGCCCCGGTACATTTTCGGCGCAGGATCACTCGACTAGTGAGCTATTACGCACTCTTTAAATGATAGCTGCTTCTGAGCTAACATCCTAGTTGTCTGTGCAATCCCACATCCTTTTCCACTTAACATATATTTTGGGACCTTAGCTGATGGTCTGGGCTGTTTCCCTTTCGACTATGGATCTTAGCACTCACAGTCTGACTGCCCAACGCATGTCAATGGCATTCGGAGTTTATCTGAGATTGGTAATCCGGGATGGACCCCTCACCCAAACAGTGCTCTACCTCCATGACATTCAAGTTGGACGCTAGCCCTAAAGCTATTTCGGAGAGAACCAGCTATCTCCAAGTTCGTTTGGAATTTCTCCGCTATCCACAAGTCATCCAAACACTTTTCAACGTGTCCTGGTTCGGGCCTCCAGTGCGTCTTACCGCACCTTCACCCTGCTCATGGATAGGTCACATGGTTTCGGGTCTAAATCATGATACTATGTCGCCCTATTAAGACTCGCTTTCGCTACGGCTCCGACTCTTCATCTTAACCTCGCATCATAACTTAACTCGCCGGTTCATTCTACAAAAGGCACGCTCTCACCCATTAACGGGCTCGAACTTGTTGTAGGCACACGGTTTCAGGTGCTATTTCACTCCCCTCCCGGGGTTCTTTTCACCTTTCCCTCACGGTACTTGTTCACTATCGGTCACTAGAGAGTATTTAGGGTTGGGAGATGGTCCTCCCAGATTCCGACGAGATTTCTCGTGTCTCGCCGTACTCAGGATACTGCTAGGTATATATTCTATTTCAACTACGAGGCTATTACTCTCTTTAGCTTACCTTCCCAGGTAATTCGTCTATAAAATATAAGTCCACTGCGCAGTCCTACAACCCCAAGAGACAAGTCTCTTGGTTTGCCCTTCTTCCGTTTCGCTCGCCGCTACTAAGGAAATCGCGTTTGCTTTCTCTTCCTGTTGCTACTTAGATGTTTCAGTTCACAACGTCTTGCCCTGTAAGTGCTATGTATTCACACAAACAGTAGTAGCCATTAGCTACTGGGTTTCCCCATTCGGACACCTACGGATCAATGCTTACTTACAGCTCCCCGTAGAATTTCGTAGTTAGTCACGTCCTTCATCGCCTTCTAGTGCCAAGGCATCCACCGTGCGCCCTTATTAACTTAACCTTTAATTCGATACATTTAAGTATCTGGTAATAAGTATTGAGTATTTTCATACTCACGCTTTTTTT
>NZ_JXJT01000050.1 GCF_002441885.1 Pseudolactococcus chungangensis CAU 28 = DSM 22330 | reverse complement strand
TCATTTTTTATTTCAGGTAGAGAAAATACGGACATATTTTTTGAGACAATTTTTTCAATATTTGACATGGCATATTTACCACGTTTTGATAAAGTATCATCACGTGTATTTCGTATTTGCTTCATGTCAGCAAGTCGGTATTTTACATTTTTTCCAGTATCATCAATTATCAGATTGAGCGCCTTAGCTTTTTCTTTAAAATCAGTGATAGAGGTGGAGTGCTTCAGTAAAAAATTTAGGCGCTCTTTTATTTCCAGTTTGAAATTATTTTTTCTTTGATAGGCTGAATATTTCTTATGTGAGTTTTTCATTGTGTTGCTTAAAATGTTAGCACCTGCAATATCAGCGTGTTTATCAGAAATATTTCGTAGGCTTTGAGTTGTACCCTTTTGCCATCTAAATTTTTTTAGGGTTGTAGAATTTGTTGTATTGAAAATAATGTGATTATGAATATGATCTTGGTCAACGTGAGTTGCAACTATGAACTCATGATCACCACCAGTCAACTCTAAAACTGTTTTTCTGCCTAGTTCATGAATTTCTTCAGGTGTTAGATTATCATCTGGGGAAAAAGATTGTACAATATGGTGTGCCATCACCCGATTAGGATTGTTCATATCAGAATTATCGGGATTGCCATTTTGTGCATTTGCCATTATTTTAGTTAAGAAAAATTCTTGGTCAGCAAAATTGACATTTGAAATTTTATGACCTGATACCAATTGCATCAATTTTTTATCTTCAGAAAATGTGACAGGGAAATCTTTGTCAGTTTCCACATAAGGCACATTTGTTTTTTTAGGGTTTAAAATATATTTAACAGATTTTGTTAGTCGTTCAGGTGTTTTGACCTGCATTGTTTTAACAACAACCATAATATCCAACTTTCATTTTTTATAATTATTATATTCTGTTTGAATGGTTTGATAGACGACAGTTTCAATTTCATTAAGTAGATTTTTTGTTTCATCAATATCATCTTTTGAAACATCACCTTTTTCATTCACCTTTCTAGCTATTTGATTGATATTTTTTCCGACTCGATCAATCGCTATTTTTAGATCACTCAAAGTTTTAAAATCTACAATATTTACTTGACCTTGTATCAACATTTCAAGTGCAAAGGCATTGAAATTTGTGCGACCTGCATTATCCATTTTATGTTTAATATAATTATTTTCATCGGGTGTAAGACGTATGATTTTTTGAATGTAGCGTTCTCTTTTAGTTGAGTCCATTGTAATTTTATCTCCTTTAAACGGTAAGTTTATTTGTTACAAAAGTATGACAGGGTGGTAAACTTTTTATCTGGCAGGACTAGCAAGTGGATAGCCACTTGCTGTTTTATAAAAAGGTCAGGAATGGTCAAATTGACCACTCCTACCTTTTTTATAAATTTTTGGGGTGTTCCCCAATCCCCCTTTTCAAGATTAAGATAGTAATTCAACATTGATAATTGTATCTTTCAGATTTTCAAATTCATCATCAGAAATTGATTTTAAATATTCAATAGTAGTTGAGTATTCAAAGAGCAAATCAATGCCTAGATTTTCAATATCTTTAAAATCATTTTTAACACTGGAAAGGATTTTTTTGTGTGATTTCAATAGGTGTCATTATTTATCCTCATTTTCTTTTATTTTTTTTAGGTCAGTTCATAAGCCGTTGGCTTTTCCTAGATTTTGAGATAAGTTGCGGGATTTTTCTGGTACAGACTTAGATGGAACTTCTGCATTTGGGTTAAAAAAAACATTTGAAAAATTAAACTTTGATTGTTTGGCTATTCAAGCTGACAATTCTGTTTGGAAAGAAAAAGAATTACCACTTCCATTAATTGCACATGTCCTAATTGATGATAGTTTCATGCATTATGTAGTTGTATATGATGTTAAAGGTGATTTTTTATACATTGCAGACCCAGCTAAGGGAAAGCATAAACAAGTCTTAGCATAATCTTCAAATCGATTATGCTAAGACTTGTATTAGTTTGTATCAGTGTGCTGGTATTTGCCTTTTTGTTTTTCTCAACCTTATCAGGCTTTGGATTAAAACAAATTATGAGTTTGACAATATTTAAATATCAAGCACCTACGTGGCAAGTGGCACTAGGATATGTTTTTAAAATCTTTCTAGCCTTACTTTTGTACTTTGGTGGTTTGATTTTGATACTATCGCCTATTGTTAATTCGTTATTTTACCTTGATTTTATACCTAACCATATACCTTAAAATCTCTATTTTCAGTGATAACTAAACAGGCATATTCGAGTCCATAGTTCACTAAATTATAAAACTCCGACTCAAGTTAGAGATGAAGTCTAAAATCTAAAACACACATATTTTTTTGTACAGTTTTCTTTTGACATATCAGATAAAAAGTGAAATAATACAACTTATGAAATGTTTTTAGTAAACCATATTTAAACATAAAAGGAGATAATAATTATGAACAACTACACTAAATTAAAGGATTTGAGGTAACTTTTATGGAAAATAAGTCTAAACAATTATTTCTTCTTTTAGATTCAGTGTATAATGATCCGGATATTAAAGAACCTATATTTAAAAAGATAGTCTTAGAAGCTGCAGATAGGCTAGATAAAGATGAAAAATACGAAGATGTAGTCTCTGATTTATCAAGAGAAATTTCAAAAAATAGAAAAAATATTCCAGATAAATTATTGAAAATTTATAAAAAGATACAGCCTGATGTCAAACCTTTAAAATTAGATTCAAAAAAATTAAGGGATCAAGCAATAGCTTATGGTACAATTTCATAAAATGTTTACTATGTTGTAGAGGCAAACGATATAATCAATAAAGCTAGACATGACTTAACTGCTAGAGAATTGAAACTCATAGACTTTGTCATCTCAAAAATAATGCCTGATGATGACAAATTTCATGTAATAAATACCTCTATGTATGAATTGACAAAAGTCTTAAATATCAAGCAAAACGGTAAGAACTATGCGGATATGGCTAAAGCTATTGGCGACTTGCGAAAAAAAGAAGTGCTTATCCATGATGAAGAAAAACGAACAATCACTCAAACTGGTTGGGTTCAATCTGCAGAATATCATGAAAATGGTCAAGTAAAGATAGAGTTGTCGCCAAAATTAGCACCTCATTTGTTAGGTCTTAAAAACAACTACACACAACATCTACTTCTCGATACAACTAAATTGAAAAGTCGATACTCTATTTTGCTTTATAAACTCATGCGTGAGTGCGACAGAGATAATGGCAAATCAATTGCTATTTTACAGGGCACTCCGGATGAATTTAGAGAGTGGCTAGGCGCCCCAAAGGAATACACATACGGGCAATTCAAACAAAATATTTTAACTAAGGCAGTTGAAGAAATCAATTTAAAAATCGATGATATGGACTTAGAAATCTTTCAAGGTCGATATAATCGTAAAATTGTTCAAGTTGAAATTCATAATAACTGGACCGTACATTCAAAATAGTATCATCAATGATAAAAGAAATTAAAGAGTAAGTATTGAATATGTTTAATAAAAAAGTTATATTTACTATATATATTTTGATTAGGAGAGGGTAAATGATTTCAAAAAAAAGCATGATTTTATTTTTTATATTAATATAGTAGAGTTGATGTTGATAAAGAAACAGGCGAAATATTGAGTAATGAGGGGAATAGAGATGAATAAACAATGGAATTACTGGATAACATATTTGATAGCATTTGCTTTTTTTCTACTAGCGTTCTTTTTGGCACCTTTGTTGGATAAGGTGTTTGGAAATGAATCTGGTTTGATGCGAGTAATATTAGTTATTGTTGCAGCAATATTAGCTAGATTTATTGCTAATTATGTTAGCAATAAAAAACAGTCTTAATCATAAATTTAATTGATAATATATTTTTCAGCTGTCTATATTTGAGTCAGCTTTTTTTGTGGTTAAGCTGACATCAGCTTGCCCCGATCGGGTAGAGTTCTGCATGAAATGCGCTTGCTATGCAATAGCCCGCCGGAGGTTTTTCTAGCCGGATAATAGGCGCAGAAAAATAGCAGTTCTCCCAGTAGGAAGGGGGGGAACTCTACTACCTCGTAGAGCCCACTATACTTTACTTGGAAGATATCCCGAAATGAGGTGCGTACGATGAGTTTTGCAGTTGCTAGAATGACGAAATTGAAAGCTGATAATTTGGTCGGTATCGGTAATCATGACCAACGAAAAACCACCAATCACAGCAATGAAGATATTGATGTTTCCCGCTCTCACTTGAATTATGATTTGGTGGCAGGACGGACAAATAATTTTAAAACGGATTATATCAAAGTGATATTGAACATCTTACTTTTTCATATTAAAAAACAATAACTTTGCTATCAAAGTTATTGTTTTGGCACTTTATCATCTCTCATTGCCGTTGCATGCTCCGAAAGATAGAACCCCTACATTGTTTTTTAAAATAAACAATTAAAATGTCAATCTCAATCATACAGACACCTCTTTCATAGATAGTGTTAGTTAAGAAAACTAATATTATCTTAACATTTTTAAAATTGAGGTCAATTAGTAATCAATATTTTGAAAAAGAAAAAATAGGCGAAGCCTATCTCAGACTGTAGACAAAAAGCACAAATCGCTAAAGATTT
>NZ_JXJT01000005.1 GCF_002441885.1 Pseudolactococcus chungangensis CAU 28 = DSM 22330 | reverse complement strand
ATTTTTCTAACTTAATTTTACAATTCGCGTTCATAAAAAAACAAGCCGAAGCTTGCTTTTTAGGTGTTTTGATTATTTAGCCAAAGCTTTTTTAGAAGCGTCAGCCAATGATGCGAAAGCTGCTGCGTCATTAACTGCAAGGTCAGCTAACATTTTACGGTTAACTTCGATTTCAGCTAATTTCAAACCATGCATCATTTTAGAATATGACAATCCATTGATACGTGCAGCTGCATTGATACGTGCAATCCACAATTTACGGAAATCACGTTTCTTTTGACGACGGTCACGGAACGCATAGTTATATGAGTTCATTACTTGTTCTTTGGCAGTACGGAACAAAGTATGTTTTGCACCATAGTAACCTTTCGCAAGTTTCAGTACACGTTTACGACGTTTGCGGCTTACGACGCCACCTTTAACACGAGCCATTTATAGTTCTCCTTATAATATCTTAGTTTAATGTAGTCTATGCTTGATTCAGGTCTCTATTACTTAAGAGAGTAAACCATTTTACGGATACGTTTGTAGTCACCAGTTGATACCATACCAGCTTTGCGAAGGTGACGACGTTGTTTTTTAGTTTTACCATGGAAACGGTGGCTTGTATAGGCTTTAAAACGTTTCAATCCTCCAGAACCAGTACGTTTAAAACGTTTTGCTGAAGCGCGGTGTGATTTTTGTTTTGGCATTTCTCAAATCTCCTCTAAAATTTTAGTATTATTTCTTTTTCTCACCAGGTGCCAATTGCATAAACATTTGACGACCATCCATTTTGGCACGTTGTTCAACGTGGGCAATATCTTGGGTTGCAATAACGAAATCATCCAAGACTTTTTGACCAACTTCTTTGTGGGTAATCATCCGACCTTTGAATCGGATAGACACCTTAACTTTGTTGCCTTTTTCAAGGAACTTAGTTGCTTGACGCAATTTTGTATCAAAGTCATTTTGGTCAATAACTGGAGACAAACGAACTTCTTTGACTGTTACAACAGCCTGATTTTTCTTTTGTTCTTTCAGTTTTTTCTTTTGCTCAAACTTGAATTTTGTAAAATCCATAATTTTGGCAACAGGTGGTGTTGCTTGTGCTGAAATCAACACCAGGTCCATATCTTGGTCCATCGCTTGATTAAGCGCATCGCGTGTCGGTGTAATACCGAGTTGATCACCATCTGCCGAAATCAAACGAACTTCGCTTGCACGAATCGCCTGATTCATCGTCACTCTTTCTCTTGCTATGATTGTTCTCCTTGTCTTAAAGATATTGAGACAGTGATTTGACTCGTAGCAAACTATCAATTCAAGTCACCAAAACTCAATTACTGTAAATGTTCTGCTGGCTAAATGAGCCAACTTCTCCATTGAAAAACAAAACGGACTTTCCGTAGAAAGCCCGCTATAAATCAACTCTGAATCCAGAGAATAAATTCATTTCCATGCCAAGTAGCTTACGCAATATTGGCGAGAAAGCGGGGGCTTTCTGCTTTTCAACTTCTCTAGTATAACATAGTTTTGGGGTTTGCGTCAATAGTTTTGATACTAAAAACTGATATAAAATTTGATTATCTTTTCATAAGTTAATAAATGTTGATATGTCCTCTATTTACAGGCTGTTTCCGCATTTTCTTTTTGGATGATGCCTTGCATAACAAGGAATTTATCAGATGAAAGGTAATCAAAAATAGTAAATTTAGCGTCTACACTAAGCAGATAGCCTTCCTATTTTAGCTTTAACTGAACTAAATGAACCATGTGCATAATAGCCTAATGTCATAATAATACTAGCATGACTCATGATATATTGTAATGTATTTGGATGCATTCCTTTGTTTGCCATGTTCGCACAGAATATATGTCTTAGCGAATGCGGCGTTATCATAGGTAGTTTATCTTCATGGGTCTTGTTATATTTCTTTATCAAACCTTTTAACATACCTACATAAAATTACCAGCAACTTTTGGCAATCCCTTACTGTTAAGTAAAGGACAGGAAATCAATATAACCATCAATTACAGTAGATTCTACTTTGACTTTCTTTCACCTTCTCAAAATACGTTCAAATGATCGGTCGGCTTTTTAGGTCTTTGGAATTTCACATTCACCTTGTCTCATCTTTGTTGGGGTAATGTAATAACCAATCTCTGTATCTCTCAATAATTGATGGTCTATTTTAATAACCTTTTTTCATGTTCAAAGTCAAAGTTAAACCACATAATTCAGAAGTACGAAGTCCTGTTTCTAACAGAACAACAACTTCATCATAATATTTGTGATACGTATAGTCATCTTTCATAAAAGACAGCATATTCGCTTCTTGTTCTGAGATTAAATAACTTTTGGTGGCGTAGTAACTTTCAATACACCATTTAGCTTAATTTCAAAAGAATTATTTCTAATACAATCATCTTGACAAACATATCTATTTGCTGTTCATCGATGTACTTTTCCATAAATTTGCATCATTCTTTTAATTCATTTTCTTTGTGATAATGTACCGTGCTCTATGCAAAACTCATGAGCGTTGCAATATCCATTTCTTTCATATCCAAAAAGAATGAAAGCAAAATAGTGTTTTGTCGTCTTTTTAAAAGAGATTGAATTGCTTGTGCCATCAAAATATCTTCAATCGGTATTTCATAATCAAGGGTTGAAAAGAGAATACATTCCGCTTCATAGATGACTCTTGCTTGATGACGTAGAATGGTCTTACAAAAGCTATCAAAGTGGTGTTGGATAGTTTTTTCATCGTCAGATATATTTCCCATTAAATCCCCCCTTTCTGCGTTTTACAAAGGAGAGCCATCCTTTACTCACTCCTATCATTAGTGGTAGGGGCTAAATAACCAAAATCCTATAAAAAAACGAAAAAATACACACTTAAACTTTACAGTCAAAGTGTGTAATAGTTTTAAAGATTTGATTTTTAAAATAAAGCAGTTTCGTCATAATAATATTCAGTGAACCACTACAAAGTTTTACTATCTTTCACATGAAAAAATCCGATGATCTGAAGTATATTTCTTCAACAGTTATCGGATCTGTGGCTGGCTCTTTTATGATTGATATTTTCATTTTTTAATATTGACAAAAGTTTCTTGTTTACATTTAGGGCCATGCAACAGAAAAATTAATGAATTCCGTACTTTCAGTAATTTATTCTTGTTTTGTTTTTTCACACAGGATAATATATCCAATAATTCGCCTGTGATTAATCACTCCCTTAATAATAAAATTTACTTGTTTCTTTGTCATAAAGATGGAGGGCTAGACACGATTAATCTAAATCCTTCCATTGTTTACATAATGTTAGCTTTTTTATTAAAGTAAATAAATTTTAAATATCTATTACTTCATTTATCCGAATGTTTAGAGTGCTTTCGAATTATAGTCAGTAATACTTTTGATAAAATTTCTTTTTCTTCATTAGTAAATTCTCCTAAAATATAATCATTCATGTTCGAAACTATAGTTTCTACTGAAAATTTCATATTTTGTGCTTTTTGAGTAGGTGTTACTTGTATAGTTCTACGATTATTAGGGTCAATATTTCTTTCTATCAAATCGTTATTTTGCAGTTTTTCAAGTATTGTAGACACCGTAGAAGCTTCTAAGTGTAGCTTCTTACCAATTTGTTTTGGAGACAAAGGACTTTCATTCCACAAACAATTTAATATACCATATTGTGCAGGGGTTAAATTGTACACAGATAATTGTTGACTAAAATATTGAAAAACAGCATTCTGTGAAACACTAAGCATATAATTGATACAGCTTTCCACTTCCATAATTAAATCCTCCTAATTAAATTAATATAATTATAATGTTACCATCACATCAAAAACAACACAGTAATTCCTTTATTAGCTCTACATTTTGGGCATCTAATACAGTTGACTTTTTATATCTCATTTTTTCATCTTTTAATAAGTGCAGAGTCAGTTAGTAGTGGTCTAGATAAAGAAAAGATCAATATTACTTTTATTGAGCAGTTTTTCTACAGAACAGTATTCTTTAATGTCTCCACAAATAACAGTTGGTATGAAGATAGTTTCAGATATTTCTTTAGCAAAATCTCTGAAATAAATATCTTTTAGTATTCGATGTAAATCCTATCTATTACCAGTCATTTTTTAACTTTTCCATGTATACTTTCAGTGGTCTCTAAACAATCTACACCTATTTTTTCTAATTATTACAAATTAATTTTGTTTCTTTAAATGATAGACCTTTATCAAAAAATTCTGTACAAGTCAATTTTACAATAATCAGAAAGTCAGATCCTACTTCATTTTTAGCTAATCTTTCGTATACATTAAATACCTTTCTGTTAAATGTCCTGTTTCAGGTGCCATATTTTCCCAAGTAGCACTTCTTACAAACCAATTTTAACTTATAAACTGCCTAATTTTGCTGCTTCAAATAATTATTTCATCTGTATTACTTTTATCTTTCCAATATTCTATAATAAAAAATGATTTACGTTGACATTGTATCATTTATTTGATAATATTTCAATATAAAATAATTCTATGGTAGAAGTATTTCATATTGAAATAAAGGGAGGATACATTATGGAAGCATTTAAGGCAATAGTCGTAAAAGAGATTGATGGAGTTATAACATATGCAAAAGAAGATATAAATCTTAGCGCACTTTCAAATGGGGAGGTGATAATAAAGGTTGCTTATTCATCAGTTAATTATAAGGACTCTTTAGCAGTGATGAAGAACGGTGGAGTGATAAGGAAATATCCAATGATACCAGGTATAGATTTGAGTGGGGTAATAGTTTCTACATCATCAAATGAGTTTATGGTTGGGCAACATGTGATTGTAACAGGTTTTGATTTAGGAATGACTCATACTGGTGGTTTTTCAGAATATGCATGTGTACCAGCTAAGTGGGTTGTAAAACTTCCTGAAAATTTATCTTTAAAAGACTCCATGATAATTGGAACAGCAGGATTTACAGCAGGTATATCAATTGAATCTCTTGAGGAAATGGGTATGTCGAGTCAAAGCTCTCCTAATATTCTAGTAACCGGCGCAACTGGCGGTGTAGGAAGTTTAGCAATTCAATTATTAGCCCAAAATGGATATAGGAATATCACTGCTTTGACACGTAAAGAAGAATACAAACAGAAAATTATGAATTTAGGAGCAAGTAATGTTATTTCTCTTGAAGATATTACTTCGGAAAAAACGCGCCCTCTTATGAAACAAAAGTATCATTTTGTGCTAGATACAGTCGGGGGAGAGTTATTGACAATACTAATTCCTCAAATACACTATGGGGGTAGTATAGCCATGTGTGGAAATGTAGGTGGTATAAATTTCTCTTCCACAGTATTACCTTTTATTTTACGTGGTATAAATTTATTAGGGATAGATTCAGTAAATTACCCTATTGAAAAGCGCAATCTCATCTGGAAACGCTTTTCCCAAGAATGGCATATATTTGAAAATACTATAGTAAATGAAATCAAGTTAGAACAATTGTCCAGTGTATTCAATGAATTACAGAAAGGAACCCATGTAGGACGAACTATTGTAAAACTAACTGATTAATAGTTAAAAACCGAAGCACAGGAATTCTTTAATCCTTGCTTCGGTTTTTTCTACTTATCTAATAATTTCTCATTTCTCTCCAATACCATTTCATATTGGGAGAGCTACGTTACTTTAGTTTCTTGGTCTAAGTATTACGGTCACAACCACTGTAACCTTGTTATCTTTCATGGTGTAGATAGGATTTACCAGCTCCGTAAATACACAATCCTTGGTGCTACCTGGTAGCGCATCATTGCTAATATAGTATGCTAATTCTTTATCTATCACTTTGGGATAGAGTTTGAAGAACATTTTAAAAAAACCGTTGATTTCTTCGGTCATTACTGAGTCAACCATACCATCATTTTCTTTCTGTTTTGGAAGATAGGTAGAACTAACAGGTTTGTTATCCATAGTTGCATTCTGTACAATAACCAAATTACCATTCTTGTCGACATAAACCACAACATGGTGAGTAGACAACTCTGTCTTTTTGACTTCGCCCTCGGTCAAATCCTGTACTACAGAAAACTGTACTTTAAATTCCGAATTGCTTTCTGCTAACACATTCCAGTTCTGTAAGTTTCTCACAATAGAACTGGTCAGAATATCAGTACGCGCCATGTCGGTAGTCATCTGAATCCATAAATACAATCATCATAAATAATAATAGAGTAAAGAAAAAAGAGAAAACCACTCCAAAAATAGCGAGATGTTTTAGCTTCATTTCTTACCCCTTTTGGAAGTGATTTTATTTTCTTATTGGTTATTTGATTCCTGCTGGATTAATTTTCTCTGGTCTTTGTGGTTGATTCTTTCAGGATGTATTGTCCTATTTCAGATGATCAGTTTCTCAAAGGTGGAGCTTTTATCTTTGGTAGTGGTATGGTTTCTACGATTTGACTTGTGTATTTTAGTGTAAGTAGGTGTTCGTCTTTATCAATCAAAATATACTTACATTTTCTTATAACTTCCTAGTCAGTCACAGACTATTAAACCTTTTACACCTATTATACCACAGAAAAAGGCCCAGATAATCTGAGCCTAATCCTATTTCCCTTCCAAATAAATCATCAAAATACTAATATCCGCAGGATTGACTCCTGAGATACGGCTGGCTTGACCAATCGTTTCTGGATTGATTTTCTTGAATTTTTGGCGTGCCTCTGTGGCGATACTGTCTAAGGCATCCCAGTCTATATTTTTCGGAATGCGTTTGGCTTCCAAACGATGCATTTTAGCGACTTGATCCGTTGCTTTTTTGATATAGCCTTCATATTTGATCTCTGTTTCAATTAATTCAATAATTTTCGAATCCAAGACTTCTGGCGCTGGTCCAATGAAGGATGTCGCAATCTCATAAGTGATTTCTTGACGGCGCATAAATTCAGCGGCTGTTAAAGCATCTGTCAATGGCTTGAAGCCTAAAGTTTCAATCTTAGCATTGGTTTCAGCGATTGGTTTGAGTTTATTTTTTTGCAGGCGTAATAGTTCGTTTTCATATTGATATTTTTTAATCTCAAAAGTATGCCAACGATAATCAGAGACCAAGCCGATCTCGCGACCAAGTGGCGTTAACCGCATATCAGCATTATCATGGCGAAGAATCAAGCGGTACTCAGCACGACTTGTCAACAAACGATACGGTTCAATCGTCCCTTTAGTGACTAAGTCATCAATCATCACACCGATATAAGCATCTGAGCGTTTCAAAATAAACTCAGGTTTACCTTGTGCTTTTAGTGCGGCATTAATACCGGCAATCAAACCTTGACCTGCTGCTTCTTCATAACCCGACGTCCCATTGGTTTGACCCGCCGTGAATAAACCTGAAATCAATTTCGTTTCAAGCGTTGCACGCAGTTGATGCGGCAAAACCACATCATACTCAATGGCATAGCCCGAACGCATCATCTCAGCATTTTCCAAACCAGGAATTGAACGTAACATCTCAAACTGTACATCTTCTGGCATTGACGTTGACAAGCCTTGCACGTAAACTTCTTCTGTATCTCGGCCCTCAGGCTCTAAAAACAATTGGTGACGTGGCTTGTCAGCAAAACGCACAATTTTATCCTCAATCGACGGACAATAACGTGGTCCAACCCCCTTAACCATCCCTGAAAACATCGGTGCACGGTGCAAATTCTCTTGAATAATCATATGCGTCGCATTTTTTGTATAAGTCAACCAACAGGGAATTTGATCGGCCAAATAATCCGCATCCTTTGATAAGAAACTAAAGTGATTTGGCTTCTCATCTCCTGGTTGAATCTCCGTTTTGCTGTAATCAATAGTGCTAGACTTCACGCGCGGTGGCGTACCCGTTTTAAAACGACCAATCTCAAAGCCCAAGTCACGTAAGTTATCAGCAAGACCAATAGAGGCTAATGAGTTATTTGGACCTGACGAATACTTGAGCTCTCCGATAATAATTTCGCCACGAAGTGCTGTCCCAGTTGTAATGACAACTGATTTTGCCGTATAGATTGTACCTGTTGACGTCTTAATGCCTGTAATATGACCGTCTTCTACGAGAATCTCATCCACTATAGCTTGACGCAAAGTCAGATTTTCCGTCTGCTCGATCGTCTTTTTCATTTCACGCGCATATAAATCCTTATCCGCCTGTGCGCGAAGCGCCCGAACCGCAGGCCCTTTACCTGTATTGAGCATCTTCATTTGGATATAAGTCTTATCAATGTTGCGCCCCATCTCACCACCAAGCGCGTCGATTTCACGAACGACGATGCCCTTAGCTGAACCGCCGACAGACGGATTACACGGCATAAATGCGACCATATTTAAGTTAATCGTGACGAGCAACGTCTTACTGCCCATACGTGCTGCGGCAAGTGCCGCCTCACTGCCTGCATGACCGGCGCCCACGACGATCACATCAAAATTTTCTTGAAATTGCATGATTACCTCTTTTTTATTTTCAAACCAAAAAGCCAAGTACACGAAAAATAGCTCCGCTATTCTTCTCGGTACTTGACTACCTTGAATTATTGATACTTATATTTTAGCAAAATTGTCCTAGTCGGTCAAGATTTTTACTCAACTCAAGATTTGCCCCGATAATCCAAGGCCATACCTTTCAGCATATTACGCAAAATTTGATCCCCAGCAGGCTTGTAATTACGATGATTTTTATTGCGCAAAATCGCCGACAACTCGCTCGTCGATACCGTTTTACCCGACTGCGCCAGAAAATCCTGAAGATGATCTGTCGTATAAGTCATCGCAATCTTAATCTTTTTAATTGTCACATTATTAATCAGCGCATCGCTCGCCATATCGAAAGATGCAGGTACTTCATGACCCGCTTTGTCACGTTTCACACCCCTTTGGCTAATGATGAAGCCATTTAAGAAACGTTCCAAATTCTCGCGAGATAAAGCTTGATCACGATCCGTATCAGGTTCTTGTTTTTTTAAGATGACACGGAGCTCTTCTAGGGTAAGTGTCACCCCACCCAAGTCAAAAATATCGAGCATGTCACTATCTTTAATGTCAAACGTGTAGCGCAGACGGATTAAAATATCGTTATTATTCATACCTTTGATTATACCAGAAAAGTATAGTCAGGAGTAGATAAAATCAGGAGCATTCATTAGCACAACTATCATCTACGTTGCTATAATCATTGCACTGTTAAATTTAAATAGCCCAAACATTAAACTTTTTCTTAATCTGAGGACTTTTGCCCCTGTCTTTTTGATGCCAAAAATCGTCTGGGATAGTTCTCCCAAACGATTTTCTTTAATATTTATTGATACTGCATGACCTGTTCATCTTTATAAGCATAATCGATCATTGCACCACCTAGACATTCTGCGCCATCATAGAAGACAACTGCTTGACCTGGTGTAATGGCACGAACGGGTTCATCAAAAATAACTGTAACCTTATCACCATTGACTTTCATCGTCACACCTGTATCAGCTTGGCGATAGCGAAACTTAGCTGTGCAATGCATTTCAAAAGTATCTGGCATGTCACGTGTGAAAGATAGATCACTGGCATCAAGGCTTGTTGAATACAAGGCTTCATTGTGGAAACCTTGTCCGACATAAAGAATATTTTGTGACAAATCTTTACCGACAACAAACCAAGGTTCGTTATCACCACCGTGTTGCCCACCGATACCTAGACCACCACGTTGACCAATGGTATAGTACATGAGGCCAGCGTGTTCACCCATATCACGACCATCAAAAGTCATCATGCGACCTTTTTGAGCTGGCAAATATTGGCTGAGAAATTGTTTGAAATTCTTTTCACCGATGAAACAGACACCCGTTGAGTCTTTCTTCTTAGCCGTGGCAAGACCTGCACGCTCCGCAATTTTACGGACTTCAGGCTTTTCCAAATGACCAAGTGGAAACATCACTTTTTGGAGCTGGTCTTGTGACAATTGGCTGAGGAAATAAGTCTGATCTTTATTGTCATCAGCGCCGCGTAACATGTGGACGATACCATTTTCATCACGCTTGACTTGAGCGTAATGCCCTGTAGCAACGTAATCCGCACCAAGTTCAATGGCATAATCAAGGAAAGCTTTAAACTTAATCTCCTTGTTACACATCACGTCTGGATTTGGCGTCCGACCTGCACGGTATTCTGCTAAGAAGTACTCGAATACGCGATCCCAGTACTCTTTTTCAAAATTTACCGTATAGTAGGGGATACCGATTTGGTCTGCTACTAAGGCAACGTCTTTATAGTCTTCCGTCGCCGTACAGACACCAAAATCATCAGTATCATCCCAGTTTTTCATGAAGATTCCGATCACATCATAGCCCTGCTCCTTGAGCAAAAGCGCTGTGACACTGGAATCCACACCACCACTCATGCCGACAACGACACGAGTTTTTGAATTATCATTTGGCAAAATAATAATCCTCCCATCAAATTTTATTTGGTTAATCAATCGCTTTGAAGGGCGTCATTAACTATTCCAGTATAGCAAATTTATTGTTGGATTGCTAGGTACGGATATTGGGGGCTTGCAACATCAAACACGATTTAACTAACCTATGTTTTGAGATAAGCTAATCATTTCAATTGCACCTATTGCCGCATCAAAACCTTTATTACCAGCTTTTGAACCAGCACGTTCAATGGCTTGTTCAATGTTTTCTGTTGTAAGCACACCAAACATGACAGGTAAATCATACGTCAATGAAACATGCGCTATGCCTTTTGAAACTTCACTACAAACGTAGTCATAATGTGTCGTTCCGCCGCGAATGACAGCTCCGAGACAGATAATGGCATCATACTGATTTGTTTTAGCAAGTTTTGCAGCGATTAGTGGGATTTCAAATGCACCTGGTACCCATGCGATATCTATAGCATCTTCGGTCACCTCATGGCGTCTCAAGGCATCTAAAGCGCCTTCTAATAATTTTGAGGTGATAAAATCGTTGAAACGCGCGACAACAATCGCAATCTTAACTTCTTTTACAGCAAATTTTCCTTCAAATTTTGTCATCTTTTTTCCTCTTTCATTTTATATTCGTTTACCTTGTATACTTGATTAACTCATTCATAATCAATAATCCAGTAAATGTCCCATCTTATGTTGTTTGGTCTGTAAGTAGCCTAAATCGTGTGCTGTCTCAGGCATCTGGATAGGTACACGTTCAGTGATTGTCATACCAAACGCCTCTAACTGATGGACCTTATCAGGGTTATTGGTCAGCAAACGTAGACTTGTTGCACCCAAATCTTTCAAAATCTGAACCCCCTCATAATACTCTCGTTCATCACCAGCAAAGCCTAGAGCTAGATTAGCTTCTAAGGTGTCTAAACCTTGTTCCTGCAACTCATAGGCACGAAGTTTATTGATTAATCCAATGCCACGACCTTCTTGACGCATATAAAGTAGAATACCGCGACCTTCTTGCTCAATTTGCGTCAGTGCCGCCTCTAATTGTTGACCACAATCACAGCGTTCTGATCCGAAGACGTCTCCAGTTAAACATTCCGAATGGACACGGCATAAAATATCTAAACCATCGCCAATATCCCCTTTAACTAAAGCAACGTGATGTTCACCATTGATTTCATTGACATAACCATAGGAGGTGAAATCGCCATATTTTGTTGGTAATTTCGTCTTTGTCGCCTGCTTCATAATCTGTTCGTGTTGCTTACAATAAACTTGCAATGACTGAATCGTAATTATCGACATACCATGTTTTTCAGCAAATATCATCAGTTCAGGAAGACGCATCATCGTACCATCTTCTCGCATAATTTCACAACATAGGCCGACTTCAGCTAGCCCTGCAAGTTTCATCAAATCGACGGTCGCCTCGGTATGACCATTTCTGACGAGAACACCACCATTTTTAGCGGTTAAAGGAAAGAGATGACCAGGTCGGCGAAAATCGCTAGATTTGGTCTCTAAACTCGCGCAAGCACGGGCTGTTATGCCACGTTCAATGGCTGAAATTCCTGTTGTTGTCGTGATATGATCAATGGAAACGGTAAAAGCGGTCTCATGATTATCCTGATTATCGGTTACCATTTGTGGTAAATCCAGCCTTTTCGCAATTTTTTCCGAAATTGGCATGCATATTAAACCTTTACCATACGTTGCCATGAAGTTGATATTCTCAGCCGATGCAAACTCACCTGCACAGATAAAGTCACCTTCATTCTCGCGGTCTTCATCATCTGTGACAAGAATGACCTTACCTTGACGCAAATCTTCTAAGGCCTGTTCTATTGTACTAAATTCACTCATTCTGTCTCCCAACTACAAATTTTTCGATATATTTACCAACACAATCATTTTCCAAATTGACCATGTCACCTATTCTTTTATCAATCAGATTGGTTTCTCCCAGTGTATGGGGAATGATTGATACGCTGAAATATTCTTTCTCAACTCTCGTAACTGTCAGGCTAATACCATCAATCGTAATCGATCCTTTTTCAACAATATAATACAAAATATCAGCCGATGCACGTATTTTGTACCAGATGGCATTAGCGTCGCGAACAATTGACTGGATAACACCTGTACCATCAACATGACCACTCACAATATGACCGCCAAATCGACCATTGGCTGGCATGGCACGCTCTAAATTAACATGACTGCCAATTTTCGCCTGGAAAAGAGATGACCGTCGTAAACTTTCATGCATCACATCTGCCGTAAAGTCTTTTTTCGTGTATGATGTGACAGTCAAACAAATTCCGTTGACTGCAATGCTGTCACCTATCTGAACATCTATCAGGACTTTTTGAGCACCAATCGTTACAACAGCTGAATTCATTCCTTTTTTAATTTGCCGAATCTTTCCGACTTCCTCAATAATGCCTGTGAACATCTAACACCTCACTTTCTAATAAAATATCATCACCTAAAACTGTGATTTTCGGTGGAGAAATTTGATAAGCATCTGACGGCTCCCTGATACCTCGTCCACCGATTGGTGATTTAGCAGTCTCTCCACCAAATAATTTAGGAGCAATATAAGTTTGGATCCGATGCACAATTCTTGATTCAAGCGCTGACCAATTCAGGGTTTGTCCTCCTTCAATCAAGAGACTATCGATATTTCTCTCTCCTAGCAAGGTCATCAGTACTTGCAAGTCCACATGGTGTTGGTATTTAGGAACAATTAAAATATCACATCCTGCCTGTTCAAAAGCCGCAATTCTAGCAGCATCATCTGAACTGGTGGCAATAATCGTCGGTACTGTTTTGGCTGTCTGGACAACCTGAGCTGTCAGAGGAGTTTTCAGTGTGGTGTCACAAATAATCCGAATCGGGTTATGACCGTTCGGAATGCGACAAGTCAAGGAAGGGTCATCTGACAAAACCGTTCCGACACCAACCATAATCGCAGCATAACGGTGGCGATCTTGATGGACACGCGTCCGAGATAGCTTACCCGTAATCCATTTGGAAGCGCCTGTCACAGTCGCAATTTTACCGTCTAAGGTCATCGCATATTTCATGATCACATAAGGTTTTTTTGTTTGAATGTAGTGAAAAAATACAGGATTTAATGCATCACATTCGCTTTTTAGGACACCCGTTTCGACAATAATGTCATGTTGTCGTAAAATAGAAAGACTTTTATCTCCTACAAGAATATTAGGATCTGCCGATCCAATAACGACACGAGAAATACCATTTTTAATAATCGCATCAGTACAGGCTGGAGTCTTACCTTGATGGCAACAAGGTGTCAGTGTTACATAAATCGTTGCCCCCTCCGGGGATTCGGAACAATTGGCGATGGCATCTCGCTCCGCATGATTTTCGCCATAACGATGATGGTAGCCTGTCCCAATGATTCGATTCTCTTTAACGATTATAGCGCCAACCATGGGATTAGGGTTGACCCATCCGCAACCGAGTTCGGCTAAATCAAGCGCCAAGCGCATATAGTCTCTATCTGTCAAAAAGCCTCCTTTTTAAGGGCATCAACAAAAGCCCTAACAATTAACATTATCAGGGCTTTTGATACATAAAAGGTTAAAATTCGAGAAGCAACTGCCTTTTCACTCTCCAAAAGTCCCTTTTCAACAGACCATCCTGCCCTTAATTAGGGAGTTTTAGAAATATAAAAAAAACTGAAATGACAAAAAATCATTCCAGAGCAATGTACAACGAAAACACTTTAATTGAGTATTTCATCTTCTTTCATCCAGACTATACTGTCGGCTTCGGAATTTAACCGAATCAACCTTGCGGCTCGTGGGCTATACCACCGGTAGGGAATTTCACCCTGCCCTGAAGATATTATTTAATTTTATGATTACCAGCAAAGTATATAATAAATAATCTGCATTGTCAAATATTATTTATTACTCACAATGATACGCCTAAGACAATGCATATACTCCTAGAACAATCGATATTAATATGTCCATCGAGGATAAATTTTTTATCCATTTTTTCATAAAAAATATTATAACAGAAAATATCCTGTCTAATATTTCTAAAATTGTAAATTTTCTAATTGTGAAATCAACTACATAAGTTTTATCGACCTTAAATTTTAGATATTATCCTTATCTTGTCTGCTAATTGACACTTGACATCGACTAAATTATTCTCTATACTAAAATAGTATACCATAATATAAATATAGGTTTACAATTAGGAGGGTTTATGAAAACACGTCACCTTACACTATCAGCCATTGTCTTGGCTGCTCTCATTATCATGGCTTATATTCCTATTATTCCACTACCTCTCGTTCCGATAACCATTCAAAATCTTGGCATCATGCTAGCGGGTGCTTTACTTGGTGGTCGTAAAGGTTTTATAACAGTTGCACTGCTTTTACTACTCGCCATGCTTGGTTTACCTGTTTTAACTGGTGGTTCTGGTGGATTCGCACGTTTTTTTGGTGCAACTGCTGGTTATTTGTGGGCTTATCCTGTTGGCGCAGGACTAATCGGTTTTGGCGTTTCAAAACTAAAACAATTCAATCTTTTTAATTTTTTCAATGTACTGCTCATCACCTTAGTTTTTGGTGTGCTTTTCATTGATGGCATGGGCGCAATTGGTCTGACACTTGTCACAAAGATGCCATTAAGCAAATCGCTATTTTTACAGTTAACCTATATACCGGGTGATATCATTAAAGCAATTGTAACAAGTACAATTACGATTGCTTTACATACAAGGTTAGGAAAATTTTTAAATGCCTGAAATATTTGGTTTACAAATTGACTAATCTGGTCGTTGTCAGCATTGGTATGGTAAAAACGATATTATCGCTAATCAGTGTGGCAGTTGTCATCAATATTTTTCCTGTTATCTTTGTCATAATGCCTTACAGGATCATGAATTCACACCAAATTCAAGAGATACATTAAGCGTTATGTGCGGCATTTGCCACTCCAGAATGACAGGGGATGTTTATCGTCACTTATCTTCTTGTTCTACTTGCCAACATCCATTAAACTCTGGCTGTCATTTACATGCGCATTTCTATTTCAAACCATAATGATACTAGAATAATGACCAGTCCATTAAGGACTCTTTTAACACAGATAGGATTTGAGTGATTAAAAATAGTGTTTAAATAATACTATTGTTCAATAAACGTTTCAAATATTTATGTTAAAATAAAGTATGACAATTTCAACAGCAGAAATCATTTTAAATCTTTTAATTGACCATGAAAATGAGTGGGTTTCTGGTCAAGAATTAGCCACTAGACTGAATATTTCGCGTGCAGCAATTTGGAAAGCTATTACCAAGCTATCTGCTGATGGTTTTACGATTGAGAGTCAACGTGGTCCTGGCAAGGGCTACCGGTATATCCCTGATGAAAAAATGAGTGCCGCGGGTATTACTCATGATTTACAACATAATATTGCTGTCCAAGTTTTTGACAGTCTACCTTCGACCAATGTTTATGCCAAACAAGTTCTGATTAACGGTGAGGTGACTGAACCGACTGTGATTATCGCCAATATCCAGACGAGAGGGACAGGACATTTTGGTCGACTTTTCGACTCTCCTGCCCAAACCGGCTTATATCTCAGTTTTGCACTCCCGATTACACCGGAACAGCAAGTCGTGCCAAATCTTCTAGCTACTGCAATTGCTGTCGCTGTTGGGCGCACAGTTAAGGCGCTTTTTAATATTGATTTAGACTTCAAATGGATTAATAATATTTATTATCAGGGGCAAAAAGTAGGTGGCATTCTAACAGAAGCGATTGTAAATTTTGAAACCCAAACCTACTCGGCACTCATCGTCGGCATTGGACTGAACCTGACAAATAAGCAAACTGAACTTGGCTACCTTACTAGTCAACTTGCAATTTCCCGAAACCAAGTCGCAGCCTCACTGATTGATCAATTCTTGAGCTTATATGACACTTACCAAGATGGTAAATTCCTTGATGATTACCGGGCACATTTTAGCGATCTGGGCAAAAACGTCCAGATCCAATGCGCTCAGAAAACCTTAGTTGGTAAAGCCATCCGTATTGATAACGATGGGAGATTAATTCTCAAAACGGCAGTGGGTCTCCAAAAATTGTCATCTGGTGAAACAAAATAAAAAGAGCAGCTGCTCTTTTTTAATACTCTTTTAAATGATAGGTTTGGTTTGTAAGGTCCACTCAACTCAACTATACTATACTATATTCTACTCTGTCGGTTTTTTAAGCCGTTGAAAGCAATGATTGGATAAAATATTATTGAGATAAGCAATAATTTCTTGTAATTCAAAATCAAGACAAAAACTAATAACAAGGCACAAACTGAGTATACTATCCTTAACCACAACATATTTAAAGGGGAGTAATCATTCTTTATAAATATTGATAACATACTAAAAAGAAAAGCAAAGACAAATAAACTTGTAATTTTGATTCTCATTTCTATTCAGTCCTCATAGTTTATTGAATGCTGTTTCTGCTTCATCATTAAACAACATCCTCTAATTTGTTATAATTTGAATTTGTACAATCCGAATTTTTACAAAATAGCCTCATTACCTCAAATATCATATTCTCCAAACAAGCCCATAACTAGCAATTGATATAAGAAAGACTACACAGAGAGTAAAATGATTCAAAAAAGCCATTTCTTGTTGTTTATCTTTAGGTTGCCAGTAGGATAAAAGTTTTTTATAATTCAAGATTAAAACTATCACAATCAAAAATGTAATAACTGAAAAAGCAGCTGAAAAAAACATTTTTTCTGTTGATGTTGATAAAGGAGCTTTAATAGGTACACCAACCAAACCATAAAGGAAACAGCAAATAAACAATATCCTAATCTTATTTCGCTTTGTCATCTTGATTAACCTCATAGTTTATTGAATGCTGTTTCTGCACTCTGCAAAGTTACATATAGCAAATGTACATTAATTATCAAAACCACATTAATTCTATCTATCTGTTCTAAACAATAATATTTCTAAAGAAAGGAGTATAGTGACTAGGTAAACTAGCCACGCTGCACTACCTCCCACTCGAAAAGAAAACAAAATAGAGAACATAAGAATGGAGAAAGGACTTATCAAATGTACAATAGAAAATCTGTCTTTCTCTTTGAAATGGAAAAACTTTCTTAATACAGAATTAGTTAATATAAAGCAACTTAACAAAATTGACGAAAACAATACTATTAAAAAATCTAGCAAATCCATCTTAAGATAGAACAAATATAAAACAGAAATATCCAAAAACAAAGTTAGCAAAATCAATAAACTAGCATATTTCACCACAACCTCCTATATATAACACTCAACATAAGCGTTTCTAATGGTTATTTCTTAACCAAAGACATCACAAGCACTAAATTATAACAACTATCTCAAACCCGCTATACCCAAGCCAACTATTTGCCCTAGCATATCGGCAATACCAAGTACCGCTATGAATAAGAATACTTTCCTAGCCATTGATTCTTTCTTCTTGATAGTAATGCGTAAGATTAACACAGCTAGCAGATAACATACATCCGAAATAATATCATCTGTTCTGGAGATAAATTCTACTTGATTTCTTTTAGCAAGAGAGGTGTAAAATCTAGTCTTTTGCCAAAATAAATCAACAGCACCTGAAGTTTCATACGAAATAATCACAAATGGTAGCATTAATAGAATTAGAACGATACAAATTTTCAGGGTTATTGATAAATAGGTTCGATAATTTTTCATAGCTTACACCTTAATATTGATTGTTTGATTTTCTCTATTCGTCATTGATGATCACAAGATATTCAATTTATTAACAAAGACATTATCTTTACTAATACCAATCCATTCAGTCCCCATTGAATCCATTGCAAAGACTTCTTTATTTTTGGATAATAGTTAGCATGTTCTTCTTGCACAGGGAAAACTCGAATGCAACAACTAATTACAAAAATAAGTAACTTTGCAGCTAAAGCAAGAACTAGAGAAATAAAATTAGCAATCAATCGGCTTTTTTTTGAAAATTTTATCACCTCCGTGAACGATTGAAAAGGGGAAGCTGGTTTTATCAATGGTGGATTGAAACAAAGATATAGGCAAACACAGAATAGACATGTTAAGATAAATATTAAAATTGATATTCCAATCCTTTTCATGTTAAACACCCTCCTCTAATTTGTTATAATTTGAATTTGTACAATCCGAATTTTTACAAAATAGCCTCGTTACCTCAAATGTCACAGAATCCAAACAAGCCCATAACTAGCGATTGTCATAAGAAAGCCTACACTGAAAGTAAAATGTTTCAAAAAAGTCATTTCTTGTTGTTTGTTTTTGGGATGCCAGTAGGATAAAAGTTTTTTATAATTCAAGATTAAAACTATCACAATCAAAAATGCACTAACTGAAAAGACAGCTGAAAAAAACATTTTTTCTGTTGATGTTGATAAAGGAGCTTTAATAGGTACACCAACCAAACCATAAAGGAAACAGCAAATAAACAATATCCTAATCTTATTTCGATTTGTCATCTTGACTAACCTCATATTTTATTGAATGCAGTTTCTGCACTCTGCGAAGCAGTGTAATAGTAATATATAGCAATTGCAAGAGCGCCTGTATCTATATTCAAACCTCCACCTGTCACTAAATTGATAATACCTAAAGCTGTATTACTAACCCAATTTGCCACAGGAATAATCTGTAATGCGATATATACTGCCATAAATACAGCCGTACCAATCCCAAATAATCTTATTTCATTTTTAGCTGATATAATATCATCAACACTATCACTAAAGGCTTTAGCTTTAGACATATTTGTTGTTATTTTGGTAGTCTTATTTCTCCTAGCACGCATAAACTCAGATGCACCTAAACTAAAAGCATAACCAAAAGTGGAGCCATGTGTCTTACTATCAATAGTTGTTTCACGTCCAAAACTACTAACTAACTGTCCCATCACATCTTGTGCCCTAAATAGGTCTATATTTTGGAAAAGAACTTCATCACTTAAAGATAGACTTTGTAACTGATTTAATTTTAAATTTGAAAAAGCTGTTCTGCCACTTAAAAGTGGATTTGTTGGAATAAGATTTTGTTTCGCTGCCGCAGGATTGCCCATACTCGCAACTGTCTGTTTAGCTGATGCCGCATCTACTGATACTGGACCATTTTGACGCCAGTTATGCCAAGTTCTTTCCCACTTGTAATCTATACCACCAAGACGGAAAGTTTTCGAATTTACTGGAATATAGAACGTACTTGACCACCATGGATTCCAAATCTCATAGTAGGGTGTTTTATTTTTATCACCATCTTTAGCGGTCACATAACCAACGATTGCTACTGCGTGTCCTGTTTCTTGTTTTTCCTCATATGTCTGAGCATTAATATTATAAGCATCCATCTCAATAATCTGACCAGCATCAATTTCTTTTTTCACTTCATCAAAACTTAGAGCACGCTCTTCAACCGTCACACCAATATTATATTTTGAATTAATGATGTTTACAAAATTTTCAATTGTGCTACCTTGTATTGTACTAAGCTCCTCATCTGATAAATCTGGACGATCCGCTTGCATAATCTTTTTTGCTGTCGTAATTGGTGCATCTGTAGCTTTTCTAAATGTGTTAATTGCAGCTGCGTTCACATAGGCAGCACACCAGGGCTCTGAACTTTGTGTTTCACGTATATAAAAGTTATTACTGGAATTAAAGTTGGCTGTCTTTTCTGGTGGATTAACAACTGCAGGATTAGTTGGTTTAAACTGTGTATTATCGCCTTCCGGTGCAGATTTTTGACGAATGTTATAAATAGTTAAATCTGACTGGTAATCTCCTTGAGTGACTGCCTTAGAAACATCGACTCTCATAAAATTATCATAATCAAAGGCTTTATTCCTTTTTAAATATGTTTGATAGGCATCTTGACCACCCCAGTTTATCTTGTAAACCGTCGAAATATTTTCATCTTGCAACATTGGTGATGTATCAATAGCATATCCAAAATTATTATCTATGAAACCATTACCAATTGAAGCCAATTGTTGAAGATTGTTCTGTTGATCTGTAGCCTTATATGTCGTTAAATAAAGCTTACCGGAACTTGAAAGAGATTTAGTCAAGTCTTTTGTTAATTTTCCTGATGATGTATCACATGCAAAACCTAAGGACTTATACCATTCAACAATCTGTTGTCCTGTCACATCCTTACTGGTATCTATTTTAGCAAAATTTTCTAACTCTTCGATAGTTTTTTGGTGGTCAGCATCAAAATAGAGATTGATTAAAGAAACTGCCGCTAATTTTGCCTCGCTATCTTTTGTCGTTGCTGGATATTTTCGATATAATCCTTTCAAATCTGAATCAGTAAATGCAGCACCTGTAATATCATTTCCTGATTTAGTCAAATTAACATTAAAAATCCCTGATGCACGATTACTTAAAATCGTTAAACTACTTTCCCAAGTCGGGTCTTTTTGGATATCTGTTATAGACTTGACCCACTTATAATCTGATGCAGCACTGCTTGAATCTGGATTTTCATATTGATCTTCAAACTTAAATGCGTTTTGTTCTGCCCCATCTTGAATAAATAACTCCCCATGATAGGCTGTTTTAACAAATGACTGATGAAGTTTTTCAGTCCCTGCCTCCACATCCGTATGTGCATAGAGTACCCCTGTTGTTTCTTTTTCTAACCAATTTATTGAATCTTGATTTTCAAATATTGTAATAATCGGGTTTGTTTTATCTAGACTTTTCTTAATCTCATCTGTTGTTAATGGACGATTAACAATACTAGCAATATACCCTTTAGAATTCAACCATGCCACAGCTTGCTCAGCACTAATATTTTCACTTTTTAACTGCTCAAATGTATCATTTGGATATAACCAACTTAGCATATCTGATGCCGATAACCAACCGTCATTCTGAATATTAGCATTCACTACAGAAACGATTGATGCAGCAAGAGATTGAGAAATTTTACCATCTCTTCCGTCACTTGAATTGATGATTTGCCATGTAGGTCTAGCTATTTCATTAATTTGTTTAATATCTACTTTAATATCATCAATCGTAGTAGCCGTGTTACCGCTTGTAAATGCAAACGCAGTTTGTGCTGAGTATGGCAGTAAAATAAACCCAACACCAATCAACATCGCTACTTGTATGATTAACTTTTTCAATTTCATTTCTTTCTCCCTATCTACTCTTCTGAATCAGCAATAACCTTTATCATTTTCCCATCTTTACTCATATCATAAATAACTGGATTTTTAATTTTCTTTTCCAAATCCTTTAAATTAGACTCGGTTACTAATTCTAAACTACCATTTAAATTAATATAAACGCCATTAGAAATTATGTCTTTTTTAAACTCAGCGATATTTTTCTTTTCTTCAGCAGTAGTCACTTCCTTAACTGTTGATGTTTCTTCTTTTGCAATACTTGATTCTACTTTGACATTTTCATCTATTGTTTCTTTTTTACTTGTTTTACTTACTGACGGTCTATTTATTCCAAGTTTTAAGTCTTTTGTGTCCTCTTTTTTGGAACTAACCAAAAATAAACTCAATCCAATACATAAAATAAACCCTCCGAGTAAGGTTATTTTTAACTTCCTCATATTCATTTCCTTTCAATTTAGCTAAACATTACTTTTGCTCACTCTTTCATTGGGAAAAACGATATATAATAGCTTAAAAGTAGTTTTTTACCATCTTCATATCTCAACCACTAAAAAAGCGCTTACATAAAAATGGAAATATATCATTTTTTATAACATATGTATACACTATTATAAACTTATATATCATTTCATGATAATACTATTGGGACAGAAATAGTGCAATATCAGGACATTCTATTAATTAAAGTCATCATATACCCTGTGTGACCTATATCACACTCCTTCAATAAAAAAACAACCATTCAACGTATCAAAACAGACCATATCATGATAAAATAGAGCTATGATATTAAAAAATTTATTCTTTGATTTGGACGGAACAATTCTGGAAAGTTCCAGGGGAATCCTTAATAGTTTTCGATATACTTTTGATGAAATGAAATATCCTCAGCTATCCGATACTGAATTAAATACTTTTATCGGCCCACCCCTTGAAGTCACTTTTGAGACCCTGTCTAAAGGCGATGACGCATGGGCCAAAAAAGCTATCATGACTTACCGCCAATACTATGCAACCAAAGGCATGTTCGATGCTAAGCCTTACGATGGAATTCTAGAGATGCTCGAAGACCTACATCACCATAACTACAACCTCTTTATCGCGACCTCGAAAAAGGAAGATGTCGCGCAGAACATGCTGTCAGAACTCAATCTATCGCATCATTTTAAAGGTATTTTTGGGAACACACCTCAAGCACACTCTAAGACGCTTGTCCTCAAAAAATCATTAGAGCTCACACAATCGACACCTAACACCTCTGCCATGATTGGAGATCGTAAATTTGATATCATCGGTGGTCAGGAAAATAACGTCGCAAAAACAATCGGCGTACTCTGGGGATTTGGGGATGAAACCGAGCTTAAAAATGCAGGTAGCAATATCCTCATTGCCCATCCACAACAACTTTTGGAGATTATCAGATGAGACACCTCAAATTTAAATCAGTTTTCGATATCATGGGTCCCGTCATGATTGGACCATCAAGCTCACATACTGCCGGTGCGGTCCGCATCGGTAAAATTGTACACTCGATTTTCGGTGACCAACCAACCGAAGTCGAGTTTCATCTCTATCAGTCCTTCGCAAAAACCTACCGTGGGCATGGAACGGATTTAGCTCTAGTAGCGGGAATCCTAGGCATGGAGACAAATGACCCTAGAATTCCAGATGCGTTAGAAATTGCAGATAAGGTTGGCATTAAAGTTTTTTGGCGTATTCATAAAGAAGAAAAAGTGGATCATCCCAACACTGCTAAAATAATTATCAAGAACAAGAACAAATCCATGTCAATTAAAGGGATTTCGATCGGTGGTGGTAATATTCAGGTAACTGAGCTCAACGGCTTTAACGTTGCTCTGAATCTAAACACGCCAACACTTATCATCGTCCACCAAGATGTGCCAGGCATGATTGCTAAAGTTACGGATAGCCTCTCAAAATATAACATCAATATCGCCCAAATGAACGTCACGCGAGAAAATGCGGGTGAAAAAGCCATCATGATTATCGAAATTGACTCACGTGATGTCGACCAAGCCCTCGCTAAAATCAGAGCTATTGATAACTTACACAATGTCAACTTCTTTGGTTAAGAGGTAAAACACTAAAAAATACCACAACGAGATTAACTGCTGAGCCACGTTGCAGATAGCAGCTTTCCTAAGCTCTTCATTCCTCAAATTACTAAAGGAGTAGCCATGTTTTACACGATAGAAGAATTAGTCACACAGGCTAATCAGAAATTTGACGGATCCATCTCTGAATTGATGATTGCGACCGAAATTGAAACATCTGGTCGGACGCGTAATGAAATTCTCGCCCTCATGTCAGAAAATCTCAATGTCATGTTAGCCTCAATCAATAATGGCATGACAGAAAGAACATCACGCACTGGACTGACTGGTGGTGATGCCCTCAAACTTGATAGCTATATAAAAAATGGTAAAACTTTATCAGATACAACCGTTTTAAGCGCCGCGCGAAATGCTATGGCTGTCAATGAGAGTAATGCTCAGATGGGACTCGTCTGCGCCACACCAACCGCTGGTAGTGCAGGTTGCATTCCCGCAGTGCTATCTACCGCCATCGACAAACTCCAATTAACCCAAACACAACAGCTAGATTTTTTGTTCACTGCCGGCGCTTTCGGATTAGTTATTGCTAACAATGCTTCAATTTCAGGTGCTGAAGGAGGTTGTCAAGCTGAAGTTGGCTCAGCCACTGCTATGGCATCAGCTGCCCTCGTCATGGCTGCTGGTGGTACCCCCCATCAAGCCAGTCAGTCTTGTTCCTTTGTCATTAAAAATCTACTTGGTCTCATCTGTGATCCTGTCGCTGGACTAGTCGAAGTCCCTTGTGTCAAACGCAATGCTATGGGCGCAAGTTTCGCCTTAGTTGCTGCTGATATGGCTTTAGCCGGTATTGAGTCTAGAATCCCAACTGATGAAGTTATCCAAGCCATGTATCAAGTCGGACAAGCCATGCCCAGTGCCTTTCGCGAAACTGCGGAAGGTGGCCTTGCGGCTACACCAACAGGGAAACGACTTAAAACTGAAATTTTCGGTTGAATCTAAAAGAAATGAAAAACTCATCATGTAGTCTAATCACATGATGAGTTTTTATGAGTTTTTATGAGTTTTTATGAGTTTTTATGAGTTATCTAAAAATATATTACACTCATATTTAAAACATCACCGAAATATTTATTCACCTTGATTTACATCTCTTTTCTCTTATAGTCAATTTCTAATAACTCAAGTTTCGCGATATCTTGATCTTCAGCGTTTCCACCACTTGTCAAATAGTCCCCTAGAAATAAAGAATCTGTTATCAAGAAAGCAAAATGTTCTAAATCTCCAAGATGATATTCTCGCCCAGCGCTCGCACGTAACTCTACTTCAGGGAAAATAAACCGCATCAAAGTTAAAATTTTCAAACATTTAATAGGCGTCAAGGTATTAACATTTGAAAATTTTGTCCCCTCAATCGGAATCAGGAAATTTATTGGAACAGAATGTGGTCTCAATTCGCGTAACTCAAACGCCAAATCAATTAACTGCTCATCTGTCTCACCCATTCCACAGATAAAACCTGCACAAGCACTCATATTAACTTGTTGCAGCATCTCCAAGGTATTTTTTCTTTGCGCATAAGTATGTGTCGTCGCTATTTTTTCATAATTATCCTTTGGTGTGTTTAAGTTATGATTCAGACGATCAACACCGATAGATTTAAAATAGTTGATTTGTTCAAGTTTTGACAACCCAACTGATAAACATATTTTCAAAGGCAAGTCTTGCTTAATTTTTTTGATTGTCTCACCTACTGCAATCATTTCCTGCTTGGATAGCCGACTACCACTTGTTGCGATACAAAATGTCGTGGCATTCCGTTTGTAGGCAAGACATGCTTTTTTATAGATAATATTAGTCGGTAACAAGCCATAACTCTCAATATCAGCTGAACTAATCTTAGATTGTGCACAATAACCACAGTCTTCTGCGCATAACCCACTTTTGGCATTCATTAGTACATTCAACTGCATTGTATTTTGATGAAAATGATTTTTCACCATTAAAGCAGCTCCATATATTCCCCACCAATCCGTACTGCTGTTTAAAATAGCCAATGATTCTTCTTTTGTTATCTGACTTTTCTCATTACAAATTCTCTGAGCAAGTTCAATAAAATCCATCCCAAAATAACACTCCTCTATCATATAGTAAACTTATTTTATATAAATAGTTTACATTTGTCAAGCTATACAAAAATACCTTATCAATAGACAAGGTATTTCTTTATATTCTAAATTCATCTGTGGCCCGAGACACGCAAACGATTAAGTGCACGGTGAAGTGCGACTTCAGCACGTTTGGCAGCATCCACATCGCGTTTCTTTTCAGCTTCTTGAAGATCGTTCTCAGCTCGACGTTTGGCACGTTCAGCACGGGTAACATCGATATCACGCTCACGTTCGGCCGAATCAGCAACAATCGTGACTAAGTTATCATGAACTTCAGCAATCCCACCATTGATGGAAATCCAGTCAACATGTTTTTCATCATCAATTCGACGCACTTTCAACTCATCGATTTTTAATGAGGCAATCGTTGAAATCATGTTAGGCAAGACCCCGAGTTCGCCATCAACTGTTGACAACAAGATAAAATATGCATGGTGATCGTAACAGATGCCATTAGGTGTAATGACTTGGACTGTCATGTAATCCATATCAGACCTCCTTATCTAAGCTCAATAGCCCATTTTCTTAGCTTTGGCGATGACATCTTCGATTGGACCAACTGAACGGAACGCATCTTCTGGCAGGTCATCATATTGACCTTCAAGAATATCCTTAAAGCCCTTAACTGTTTCTTCAACTGGCACATAAGAACCAGGTTGACCAGTAAATTGTTCAGCCACATTGAAGTTTTGTGACAAGAAGAATTGAATGCGACGAGCACGACCAACAAGGGTCTTTTCTTCGTCAGATAATTCATCCATCCCTAAGATAGCGATGATATCTTGTAATTCACGGTAACGTTGGAGGACACGTTGCACTTCTGTTGCCACTTCATAGTGCTCTTGACCGACGATTTCCGGTGTCAAAGCACGTGAACTTGATGCCAATGGGTCAACGGCTGGATAAATCCCTTGTTGCGTTAATTTACGCTCAAGGTTGGTCGTTGAATCCAAATGGGCAAAGGCAGTCGCTGGCGCTGGGTCAGTATAGTCATCGGCTGGTACATAAATCGCTTGGATTGAAGTAACAGAGCCTTTTTTAGTAGAAGTAATTCGTTCTTGTAATTGCCCCATTTCTGTTGCCAATGTTGGTTGGTAACCAACGGCTGATGGCATCCGACCCAAGAGGGCAGATACTTCAGAACCGGCTTGCGTGAAACGGAAGATGTTATCGATAAACAAAAGCACATCTTGACCTTCAACATCACGGAAATATTCTGCGATTGTCAGACCCGCCAAGGCAACACGCATCCGTGCACCAGGTGGCTCATTCATTTGACCAAAGACCATGGCTGTTTTTTCGATAACGCCTGATTCTTTCATTTCTCCGTAAAGGTCATTCCCCTCACGTGTCCGTTCACCAACACCAGTAAACACGGAAATACCACCATGTTCTTGGGCAATGTTGTGAATCAGCTCTTGAATCAAAACGGTTTTACCAACACCGGCACCACCGAAAAGACCAACTTTACCACCTTTAAGATAAGGGGCAAGTAAATCAATAACTTTGATACCGGTCACAAGGATTTCGTTAGAGGTAGACAATTCATCAAAAGCAGGTGCTTTTTGGTGAATTGGGCTACGCTCAGCATCCTCAGGGAATGGTGTCTCCAAATCGATTGTATCACCAATAACGTTAAATACACGACCAAGGGTTTCTTTCCCGACAGGTACACTGATTGGGCGACCTGTATCCAGAACTTCAAGGCCACGCGTTAAACCATCAGTAGACTCCATGGCAATGGTGCGGACAACCCCATCACCAAGCTCAAGTGCTACTTCTAGCACGATTTTAGTTTTTGTCTTATCGCCATTGTCTTTATAAACAATCAGCGCATTATTAATTTCAGGAAGATTTTCTCCACCTGCAAACTCTACGTCTACAACTGGTCCGATTACCTGTGAAATTTTACCAGAGCTCATATTACCTCCTGTTTTATTAAGATATTCAGATGACAACTACTCTGCACCATGACGTGAGTGACCCTAGTCAGGTAGACTAGGGATACTTACATTAGGGAACAAGTTGCCAACACTCAATTTGTTTGACTATACGCATTTAAGTAAAGAAAGTATACAACATTTTTGAGATATTTTTTGTCCAACGCCTAAGTGCAAAACCACTTAGGTACATCATACATAGCTACTGATCTAAGCACTAAAGTGCCAAGATAATAGCCAAACGAAGAAGAAGTGTCGAAAATAGCCAAAAACGTTTGCTTTATTTGCTTAATGACGTATATTTATTCCAAGGCACTCGCGCCGGCAACAATTTCCGTAATTTCTTGGGTAATGGCTGCTTGGCGGGCACGGTTGTATTGGATAGTCAGATCATTGATCACATTTTTAGCATTATCAGTTGCGGCTTGCATGGCTGCCATACCTGCAGCATGTTCAGCCGTTTTAGCATCAATAATACTACCATAAATCATGCTTTCCGCATATTGTGGCAAAAGTTGTGCCAATATGGTGTCACGATTCGGTTCAAGTTCAAATTCTTGATGATGAGAAGTGGCTTCATTTTCATCTAAATCAGTAATCGGTAACATTTTTTCAACACGTACTTGACTCGTCAAAGAATTAACATGGTGATTATAACAAACATACAATTCATCAAATAATTCATTTTGATAAAGACTAACTGATTTATTGACAATTTTGCGTACTTCATCAAAGGTTGGCTGATCAGACAGGCCTCGAAGCTCATAAGAGACGTTGATATCGCGAGCCTTGAAGAAATCTGCCCCCATGCCACCAAGGGCAATGATAACATATTCCTCTTGATTGTCATGATCGTCGTGCAACATCTGCATAACAGCTTTCAAAATCGTTGAATTATAGCCACCGACGAGACCTTTATCCGATGTAATGACAATATAGCCAGTCTTTTTAATCGGTCTCTTGATCAACATTGGATTATTTGACCCCTCAGATAATTCTGAGCCAATCAAATCGGTCGTCATCGCACGAACTTTTTGAGCATAAACTTGAAAGTTCTTAGCGTTTTGTTCAGATCTTGTCAATTTTGCAGCAGATACCATTTGCATGGCACCTGTAATCTGACTTGTTTTTTTTGTTGATGCAATTCTGACTTTGATTTCATTTAGCGAAGCTGGCATAGCAAACCTCCCTTTTAATTAATTGCTGATGATGCTTTGAATTCTTGAATAGCTGCATCAAGTAAGTCCTCAGCTGGTAAATCTTTGGTTGTGACGATTGTCTCAAGCAAGTCCTTATGATTCATATCAAAGAAATCAAACAATTGTGATTCAAAGGCAAGAATATCATCAACTGGCACTGTATCAAGGAAACCATGCGTCAAAGCATATAAAATTAAGACTTGATACTGAACGGCAAGCGGTTCATGTAGCGGTTGTTTCAAAACTTCAACAGTTCGACGACCACGGTTCAATTTTGCTTGTGTTGCGGCATCCAAGTCAGAACCAAATTGTGTAAAGGCTTCTAGTTCACGGAATGATGCTAAGTCAAGACGAAGTGTTCCAGCAACTTTTTTCATCGCCTTAATTTGTGCACTACCACCAACACGTGATACGGATGAACCGGCATCAATGGCTGGACGAATACCTGAATAGAAAAGGTCATTTTCAAGGAAAATTTGACCATCTGTAATGGAGATAACGTTTGTTGCGATGTAGGCAGAAATATCTCCCGCTTGCGTTTCAATAAACGGTAAAGCAGTCATAGAACCACCACCTAATTCATCAGAAAGTTTAGCTGCACGTTCTAAAAGACGTGAGTGCAAGTAGAAAACATCACCGGGATAGGCTTCACGACCTGGTGGACGGCGGAGCAATAGTGACAATTCACGATAGGCAACGGCTTGTTTTGATAAGTCATCATAAACGACCAAAACGTGTTTACCATTATACATGAATTCCTCACCCATAGCTGCACCAGCATAAGGTGCGATATAAAGCAATGGTGATGGTTGTGACGCAGATGCTGTCACCACAATCGTGTAGTCAAGCGCACCATATTTACGGAGCGTTTCAACTTGCGTCCGTACAGTTGATTCTTTTTGACCAATCGCCACGTAGATACAGATCATATCTTGACCTTTTTGGTTCAAGATAGCATCAATGGCAATGGTTGTTTTACCCGTTTGACGGTCACCGATAATTAACTCACGTTGGCCGCGACCGATTGGTACCAAGGCGTCAATCGCTTTGAGACCCGTTTGAAGCGGTTCAGCCACACTTTTACGTTGCATAACTCCCGGTGCTGCTGACTCGACTGGACGTGTTTTATCCGTTTTAATCTCACCCAGACCATCAACAGGGATTCCCAAAGGATTGACAACGCGCCCAATCAGCGCTTCACCAACAGGGACTTCCATGATTTTACCTGTCCGTTTGACGGTATCGCCTTCACGAATATCGCCAAACTCACCGAGAACAATAATCCCGACGTCAGTTGACTCCAAGTTTTGTGCCATACCATACGAACCGTTTGAAAATTCAAGCAATTCACCACTCATGGCATTTTCTAGTCCATGAGCACGGGCGATCCCGTCACCGACGTATGTTACAACTCCGGTCTCAGCGACTGAAAAATCAGGCGTAAAATTTTCAATTTGTTGTTTAATCAGTGAACTGATTTCATTAGCATTAAAAGCCAAAGATTGTCGCCTCCTTATTAGAACATTTGAACTTCAAGCTGTCTTTCTAGGAAAAGATATTTATCGAACTTGCACAAGCGCAAATCAATTAAATCTTTTTCCCAAGAAAGTTTACGACTGTGTCGCCCAAGCTTTCAGTATTATTATTAAATAATTGATTTCGCAATTTTGTTTAACTGCGACTTAATACTTGCATCGATGCTTTTGCCACGGGCGTTGATAATCACGCCACCCAAAATGCTGGTATCGACTGTATTTTTGATTGTGACTTCATTGAGGTCAAACTTGCTTTTAATCGTCGTTTCAAGTTTACTGAGCTGTATATCTGATAGCACAATCGCACTCGTAACATCAACATCTGAAATCTTGAATAGATTATCGGCTTGATGACGAACTTCCTTAATAATTAAAGGTAAGAGTGCCATCCGTTGATTTTTTACCAATACTTCCAAGAAATTCTTGAAAATATCAGAGGACACATTTTGCAGACTCTCAATGACTTGGTGTTTCTTGTCATCCGAGTAAGCTACATCAACTAAAAAATCTTGGAGATCCGTTGACTGAATGACTTGATTAAAAGCAGCTACTTCGGCTAATACAGCCTCTAATTGCTGCCTTTCCTGAGCGACTTCAAGCAAAGCTTTACTATATTTTTGAGCAATAATGAGAGACATATTTATTCCCCCAATTTTTCCAAGTATTGATTGATCAGTTCTGACTGTGCTGACGCATCTAACGTTTCACCAATTAATTTTTCGGCAATTTTGACTGAGATATCCGCAACATTACCTTTGATACCTGAAATGGCTTCTTTTTTAGATTGTTCAATTTCTTCATTCGCACGTTGTTTAGCACGACGTGCTTCTTCTGCAGCCTCTGCTACAATTTTGGCTTTATTAGATTCTGCTGTATCTTTTGCATTATTGATAATTTTAATCGCTTCATCACGTGATCCTGCTAATTCAGTCTCACGTTGTGTCGCAAATGCCTCAGCTTGTAGCCGTGCATTCTCAGCGCTATCAATATCATCGTTGATTTTTTTAGCACGTGCATCAAGCATTGCTGTCACCATGCCCCAAGCATATTTTTTAATCAAAACGAGCAAGATTAAAAAGGCACCGCTGACGACAATAATGTTACCCAGCATTGAACTCGGAGCAGATTCTAACAAAATAAATGGACTCATGACTACTCCTTTCTACTCTTCTTTTGCGATTTTTTCATTGATATACATGGTTGATAACAAGACGAAAACGTAAGCCTGTAGCGCCCCAATAAAGAGTGAGAACGCCGTCCAAGCCACTTCAAGCAAAATGGCAAGTGGTAAATAATACACTTCAATATTACCAATGCGTGTAATCAAGCCAATCACAATTTCACCAGCGAAAATATTACCAAATAAACGCAGGGCTAAACTTAGAAAATTAATAAATTCTTCCATAATGTTCATTGGTAACATGGCAGCAGGCGTTAAAAAAGCGTGTTTGATGTATCCTTTAAAGCCGAAACGCTTGATACTTGATAATGTCGCAACGAGTGACACCATTAATGATAGAGCCAATGTCACACCAACATCTGCTGTCGGTGATTTCCAGTAAGTTAACTCATTTGACCCCTCAATTTTGGTCATCAAGCCAATATTGTTAGCAACAAAGATGAACATGAAGAGGACAAAAACGAAAAGTGAGTAGCGACGTGATTCAGTCGCACCCATGTTGTCTTTTGAAATACCATTGACGAAATCAATGATGGCTTCCAATACATTTTGTTTGCCTTTTGGTCGTAAAGTCATCCGACGACTTGCCCAAAAAACAAAGCCAAAGATAATCGCACAAGTTAAAACAGTCATGACAAGGACAGCACCATCAAAATAAACCGGTCCAATATGAAAAGACCAAGATTTTTCCACGAATACTCACTTCCTTTCTTATGTATACACGTCATTAACTAATTAAGTAAACTAAATAGGGTTGCTGACGGTGCATAAACTGAGAATCGTCTTATTTCAAGACGAATGTCATAGCGAGTGTGATAAAGAAAGTTCCTTCAATAAATGCGATACCTACAAACATCAATGAACGCAATTTGCCTTCAAGTTCTGGTTGACGAGACACCGCGTTCAAAATACTATTAACGATGAGACCTTCACCGATACCTGCACCGAGTGCTGCAATCCCTAGAGCGAGAATTCCTAATGACATTAATTTGTCCTCCTATAATTTGGATGAATGTTTCCGTAAGATTACCTTACGTTTTTACTTAACAGTAAAATTCTAGTCCTATTTTGCTGAAATGTCAACAAAAAAATCAGTCTAAAGTCTTATTTTCTGAAAAAAATCAAAAAAATTTTCAATTTTACGATAAACGCTCCTCTTGATTATATTTTATTGGAAGAAACTCAAGCACACGGTCCATCATTTTCGTCCAATAATACCACTCATGTGTCCCGTCCGTCGTTTCATAAACAATGTCAAAGTCCTTATTTTTCAAGTCTTGGACGGCAAAATTATTAGCGGGATAGAGAAAATCTTGGTGACCGCACCAAGCATAAAGTTTTGGTTTATCATAACCAAATGTTGCCACAAATTCAGTCGCCAATTTTTGGACAGAATTATCCGATTCGTCAAATTTATCTAAATCACCAAAAACACCTTGCCAATAAGACAAATCACCCATCTCTTCTCTTGCAACACTTTCAAATGAAATCGCACCTGATAAACTCGCCGCATAGGAAAATTTGTTAGAAGCAAGCGCTATTTTAAAAGCACCATAGCCACCCATAGATAAACCAGCAATAAAGTTTTTCTCCCGCTTTGTAGACAAATTAGGTAGGAAATGATGTAGCACTTCTGGCAACTCATCTACAATTGCATCATAATATCTGGCACCATAAGTTGTATTCGTATACCAAGCCAAATCTGTTGACGGCATGACAACTGCCAAATTGGTATTTCTAACCAACCGCTCAATCCCCGAACGGTTTAACCAAGAATCTTGATTGCCAGACATCCCATGCAACAAATAAAGAACTGGAATATCTGTTGTCGGCACATCCTTATCTGGATTCTTCCGAGATTCAGGGTATAACACATTTACCGTGCGCACCATGCCAAGTATTTCTGAATAATAATCAATTTTTAATAGTGCCATGATATCAATTTGCACGTCTTTTCAACGCACAATTCCTTTCTACGCTAACGCTATGCCAAAACAGAGTAATTCTATAAGTACTTATTCCTGAAGTATTGCCTCTATTCTATCATTTTACCGTCGAGATATGCCAAGATTTACTATTTTTCTCAAATTTAATAGCACCACTTTCATCTGTTCGAAAAGTTTGTATACCATATGTCCGAAAAGTCGTAAGTGTCTCTGTATTGGGATGACCATAACGATTGTCCAAACCACAAGAAATCAAAGCGATAGACGGATTAATCGCCTTAATAAAAGGCTCAGATGATGATGTTTTAGAGCCATGATGCCCTACTTTTAAAACATCTACAGTAAGTGATGGATAATGTGCCAACAACGCACGCTCGCCTGGCTCCTCCAAATCCCCTGTAAACAAAAAATTCTTGCCATATAATTCCCCATATAAAACAATCGAATCATTATTCTTACCATCACCTGTGGTTAATGGATACAGCACTTCCAAATAGCGATCAAAAATCTTTAACCGTTGACCGGCATATGCCACCATAATATTAGCGCCTGTTTTTTTTATCAGTTTGATAAACTTAGTATGATTGAGACTTCCTTCACTCGTTAATATGTTTTTGACCTTTATTTGATTGACGACTGCAAGCAAATCACCCATATGATCTTCGTCTGTATGTGTCACAACTAATGTGTCAATTTCACTAACACCTAGACTTTTTAAATAAGGAATCAAAGTTTTATCTGCCATTGCAGATGATGTACGCTCTTGCCATTTTTTCCTTGCGCCGAACTGGACTCGACCACCTGTATCAATTAAAACATTTCGACGATTAAATTGATCCTGTAAAAAAATACTGTCTCCTTGACCAATATCTACCATCGTAATTGATGGTATTGGTGGATTTTTAGTCACGAAAAATAGACTCAGCAAAATCAGCAACAAACTATACCTGACTTTTTGATTGCGCCACTGGTCGATTAAAAAACCAATGACAACTAACATTGCCAGAAAAACGAAGGTTGTTGGTTTTCCTAGAATCAGTGGATAATGATACCAACTGTCGACTAATTTAATCAGACCTTCAAGCCACTGGAAAATAATATTGATCTGCGTTAGCATAATTCCTGTCGCCATTGCCAACAAAAAAATAAGGGATAATCCTGGTAGAAAAAGGACATCAAAAAGAAAGCTGAAGACAAATGTAAAAAAAATCGAGAAGGGTTGAAAATTATGAAAGTAAAGCATAAGGAGCGGTAGAACTGATAGAGAAAGTGTCAAGCTTTCTGCGAGTAGCTTGCTATATTTCGGTAGCTTTTCAAAGCGCTCACCGAACATGGAAATGACAAAAGCGAAAAGGAGTGACAAGGTGCCACCCGTGGTAAGAAGAAATTTGGGCATGAACAGAAATAAAAGAAACAGAGTCAGACTGAAATTATCGAGATGCTTGATGCCAAAATTAGCTAAAACTTTCTGAATTAATGATCTGATAACAGATATCGAAAATCCTGTCATACCGGCATAAAAGACAGAAAATGGTATTTGAAACAGATTAACGATATCGCGTCTAAAACCGAGTCTAAATAAACCTTTACGTAGAAAATCAACGAAAAATGATACTTGCATACCGGATAGAGCAAAAAGATGCATAATTCCCAGACTAGTATAAATGCTACCCATCTCATCAAAGTCTTTCCCTAGATGTCCAAAAAGTAGTCCTGTCATGTAGGATGACATCGGGCGTGGGAAATTTTGCTCACAAAACAAAATAGCTTTACGTCTTAAAATCGTCAGGTGCCAACTTTGTCTAGGTTTGATACTTATTATGTGATCAATCGTCAAGACACGATAAATATTTTGTGTTTTAAGATAGGTTTGATAATCAAAGCCATTGAAATTTCTTTTCTGACTCGCTTGTTCTAACTGACCCGAAACAGATAAAACAACTGGTTGTGATATTGTCATAAAGTACTGTTGTTCTTGCTCCGTGGTCACCTTATAGTAAATTTGGTAAATTTGTTTGCCTGATTTACCACGAAAAGAAACTTGGTCACCATCCACTTGAATTGTATCAAGTATTGGGCTAACCTCTGCCACCTTTGTCTCACGCGCAAAATCGGTGGTTTCTTGTTTCATAATCACCATGCATATTCCCGTAAAGATAAGTAAGATCAAACTGAGCTTTAAACAAGCCCTGATTCCATTGTGCCAGATTAGCGCCAGTAAGGAGACTACAAGATAGACTAATATGAGATAGGAGAAACGAAAAATTGTATAGTAGATAATAACAGAGAAATAGACGATAAAAATCGGAGGTAAATCAATCCACTGTAATATTTTCTCTAAGTTTTTCAATCGTTTTCTCCCCAAAACCAGAGACATTAGCCAAGTCTTCTGGTGTCTTAAAAGGTCCATTTTGTTCTCGATAATCTATGATATCCTGAGCTTTCTTAGCCCCGATACCTGTCAGGCTCTGGAGCTGCGTCATATCTGCTGTATTGATATTCACTTTATCTGATGCTGCAGTCACCGATTTACCTTGTTCATTAGTCGTCTTATCTGCTGTAGCTGATGGTATAACAGTGATATTTTCACCAATACTTGCCACGTAAATAATCATCTCATCCGTCACCTTTTGGGCTAAATTTACCGACTTGCTATCCGCTTGACTTGTCATGCCGCCTGCCAGAGCAATAACATCACCAACCCGTGCATGACTATCTACTTGATAGACTGCTGGTTTTTTCACTGCACCCTTGATATCGACCATGATATGTTGCTTGGTCTCAGATTTTTGACTTTCACTAGACTGTTTTACCGCTGATTTTTCAACTTTAGGTGTCATCGCTGACTTTTCTGTTAAAACAACTGTACCCTCAATATCATTTCTTGTGTTTCTCAAGTAAAAAAAGACAGCCAAAATGAGGACAAGAGCAACGCCTAGAACAAGTTTAAAATGCTCTTTTACTTGTTCAATTATCATTTTCATATACATATTTTCACCTCACTTTTATATACGAAAAAAATCCCCGTTTGTCACAGGGATTTTCTATTATTTTTTGAGGTTTCTGACAAATTGCTTAAAGATTTTTTCATCAGAATAGCTTAAAACATTTTTGGCATAAACTTTTTCTCCAAATTTCGCAACTACTACCAACGCAATCACTTGCAAGACTAAGGCGATATAGGCGTCTGTCATCGTTGCTACTTCTGTCGCTAAACGACCTGGCATCAGCGTGGGTGACACAAAGGGAACATAACCCAAAATCTTAATCACGATATTATTGGGCACACTTGCTCCCACAATTCCAGCGATATAGCCAATCATTGCTAGATAAGAAATTGGGGCAACTGCCTGCTGGACTTGACTTTGGTCATTGACCAGACTGGCAACAATCGCAGTCAAAACCAAATAAGATAGCAAGGCAACGACTAACATGAGCATGGTAAAAATCAAGAAATTAATATCCACACCACTCAGCATGTCTTGAACAGTTTTGACCATTTTATTACCTTTGAGCGCCAGACTAGCCCCCACCCCTAAGATGATGTAAAAGAGAATATGCGTGAGGACAAGGAGACTTACCCCGATGATTTTACCAAAATATTGAACTTTAGCACTGGTTGCTGCCAGAAGAGTCTCCATAATTCGATTGGATTTTTCATTGGCAATTTCTTGGGCAATCATACTCACATAAATCATGAGCAGCATAACGATAATGATTGTAGACCCACCAGAAATGATAGAATTTGCCGCATTTTTGTCATCACCACCCCTAGATTCACCCTTGTCATTCAAGGTTTTAATCGTCAAGGCAGCTGGTGTTTGTAGACTAGCCAAGTCCTCAGCGCTTAACTTCAGATGGGCGGCTTTATCTGCCATCTCAATCTGAGATAAGGCAGCCTTGACTGTTGCTTCACTAAATTTCGTTGTGCCATCAGTCGAAGTCACTAAGGTGTACTCGCCGTCTGTTTTAGCCAAGTAGCCGTCAATTTTATCCGCCATAACCTTTTTCTTGGCCACTTCAATATTAGTAACTTCTGAAATTTTAGCGTCTAACAACTTGCCGGACTTGAGTGTTTGGACAAGCGCCGTATTGTCTACAACTGCTAGTCTAGCAGTCGATTCATCGTTGGTTTTAGCAATCACAAAGCCAATGACTAGCCCAACAATCGGGAGTAATAAAGGAGTTAAAACGGTTAGCCAAAAACCTGGTGTCTTAATTTTGATGCGATAAACTTGTCCTGCGACTAATTTGATTTGATTAAACATTTTCAGCTACCTCCTTGCGGAAAATCTCGTCAAGCGTAGGCGGTGCCTGAACAAATGCCTGTGTATAACCAGATTCACTGACTTTAGAGAAAATCGAGCGACCTACCGATTCATCTGTTACATAAATCATGCGACCATTACCTTGTTTTTCAATCTTTTTAACCCCGTCAACGGCCAAGAGTTCACTTGTCTCAACATCACTTTCAACATAAATCTGGGTCCGACCAAAACTATCGCGAATTCCTTGAACATCACCTTGCAAGACCACTTTACCATTTTTAAGCATGGTCAGATTATCACTAAGTAGCTCAACCCCGCTCATATTGTGACTTGAAAAAATAATCGCTGCGCCATTTTCTTTGAGAGTGTGAATTTCGTTCATCAATAAACTCGTATTTACTGGGTCAAGCCCTGTAAAAGGCTCATCCAAAATCAGAAAATCTGGTTGATGAATTAATGTTGCAATAAACTGGATTTTTTGTGCATTCCCTTTGGAAAGCGCCTGTACTTTGTCAGTTACTTTGCCGACAACTTCAAGTTTTGTCATCCAGTTTGCCAAATCAGCACGCGCGTCTGAACGTTTCATGCCATGCAATTCCGCAAAATAAAGAATCTGTTCTTCAACCGTCAATTTTTGATAAAGGCCACGTTCTTCTGGTAAGAAACCTATTCTTTGTTTGACGGCTTGCGTAATTGGCGCACCATTCCAAGTAATCTCACCACTATCAGCCTTGATGAAATCCAAAATCATGCGGAAAGTTGTTGTCTTACCTGCACCATTTTGACCAATCAGTCCCATGATTTCACCAGCCTTAACCGTCATGTTCAGACCGTCAACTGCCACCTTATCACCAAATTTTTTGGTGATGTTTGTTAGTTCTAGCATTTATAGTTCCTTTCCTATTTTTAAAGAATATTACAATATCTTCATTTTAGCATAATTGAATATAATATTGCTTAGATAAAGTTGAAAACTCTTTCAAAATTTTCATATCAATATTTTTTTTACTCCCTTTGTAACGTAAGCAACACCTTCAAATATGGCGACACTAGCCGTTATTAAAAACATTTCCTGTAATCCTATTTGAGCAATAGATACTACCCAATGTGTCAGCTCAAATCTTATGACACCTAGAAAAATATTCAATATAAACAAGCTTATCACATAAGAAACTGCAGCTTGAAACTGTAGTTGAAAATTCTTTTGTTCATTTTCTTGCACTAGCGTATATACAATACAAAAAATTGCAAGTCCCAATAAATTAAATCGGACATCAAGATGATTAAAGGTCACAATCATAGGCATGATAAAGACAAGCATAAGATATAGAATATCTATAATTTTAGGTAAAGTTTTTTGCTTACTGTTATTTCTATTACAGACTGTACAATGTTCAATCAATTCAAGCTCTACTGTCTCAATCTTATTCGTAACATCATCTAAAAATTCATACATTCCTGAATAGGCAGTTCTTTGATTTTGTAACATATTCATAATATCTAAACCAATTTTCCCTGCTACAAGTTCTGTCATACTTGATTGAGTTGCACCTGTTCCAGATAATCTTGAAATTTTCATCTCTTGTGGATAACACCGATAGCATGGCGTTTTTTCAGGAAAATAATGCGGTCCTACTACTCCTGTTGTACCTATAAACCCTCCTTGCACCATGCAAATTTTATTTTCAAAGGCTACTTGTCCTATCCAATCTGTCATCTCATTTGGTGTATCAATTGCCTTTACAACTAAATCAAATGACGAATCAACTATCTCTCTAACATCATTGAGGTCACTAAGCCGTTTATGCAGAACATCTACTATCAACTCAGGAAAAATTTCTCCGAGCCGTTTTTTGAGTATCTCAACTTTATTCTGCTCAATATCTCTATGCTGATAAAGTAGTTGTCGATTGAGATTACTTAATTCAATCTGATCAAAATCTAGGATTATCAATTTACTAATTCCCATTGCAGCTAGTTGCCAAGCTAAATGAGTACCAATAGCACCTGCTCCCAATATCAAAATTTTCTTTTCCTTTAATTTTGGATAAGTAGACTCTGTAGAAGTAAGAGAAAAATAGCCGATAGTTCTAGAAAATTCAGAAGATAGCTCTAATCGTGAGTCTAATAAGATATGTGAACTAAAAAGTTCAACCAACTCACTTTGAGAGAACAGGACTTCTAGCTCTCTCATATTCATCGGTTCCTGTTTTTGAAATTGATTAATAAAGTGCCTATAATCAGTTTTTACTAATACTTTTTCAAATTTAGTACCGTTCTTAACGACATAATTTTTTTCCGTTTCTAGCACCAGTATAAACGGGTTAGGATAATAAATTTGCATTTTTTCTCCTTTGCACAATAACAATCATAATCAAAATGATAATTGAACTTGGTATAAAATAGTTAATAATCTGATTATAGATGTTTACAAAGTTTGGAAATTGCCTTGTAAGGATAAAATTTATCATATTAATGATAAAAATTGGTAAATAGATCATATAAATCATACCAATTGTCAATTTAATCAAATCAAAATTTTGTTTTTCATCCTGAAACAGTTCAATGACATAAGATAGTGACTTTTCTCGCAAATCAGGTTCATCTAATAGCTCACATAAAATGTAATAACCATCCAGCTTAATTAGAAATGTTAAGTTTAAAAGTATCATGCCTACATTAATGGTATTCCATAATAAAATAGCATATGTATCAATGCCAAATTGATATTCTAACAATAGACCAATCCCCAAAAATATCATCTGACTACTAATACCAGCAAACCAAATTTGTAAACGTTTTGATTTATCTTTAATCTGTTTAATACCTGTAATATCAACATAGAATACAGGATTAAAATGATTAAGACCAATTCCCATTTCAAATACATTACCACCTGAATTTATCATTAAAATAGCATGACAACTTTCGTGCAAGATGCCAATTACAAAGACTTCCATTAGATACAATAGAATTGTATCCCATCGGAAATAATTAGCAGTCATTGTTGTTGTAACAATTGTGCCAAGATGTGCCTTTAAAACAATTAAGACAATCCCTAAAACAAAGACACCAGATAATATAATGTGGGACAATAGTTGACTCAATCTACCTTTTTTTAAAAAATGAAAATCTTTAGTCAAAGGTAACAATAATTTCAAAATATCAACTTTCTTTTTAGTTTGTTTTCCCTCCTCTAATAAGCCTTTGCTTGACAGTAAAAGTAAATAGCGTTCAAATTGATTTGCAGTAAAAAACTGCTTGAATTGTTGATATAACTCTGCAATTTTTTTACTGCCATCAAGTGCTTGAATAATCTGATACTCTATTTTTCCAATTGTAAAAGTCTGTTTGGTAACTGTATTTCTGACTGTAAATCTGGAATTATTTTCTCGAAATATCAAATTATCGTTGTGTTTTGGTTGCCAATCGTCTGTAAACATTTTCTCCCTCGTTATGTAAAAACATCTATCAATTTGATAGATGCTCAAACTTTAAAATTTTATTTTTTCCTAAGCAAAAACAAAACAGATATGTTCTTTTCATAACATTTCAAAATTAATATTTGGATATATCTTACCAAAATATTAATTTTTGTATTTCTTAAATACAAAATAAAGAAACATCAAAATAACAATTACTGTCAGGACAATGCTTACTATATTAAATACATCATATTTTTTTTCTAAAAAATGACTTGTAATGAGTAATATCACTACCAGTAATAACAAAACTTTAATCTTCATAATTTTTTCATCAGCATAAAAATAGAGAGGCTATGCCAATTCCCAAAGCGATACCTTCTGCAAAATCTCTTGCTGTACTATAAACAACAGTTTCCTCAGTCTCAATCAGTTCAAATTCCATTTATTTCTCTCTTTCTATAATTAATCACACGCCAAAGCCACCAACGCAACTCCTACTACAGCACCAGCCCAGTAAGCGCCATCACCATAGACAACTGTTTCAATCTCTTCTACCAAATTAAACTCCATGATACTTCTCCCTCCAATTAAGTTACTGACTGTCGACTTGCCAATATAAGACTCTCAAGAAATATTTTTCTATCAATTACACAAAATTATAAATACCAATAAACGTTGTAAAAATTTTGAATGATGTCGAAAAATATTTTCTATCAACCTTACAAATCTAGTATAACAATAAAAAACATTCAAATAAATAGACAATTTTGAGTTTTCAGTTATCTTTTTAGGGCTCTTTTTCATATTATATCTAACTATTTTAGATAATTATAATATTAATATCAAGATAAATATTTGATTTTTCTGAACATTCATTATATTATAGAATAAAAAGAATTAAAGGGATTTAAAAATGAAAGAATTAAAAGAATTAAAAGAATTGAAGGAATTTTTCACCGATACTTCTTTCTTTAAAAGTTTTAATCAATTTACTGAATTACCTTTCATCATCTATCACGATTATATCAAAGATACTATTTTTGAATTAAAAAATCATCATCTCATCTTATCCAAAACTGACTTTATCAGTGATTGGTATCAGTATTATAAAAAAATACGCCATAATTTTTTCTTCGTTAAAGATGAAATGGTATTATTCAGAGGTTATTACAACTTAATTTACGCAGCTTTTCCAATTCGTAGACCCGATAAGATACTCATCGGAACTTTTATCTTTGGTGGTTTTCGTTCAAAAACTAGTCATGATAGAATACTTGATTTACATCATTTCCCTATATTTGATAATCTAGATATTGAAAATAGATGTTTAAAAATTTACCATCATATCTCTAAACATCTGCAAAATAAAACCCTTTACTTTTCCATCCAAACTGAAATCTATAAACAACTAAAAAATAAACCAACATTAGTAGAGATATCAAAAAGTCTAAAAATCAATCAAAAAAAAATCAAAGATGAAATTTTTAAACAAACAGGACTGAGCTTTTCAAAATTCGTTTTTAAATTAAAATTTGATTTTGCTTGTCAGCAGCTTATTCATACAGAAAAAACAATTGAGTGTATCTCAGATAACTTAGGATTTATGAATAGTCCTTCTTTTATTAGATTTTTTAAATCCCAAACTTCTCTATCTCCTCTAAACTTCAGAAAAAAATATAAAAATTAAAATACAAATTTTTTCTAGTTAATATCCATACTGTAGGCAAACCTCAAATTTTATTATGGATTTATCATTTAATTAGAATAAGAAAAAGATATCTGTAGAACTACTCAGTTCCACAGATACCTTTTTTAAAAACTTATTTCACTTCTTCAAAGTCCCCATCAACAACATTGTCATCTTTAGGTGCATCACCAGCATTTTCAGCGCCGGCAGCGGCTTGTTGCTCTGCTGCTGCTTGCTCATAGAGTTTAACCGCCAAGGCTTGTGCTTTTTCGTTCAAGGCTTCAAGTTTTGCTTTCATATCATCAAGATTGTCAGCTTCTTGTGCGGCCTTCAATTCATCAAGTGCAGCTTGTGCAGCGTCACGTTCTGTATCAAAGCCTTTGCCTTCAGTTTCTTTGATTGTTTTTTCAGTGGCAAAGATTGTTGCATCGACTTCATTTTTAAGGTCAACTTCTTCTTTACGTTTCGCATCAGCTTCAGCATTAGCCTCAGCATCTTTCATCATTTTGTCGATTTCCTCATCAGACAAACCAGAGTTTGATTGGATAACGATCGTTTGCTCTTTGTTTGTGCCCATGTCTTTCGCTTTAACAGACACGATACCATTTTTATCAATGTCGAAGGTCACTTCGATTTGTGGAATACCGCGCGGTGCAGCAGGAATATCTGAAAGTTGGAAACGACCAAGCGTTTTGTTGTCAGCAGCCATTGGACGTTCACCTTGAAGGACATGAATATCTACTGCTGGTTGGTTGTCCGCAGCTGTTGAGAAGACTTGTGATTTAGAGGTTGGAATGGTTGTATTACGGTCAATGAGTTTTGTGAAGACACCACCCATTGTTTCGATACCGAGTGACAGAGGTGTCACATCAAGCAAGACAACATCTTTCACGTCACCTGTAATCACACCACCTTGAATGGCAGCACCCATGGCAACCACTTCATCTGGGTTAACTGATTTATTTGGTTCTTTATTTGTTTCTTTTTTAACAGCTTCAACAACTGCAGGAATACGTGTTGAACCACCGACCAAGATCACTTCATCAATTTCTGATGCTGACAAACCAGCGTCTGACAATGCTTTACGAACTGGTGTTTTAGTACGTTCTACTAAGTCAGCAGTCAAATCGTCAAATTTAGCACGTGTCAAAGTTTCTTCCAAGTGAAGTGGTCCAGCTTCGCCAGCTGTGATAAATGGTAATGAGATTTGTGTTGATGTCACACCTGACAAGTCTTTTTTAGCTTTTTCAGCAGCATCTTTCAAACGTTGCAAAGCCATTTTATCTTGTGACAAGTCAATCCCATTAGCAGTTTTGAATTGCGCGACCAAGTAATCAATGATTTTTTGGTCAAAGTCATCACCACCAAGGTGGTTATCACCAGATGTAGACAAGACTTCAAAGACACCATCACCAAGTTCAAGTACTGAGACGTCAAAAGTACCACCACCAAGGTCAAAGACAAGGATTTTTTCGTCTTTGTCAACTTTATCAAGACCATAAGCAAGGGCTGCTGCTGTTGGTTCGTTGACAATACGTTCTACTTCAAGACCAGCGATTTTACCAGCGTCTTTTGTTGCTTGACGTTGCGCATCATTAAAGTAAGCAGGAACAGTGATAACTGCTTTTTCAACTTTTTCACCAAGGTAATCTTCAGCAAAACCTTTGATGTATTGGAGAATCATAGCTGAGATTTCTTGTGGTGTGTAAGATTTGCCACCCGCTTCGACTTTGTAGTCAGTCCCCATGTGACGTTTGATTGAGATAATTGTATCTGGGTTAGTTACTGCTTGACGTTTCGCAACTTCACCAACTTGAATTTCACCGTTTTTAAAGGCAACAACTGATGGCGTTGTGCGGTTACCTTCTGGATTAGCAATAATTTTAGCTTCGCCGCCTTCAAGAACTGAGACAGCTGAGTTTGTTGTACCTAAGTCAATACCGATAATTTTAGACATAATTTTTTACCTTCTTTTTTATGTGATAGTTATTTTGTGCGCTACGCGCATTCATCAATTTATTCATAGTTTTTTGACATTTCGGTCAGTCAAATAGCTTATTGATAAACCACAACCATAGCTGGACGCAGGTTGCGCTCATGGAGCTGATAGCCTTTTTGTAAAACTTGTGCAATAGTATCAGCTGGATGCTCATCGTCTGCTGGTGCAGTTTGAACTGACATATGGAAGTTAGGGTCAAATTCGCCATCCGTTGCGACTTCAACAACCCCTTCTTCTTTGAGGGCATTGAGCAGGCTTTCATGGGTCATTTCCAGACCTTTTTTGACATCATCTGTCAAACCTTCAACTGCAAGCGCACGTTCAAGATTATCCAAGCTTGGTAAGATTTTACGTGCCAAATCTTGTGAACGGTATTTTAAAATCGTTTGACGTTCTTCATTAGCACGACGCTGATTGTTTTGCATCTCCGCATAAGCTTTGAGATACTTGTTTTCCATCTCATCTAGCTTAACTTGAAGTTCTGCCAACTCATCAATTTCATCGGCTACAATTTCTTCCAAAACCGTTTCGTTCTCAACTTCCTGAGCTAATTCTTTTTCAACATCTTCAACATCTTTATTATGCTTTTTTTTAGACATTTCATCTCCTTTTCACCATTTGAATGTTATATTACTTCATAGTGGTTACCATCAAGATAACGATAGTAGTCACTCAGCTTCATTGTTAAAATCTTTGCCACAAGGTCCATAGTAGAAACAACCTTTTGATAGTCTAAATCCACTGGACCCATTAGCGCTAATGTACCCAGACCTCTATATGGCACAACAAATTGTTGCGTCATAAGGGTGATGTTTTTTGAAATCTGATGATTCTCTGTCAAGCTAGAATCAAATTTGACACTTCTGATTTCATCATCGGATACCGTATCTCGAATCTCATGAATAATGGCATCATCATCCATCAAAATCTTGTAAAGAGAAATAACATCATCCGAATACTCTAATAAGTTTTGTCGTCCTGCCGAAATCAAGTTTTCCTTGAACAAATCTGAAAAGACATGATCAAAGAGTTGCAAAACAGCTGTTGTCACGACAAAATATTTCTGTGCGACTTGCGGAATTTCTGTCAATAAAGAATAGTGAATATCCAAAATTCGTTTACCAACCAACCGTTCATCAGAAATAAACTTGAAAGTCGTCAAATCATCTAAAGTCATTGACCTTGGCAGTGAAAACTGTGTCGTTTTGACTAGGCCACTATCAAGTGTCATCACAGCCATTGCTGAGTGATTATCGAGTTGAACAAAATCAAATTTTGATAAAATCTGATTTTTCAAAGAGACATTCAAGATGAAGGCTGAAAAACCAGTCATATCAGACAAAATTTGAGCAGCCTCTTGATATAGCACATCCAGTTTATAAAACTCACCATCGAAACGTTTCACCACCTGATAAACATCATTATTATCTAATTTTCCAGGTTTCAAAAAATTTTCAACGAAATATTTATAACCTGTGACACTTGGCACACGGCCAGATGATGTATGCTCTTTTTGAATGAACCCTAGCGTTTCTAGCGTCTTCATGTCATTTCTGATGGTAGCACTAGATGCGTTAATTGACGTCATCAAAGCCTTGGAACCAACCGCTTTATGCGTTTGTGTATACAGTGATATGATGAGATTTAAAATTTGTTGTTGGCGTTTTGTAATCATATTGAACACCTCTTTTTATACTAATGAACGTTTGAAATATAACTAAAATTAGGCAAAAATTGTTATATTTTAAATGTGAATTAGTATTAGCACTTGTAGCTACCAAGTGCTAACTACATCTATTATTATATAATTCTATTGAGGTATTGTCAAGGAAAAAACACAAAAAATTAGCACTCTTTTACACAGAGTGCTAATTTTTTCAAACTGTTAATTTTAAAGCAATAATTAGATGAGGCCGCCTGTCTTAGATGTCAGAAAAACGTTGATAAAGCTAACACTCATGACAATAAAAGTGAACCATTCTGCTGATGTCGCACCTGTTGACCAAGCGTAATAAGCAAAATTACAAACCAGAACAAAGACGAAAAAGAGCAAAGCGTAAATAGCAAATTTCCAAAATTTAGCCAAAAGAAAGATGAAAACGACTAGCAAAACAACATAAATCAAAAATTGAATATTAGTCATTGAGACACTCGACTGCAATTTAAAAGCAGCAAATGCTTTAAGGAAGGTGTCATAGACAACCTTAAAAATTTGTAAATTGGGTAATATGTTGTTAATCATTTGCCAAGCTGAATAAATCAGCAAACCAATACTTGATAAAATAATAAATGATGGTGATTTTCCTGAAAACATGAGGACCTTTGCTCCTAATTCGACTTTAAATGATGTTAGATATTACTATTTTACCATAATTTTCATACAGAATTGTGATTAACGCTAATCAATTTTTGTCTAGTAATTTGAGATAGTCTTCCAAAGTTAAATGGTGTTCTGTCATATATTTGGCATTGGCAACACCAACATAACGAAAATGCCAGTCTTCATAATCAACACCCGTACTCGCAGCGCCCCCCTCTGGAAAACGTAAAACAAAACCATACTCCGGAGCAATTGCAGCGACTTGTTCAGCAGTTGTTGATTCATTAAGGCTATCAACATCTGACAAATCAATGGCTAAACCAGTCTGATGCTCAGATTTCGTCGGTGGTTGTGAATAAGTTTGGACTTTCTTTTCTGCCGCCTCACGATCTAGCGATGGATCAGCTGCTATTTCTTGGTCAACGTACTGCTCGTAGAGTGTTGTTTGATAAGCGACACTGCGATAACCTGAAATCAGATGTTCGGCAGGATTGATCGCCTGTGCTGCTGCTAAAAATTGCTCTGTCGCATCTGCAATTCTCGAGTCAACCCAAATATTGTCTATTTGTACGACATCAGGACTCATTTCTTCCTTAGGATGATCACGATTCACTAAAACAAGTTCCCAATCTGTTGATTTACTATCTGGCAAGTTTTTATCTTTTTTAGTTTCAGAAGTTTGTACTGATGATGCCTTAGCTTTTTCTGCTGATTTTTGAGACTGACTAATTGTTGTCGACTTGGTCGGTGTTGCCGTTTCTTTCTTAAGTAAAGTATGCACCAGAAAAGCAATTGCACAAATAGCAACAACACCTACTATGGCAGCCCCTACCAAGCGATCATAACGAGGCTTTTTGCGGGGTCTTCTTCTATGATAAGGTTCATTATGTTGTTCATTATTCTGCATTTAAAATCTCCCGTCCTAATTCTCGGTAATGCATATCTCCGATTTCACCGATTAAAAAATTACCATCTGAGTAGGTTAAGTGTGTGACCGAACCATTATCTAGCCCTTGAAATTTCGGGCGACGACTATCGAGTAATTTGATAAATGTTGCAATCGTCATACCGTGACTAACGATGACAATATTTTCTGCACCATTGGCCTCAGCCTTTTTAGCAGCGTCAAAGAAACCATCCAGAATGCGTTTGCTTAACACCTCCCAAGGCTCTGCCCAACCAGCAGTATCGACTTCAAGTAAACCTTTAGCAATGTCCTCATAGGTTAATTCTTCTGGACTTTTACCTTTATAGGCATCCGTCCGTGGCAAAACACCATCGAAAAGTTCACCATCATAACCGCCATCTAGGCTACCAAAACACCATTCACGAATACGTTTGTCCATCTCATAAGGGATGCCCTCGTTTTCAGAATATTTCAAGATAAGCCCCATAGTCTGAATTGTTCTACCGCTATCTGACGAAAAAGCATAATCAAATTTGATATTTTTCACTGCAAAGCCTAAACCTAGCTCGATAATACCGGTTTCTCCGGTACGGGTTAAGGGGGTGTCTGACCAGCCTTGGGCACGGCCGATTGTGTTAAACATGGTCTTGCCATGTCTGACTAAATAGATATTTACCATTTCTGTCTACTCCATTTTTAAAATGTTTGTTTGATATGTTGCGCAAGATGATTTTGTGACTAAAAACCGTAAATCACGTTGATAGTCTAGCTATTCAATATGACGTCTGTCATGAATTCTCTGAGATGTAAGCGCTCAACAACACCAGTTATATTCATTCTAACAAAAAAAAGCAGATTTCTCCACTTTTTATTCAGCTCTCTTGCTGTATCTTTGATGACGATTTAAGTATCGTAATCGGTAATAGATTCTGATAATATGCAAATAGAGTCTTAGTTTTTAAAGCTATGAATCGGTGCTGGAATATGACCACCACGGGAGATGAAGGCAGCAGATGATTCTTTATGGACTGGCATGACTGGTGCCGTCCCAAGCAAGCCACCAAATTCAATCTGTTCACCGACCTTGCCTTTGGGAATAACACGTACAGCAGTTGTCTTCATATTAATTACACCAATTGCTGCTTCATCTGCAATCATAGCAGAGATCGTGCTGGCAGGTGTGTCGCCTGGTACAGCAATCATGTCCAAGCCGACACTACAAATCGCAGTCATTGCTTCAAGTTTTTCAAGATTGAGCACGCCAGCATTAACCGCTGCAATCATGCCTTCATCTTCAGAAACTGGAATGAAGGCACCTGAGAGACCGCCAACTTGGTTACAGGCCATAACGCCACCCTTTTTGACTTGGTCATTCAAAAGTGCAAGTGCCGCAGTCGTCCCATGTGTCCCGACCATCTCAAGACCCATTTCTTCTAAAATACGTGCAACAGAGTCACCAACCGCAGGTGTTGGCGCAAGAGATAAATCGACAATGCCAAACTCTACACCTAAACGCTCAGATGCCATTTTACCGACAAGTTGTCCCATGCGTGTGACTTTGAAAGCCGTTTTCTTAACCACTTCAGCGACAACATCAAACGACTCCCCTCGAACTTTTTCAAGGGCACGTTTCACGACACCAGGACCTGAAACACCAACATTAATGACCACATCAGCTTCACCAACACCATGGAAAGCACCCGCCATGAATGGATTGTCTTCAACAGCATTGGCAAAGACAACAAGTTTAGCACAGCTCATATCATCCAATTTAGCAGCTTCAACAATGATCTCACCGATATCTCGGACAGCATCCATGTTAATCCCTGTTTTTGTTGAGCCAACATTGACCGAACTACAAACATAATCAGTCGCCGCAAGGGCTTTAGGCAATGAATCAATGAGAATCTTATCGCCTTTTTGATAGCCTTTTTGGGCGAGCGCTGTGAACCCACCAATGAAGTCAATGCCAATTTCTTTCGCAGCACGATCAAGTGCCAAGGCAAACGGTGTGTAATCAGTCGCATCAGTTGCTGCACCGATAATAGCGATTGGCGTTACGCTAACTCGTTTATTGATGATAGGAATACCGAGTTCATCACCAATCTCATCACCAATTTTCACAAGATCTTTTGCCTTAGTAGTAATCTTTTGATAAATCTTTTCACAGGCACGATCGATATCACTATCAATACAATCCAAAAGGGAAATCCCCATTGTAATCGTTCGAATATCTAGATTTTCTTCTTCGATCATGCGAATTGTTTCAAGAATTTGATTTTGTTTCACTTCATTAACCTTTCTGTTATTTTAATCGTTTCATACGACTAAAAATTAAAGTTGGTGCATCGCCTCAAAAATGGCTTCATTCATGATTTTAATATCAACTTTCAAACTTTCACCTAGTGCTTCAAGATTTGTCTTCACTTCTGGGAATGCTTCAGTTGCTTCAATTTCAACCACCATGTTCATGGTAAAAAAGCCATCCATAATCGTTTGTGAAATGTCGATAATGTTTACATCAAGTTCTGTCAAACGTGTTGACACTCCTGCTACAATACCTGTTCTGTCTTGTCCGATAACTGTCACAATTGCGCGCATTTGATTCTCCTTATTTGTACTTCAAGCTATTGAGACGACTATTTTGAAACCCAGAAAATGTTTGATTCACCAAAACGACATGTTTCATACGGATAAATCAGCTATTTCTTAGGAATTCGGTAGTCAATACTCTGTCCCTATCTATTTTTTGATATAATAGTTAGTAATATTATATCACAAAAAACGCCATAATTTTTAGAAAATTTTGTCTTTTAGGCTTTTAGGATAGAGGAAAACAATGACCTTCAAAACATTTCTTAATTTCACGCGCATTCAGACCTTACCTGCTGCGCTTCTATCACCGATTGCCGGTGTCATTTTCGCACTATATACCTTCAATAGCTTTCATTTTCTACCAACTCTTCTATTTTTCATCGGACTTATCGCGATTAATCTATTTGTCAGTGCTTGGAATAATCTAATGGATTACAAAAAAGCACTCGACCCAGAATATAAAACTCGCGAAAACATCTTATCAACACGTAACATCTCGCCTAGTCTGGCACTCAAAATTTGTTTAACGCTACTTGCTATTGACCTAATTGTCGGAATTGCTGTCGTACTGACAACCAACATCGCCATTTTACCCATTGGCGCGCTTTGCTTTATCATTGCTATTTTCTATACATTTGGTCCCTTCGCATTCTCTCGGTTTCCACTAGGTGAGGTGCTAGCTGGTTTTGCTGAAGGACTTTGTGGTTTCTTCTTCGGCATCTACATTAATGCTTTCGACGCTAAATTCTTCACCGCCCATTTTCATCAATGGTTGCTGACTTTTAACATCGATTTCGCGACGCTCATACCCATTGGCCTAGTGGGGATGATGTGTTTCTGTATGAATTTTAATGTCATGCTCGCTGATAATATCTGCGACTTGGCGCAAGATGAAAAAAATGGTCGTTTGACCTTGCCACATTTTATTGGTGTTCATAACGCTTTAAAATTATTTGTTAGCATGTATGGCTTGGCTTGTTTCATTGTTTTGGTAGCCGTGATTACGGGTGTACTACCTAAAACGACGCTGCTCATGAGTTTGGTCTCACCTTTCATTATCCGAAATGTCAATCAATTCCTGAAAAAACAGGATAAAAGTCAAACTTTCATCCTGTCTGTTCATAATTTGATGATTTATAATGGTGCTCTGGCTGTTACGATTGCTTTGGGATTGATTTGGGGATAAAATATTTTAGTGAAAAGCATTTGTTTGGTGACATGCTTTTTATTTTGGTTTGCATTTCATTTGTAGATTAAATTTTAAGTCGTACGCTATCAAATTTCATTTGTAAGTAAATTTTAGATTGAAATCAGCTATAATTAATTTACAAATGAAATTGAGGTGCTTAATCTGATTTCTCGTCCTAAATATCTAAAAAGAATTTTACCTTTTATTGATACTGAGTTGATAAAAGTCATCCCTGGCGTTCGAAGATCTGGAAAATCTTTTTTACTTGAAGCCATTCGTGACTATATCCTTGCTCAAAATAAGGATAACCATACCAATTGAAATCAACTTTGGAAAGCTAAAATTTGAACCACTTCTAGATTACCATGCTTAGTACTTCTACTACAACCGTAAAAAACTATATTGATGCTGAGATTGATGCTTAATTTTATATCCCTGTTCGTAGATATGATCTGCAAGGCAAGAAGTTACTTAAAACACAAGAAAAAATCTACGCCGTTGATCATGGACTAAGGCAAGCGCTCCTAGGGAGAAATGCGCAAGATATTGAGCTTATCCTAGAAAATATCGTCCTGCTAGAGCTGAAATCACGTAGCTATACTGTCACTGTTGGTAGTACAAATGACCTAGAAATTGACTTTATAGCTGAGAAAGTTGTCAATCATCAGTTGGAAAAAATCTATATTCGGGTCAGCTATTTGCTTAGCAGTGCTGAAACTGCTAAGCGTGAGTTTGCCTCTTTAGAGTCTGTTAATGATAGTTTTCCTAAACTTGTCTTGACGCTTGACCCTTTGCAGCGGGGGAATGATAAGGGGATTCGGCATTTGAGTTTGGTGGACTGGATTTTGGGGATAGAGAATTAAGTTAAAAAATGTCATACTATTTCTATAAAAATGATAAATAATATAAAAAATGGCTCAACAAAAAACGTTGAGCTATTTCAAGTTATTTACTGCTAATCAAATACTTATACAACTTATAATCAATCGCCTCTATAAATTTTAGGTGCATTTCAACAACTGATTTCGTTTTACCATCATTTGTTGGTTTATGAAGTTCTTTTATTGAGTCTAGCAGTGGTTCTACTTCACCAAGATAATAAAAATCAGTTCCTTCGTCATCCGATTTTTTGATAAAGATATGCATATTTAAATCCGCATTATCATAATTTAAAATCGCTTTCACTTCGGGAGAGCGCATGTTTCTAGGCGCTTTAGTGTACCACTTCAATAAATTTGTGGAAAGAAGTTCATCTTCATATGCCATCATAGCACCACTGAACGCTTCCCCTTTTTCCAAAGTGATAAAAATAGGAAATTCATTATCTTTTCGTATATACCCACCAATATTTTGAGCAATTTGCTGTTTATCCCAATTCAAAAGTCGAATGACATCTCCTCTACGATACTTTTGATACAATGTAAAAACTCTACTTTTATCAAAAGTTTCACTTTTAATAAAGCTTGCAGATAACAAATCTCCTAACAGTATTTTGAAATATGAATTATTCAAAAGCGCTTTTTTCATACCTACTGACAATCTTATATTTTCACCAACTTCAATCAATTCAGCCCCACTGTAAGTTTTAGAAGTTTCACCTGAAAAGAAGTCCAGATCCAGTGTATTTAAAACAGAATCAATTGTTTTTTCTTGCGCATCCAAGCCATTATTTTGGAATAAATCTTTAATTTCTTTTCTAGTAAACTCTCTTCCCTTAACCATTTCCGATAACAATAATATATCTTGCTTACGAATTCCTGTTAAAAGCTCTCTAGAAATAAACATCAAATATTTATTCTCTAGTTCTGAAATTTCTCCTTGAGCATCCCTATTTTTCACTAAAAAATCATAATAGGTCTTTATATTAGAAACTTTTCCGCTAACAATGAGATAGGGATCAATAGATTTTTGTTCTATAAAATCCACTAATAATGGCACACGATTTAAACGATTTTTAAGTTTAGAATATGCATCTTTAATAGATTTCATACTATCTAATTTGACATCATCAATCGCCTTAAATATACGTTCTTTAGCAATCGCTTCAAAATTAATAGACGAAATACCTGTAATATAATTTGTATCAAAAGTATCTTTTCTTAATGAATCTTTATTGTAGCTCATATCTCCCGATAAAGCCATCGGAATCATATAATTATTTTTATAATTCCCTATAAAATCAATAATTGTCACATAATCCTTTGAATCATGTTTACGCAGACCACGACCAAGTTGCTGAACAAAAATAATGCTTGATTGAGTACTTCTTAGCATAATAATTTGATTGACTGATGGAATATCAATTCCTTCGTTAAATATATCAACTGTGAATATATAATCTAACTCACCATTTTCCAGTGCTTCAACCACTTGTTCTCTTTTTATGATTGAATCTTCACCAGAAAGATAGGCAGTATAAAAACCACGATTATTGAATATCTCAGAAAGCTGCTTTGCTTCTTCTTTTCTTGAACAAAAAACTAACCCTCTGATTTTATAACGAGATACACCATAATATTGAATTTTTTCAATGATAAAATTGACGCGCTCCTCAGCTACCAAATTTTCAAAATTTGTCGTTTCCTCAATTACAACACCATCCTTTTCATAGTCAGTGACACCAAAATAATGAAATGGACAAAGCAAATCTTCTTGCAAAGCTTCTTGTAACCGAATTTCATAAGCAATATTATAATCAAATAATTCAAATATATTGAAATTATCAGTTCGCTCAGGTGTCGCTGTCATACCCATCAAAAATTTTGGCGTAAAATAGTCAATTACCTTATGATAGCTGACTGCGCCAGCTTTGTGAACTTCATCAATCAATATATAATCAAAAGCATTTTTTGAAAACAACTCAAGTATTTCTGGTTTTGAAATCGTTTGAACCGTCGCAAATAAATATTTTGCAGAAATATCTTTTGAATTTCCTGATAATATACCAAAATCTTCGCCAGCTCCGCCTAAAACTTTCTTAAAGGTTTTAAGTGCTGATTTTAAAATCTGTTCCCTGTGCACAATAAAAAGCATCTTTGAAGGATTGACCTGCTGCACATCAAAAGCTGATAAATAGGTCTTTCCTGTTCCGGTAGCTGAAATGACTAACCCTTTCCCCTTCCCATCACTTCTTAGCTTTGCCAAATTTTCAAGAGCTTTTTCCTGCATCGTATTTGGACGTGCTATCGAGTAAATTGCCCCCTCATCCTCTATATTTGGAACAATTTTTTCTCTATTGGGTTCTTGCCAACTTTTAGCGTATCTTTCTACCCAATTTTCAGTTAGTGGTAAAGACTCGTTCCATAGCTTTTCTAGCTCTTTCTTTGATTCACGTAACACTTCGCCATTTTCAAGGCTTGTTAATCGAACGTTCCATTCAATATTTTTCTTTAATGCGTTTGCAGTCAAATTGGAACTCCCAATTATTAGGGAATGATAGCCTTTTTGCTCAAATAAGTACCCCTTAACATGAAAACCTTCTTTTTCAACAATCCTGACATCAATATTTCTAATCTCTAGTAAACTACGAAAAACATCTGGATGATTAAACCCCAGATAATCACTCGTAATTAATCGACCACGTATGCCCTTACTCGCCAAGTCAGCAAAATGAGTTTTCAAAAAACATAATCCCGATTGCGTTACGAAGGCAACTGAAATAAAAAAATCTGTACATGTATCAAGCTCATCTTGCAAAGCATTTTGAGCAAATAAATGCTGTTCTTGATTATTTGTAATTAATCTATGTTGATGTGACTGAGATGTTTCTAGTTTATAGTCAATAAATGCCTTTTTTATTGCACTCTCTATCAATTTCACAATGAAACCTTCCTAATTATAGACTTTCCATTAGTCTGAGTTTAGATACTGTTGGCATATCTGCTGCTGCCCATTCAATTTGTTCTAATTCATCTTGCTTCAACCATTTAATTGCAATATGCTCTGTTAAAGTTGGCTCCCCTTTTTTAATATGGCAAATAAAGGTTGTTAGATTGACGACTCCAAATTCATATTCATAGCTCGTCGAAACAAACTCTTCCAGATTATCAGAGATATCAAATAAAAGTTCCTCCTGAATTTCTCTTTTTAATGCTTGAATAGGCGTTTCACCGCTTTCAATCTTGCCGCCTGGAAATTCCCAAAAGCCTGCCAAACTTTTATCATAGCCACGTTGTGCACATAAAATTTTACCATTTTTTACAATAATTGCACCAACAACATTGATCTGTTTTTTCATTAAATACGATATCCTTTGCGACATATTTTTAGTACTCATTTTATCATGTAATTTTAATACATCCTGATACTTAAAATTATTATATCATGAAATACACCTCAAAATAATGTTTAGATTTGCTATTATAAAAAATGCTCATAAGATATCCCCTAACATGATTTTTATGACCATACTAAAAAGTTTATCCAACAAAAGGATAAACTTTTTTAAATTCACACAACAGGCGCAAACTCCCCAATCAAAGCCTCGGCACATTTCAAGCCATCAATGGCAGCTGAAACAATTCCACCTGCAAAGCCAGCACCTTCACCACTTGGATAGATACCTTTAGTTGAGACAGATTGAAAACTGTCTTCATCTCGATTAATCCGTAACGGCGACGACGAACGCGATTCAACGCCTGTCATCACGGCATCTGCCATAGCAAAGCCATGTAGTTTTTTATCCAATCCCGTCAGGGCTTCTCTTAAAGCTTCTGTGACATAGCCAGGAAATAGTGCCGACAAATCAGTTGGCTTAACGCCTAAAGAATAGCTTGGTGTCACACTTGCCATTGCAGTTGATGGTTGTTTTTTGAGGAAATCTCCGACTAGTTGGGCTGGTGCTTGATAGGTGCTACCACCTAACTCAAAGGCTTTCTGCTCTAACGCTCGTTGAAAGGCAATACCTGCTAGAGGATGATCGCTACCAAAATCTTCCGGGAAGACTTGGACTAAAAGCCCGCTGTTGGCATTGTTTTGATTCCTTGCGTGTTCACTCATGCCATTGGTCACGAGATGTCCTGCCTCTGATGCTGATGCGACGACAAGACCACCTGGGCACATGCAAAAGGTGTAAACGCCTCGGCCGTTGCTGGCCTTGTAGGTCAAGCGATATTCCGCAGCACCAAGTCTGGGATGCCCGGCGAACTCCTTATACTGGGCACGATTGACGACTTCTTGCGGGTGTTCCACGCGAACACCAACTGCAAAAGGCTTAGCCGTCATCTTCACGCCGTCTGCATAGAGCTCGCTAAACGTATCACGCGCGCTATGACCAATCGCTAAAATCGCCTGTTCCGTCGCAATTTTTTCACCTGTCGTCAGAACCAAGCCTTGCAGCTGACCATCCGAAATCTTGAAATTTTTAACCTGCGTCTTAAACCGCACCTCGCCACCCAGCGCGATGATTTCCTTGCGGATATTTTTCACGATATCACGCAACAAATCCGTTCCGACATGCGGATGCGCCTTGTAGAGAATTTCCTCCGGCGCGCCAGCATTGACGAACTCCGTCAGCACCTTTCGACCACGCAAATCTTTGACACGGCTGGTCAACTTCCCATCCGAAAACGTCCCTGCGCCACCCTCGCCAAACTGCACGTTCGACTGAGGATTCAACTCTCCTTTGGTCCAAAATGCGTCTATGGATTTAACACGGTCATCGACGGCTTCGCCGCGTTCCAGAACGAGTGGCTTGTACCCCATTTGCGCAAGGAGGAGTGCAGCATACATGCCAGCCGGTCCAAAACCGATAACGACTGGTCGGTGTGACATTTTCTTAGTCCCAATTTTGAGATTTTTGTAAGTCAAATCCGGTGAGGGTGCCACATTTTTATACTTGCCGGTCAAAAATTTGCTTTCGTCTTTGAGCTTTACATCTACCGTATAAATAAAGTTGATTTCACCACGTTTTCTGGCATCAATGGATTCCTTGTAAATTCTGAAATCCAGAATATCAGTCGGGCGAATTTTCAATTTTTTAGCTACTTGATTTTTGACCGCTGACATCTCGTCATGGATTGAAATTTTGATTTGTGTGATTCTTAGCATAGGTCTCTTTTCATTAATCAGTTAATTCGAACGTCATGACGACTGGATTGTGGTCACTTGATTTAAAATCATTTTGAACGGTCTGGATGTTCAAGCTCTTGATATTTTCTGATACCAAAAAGCCATCAATCACGCCCAATGTAGAATGGTCACCATAAGCCGTCCCATTGCTACGGACTGAAGGCGCATTCGTCGGTGCAACGATCCGCATCTTATGAGATAATTTAGCCGTCGGAAATGGTTTCATCCAGGTCAGTTCAGGATGCGCCTCACCCGATAACACATGGTTATAATCCCCACCACAAATCACATAATCTCCAGCATCAGCATGTGCTTTCATGTTATCGAAAAGCTTGGTTAACTGCGCAGCCTGAATCACTTCATCTTTGATAAAAGCAGATAAATGGACATTATATATGAAGAGTTTCTTACCATTGTCGACAGCTACTTCACTCACACTAAAGGCACGGTCAAGGTCGAAAAACTTATTGAAATTCGTCTCTATCGGTAAGCTATAACGTGTGGCTTGGGTCATCTGACCTTTGGATAATGTCAGCAGACCTGATTTGGCTTTACCAATCGGCTGAGTGACAGGATAAAACAAATAGGCAGAATGATAGTTGCTAGCAAAACTACTATTGTATTCAGGATTTTTAGTCCTGAAGAAGTTTGGCTGGTCTACTTTAAATGATCGATCACCTTCGTAGTCAACTTCTTGTAGATTAATAAAGTCAGGATTTTCAGACGTTAAAAGACGATGATCCTCTGTTAAATTTGCTAGGACATCTGCCTTTGAGCGCGCACGGACTTCCTTGCCACCATCCATAAAGAAGGTGTAGTCAGCAGGATAGGCACCATAACCAATGTTAAAGGTCATGATTTTATAGGCTTGATTGGCTGAAATTTGTTTTGAGTGCTCTACCTTTTTAATAGACAAGGTCTGCTTGTCAGGTAGACGGTTATACTGCAGGTAGACGTAGGCAATGTAAATACCTACAATCAAAATCAGCAGTACAAGCAAACTTAAAATAATTTTTATCATGTTTCTCATCCCTTTATTATACTAAAAAATCAGTGATTATGCGTGATTGCTTTATATCATAGCACAAAAAAACGCTTCAAGCGCTTCTTTTTAATATTTTCTAAATCGTTGATAGCGGGCTTCAACTAGCTCGTCAAGTGTCAAATGAGACAAGGTATCGAGCTCTGTGATTAAAGCTGCTTTCAAGATGTCAATTGTGTTTTCTTCTGAGATAATCTTGTCAATTACGCCATTTTTCAGTAAATCTTTAGACGTGATTTTCAAAAGTTCAGCCGCTTCAGATGCACGTGATGAATCTTTCCAAAGAATCGTCGCAAAACCTTCTGGCGATAAAATGCTATACATAGCATTTTCTAGCATCCAAACACGGTCAGCAACTGCTAAAGCCAACGCCCCACCAGAGCCGCCCTCACCATTGATAATGGCAATAATCGGCACTTTAAGGTCACTCATCTCTAGCAAATTGCGCGCAATCGCTTCACCTTGACCACGTTCTTCCGCACCAGAGCCAGGAAAAGCACCTGCCGTATTAATGAAGGTGATGATTGGCCGACCGAATTTTTCAGCCTGCTTCATCAAACGCAAAGCCTTGCGATAACCTTCCGGATGCGGTTGACCAAAATTACGGTCAAGGTTATCTTGCAAGCCCTTGCCCTTTTGAATCCCGACAATGGTCACTGGACGTCCAGCAAGACTAGCAATACCACCAAGAATAGCCCCATCATCTCTGAAATTGCGGTCACCGTGAAATTCGATAAAGTCATCGAAAATCTGTGTCGCATAGTCAAGCGTCGTCAAACGGTCTTGACTCCGTGCCAACTGGACAATTTTATTTGCACTATCAGCCATTTGATTGTCCTCCTATTTCACGTGTATGCAATTTCAAAATTTGACCGATTGTCGTCGCAAGTTCTGTGCGTTTGACAATCTTATCAACAAACCCATGTGCTTGCAAAAATTCAGCCTTTTGGAAATCGTCTGGTAAGTTTTCACGCACTGTTTGCTCAATCACACGTCGTCCTGCGAAACCGATAAGGGTCTGAGGCTCAGCCAAGATAATATCACCTAGCATGGCAAATGATGCTGTCACACCACCCGTTGTTGGGTCTGTTAATACTGTTAGGTATAACAACCCCGCATTAGAATGGCGCTTAACGGCTGCAGATATCTTAGCCATTTGCATCAGGCTCATGATCCCCTCTTGCATGCGTGCGCCACCAGAGGCTGTAAAAACGACAACGGGCAATTTTTCAGTTGTCGCGTACTCAAACAAGCGAGTAATTTTCTCGCCAACAACCATACCCATCGATGCCATGATAAAGTTTGAATCCATGATAGCAAGAGCTATTTTTTGACCTTTAATCTTAGCAGTACCAGTCAAGACGGCTTCATCAAGACCTGTTTTAGCTTTAACAGCTGCTAATTTATCCAGATAACCTGGAAAATTAAGCGGGTCAGTCGTCTCAATACCTGTAAACAATTCAGAAAATGTATCTGCATCTGCTGTAAGGTTCAAACGTTCCTGCGCTGAAATTCTAAAGTTATAACAACAAAACGGACAGACTTTCTCTTGCCCTAAATCTTTTGTATAAATCGTATGTTTACAGCTTGGACATTTTGCGAAGAGTTCATCTGGTACTTCTGGTGTAGGATTTTGCTCATTGTGACGCGAACGGTTAGGATTGATGCGAATGTATTTACTTTTTTTCTTAAATAAAGCCATAGTCTTCTATCAATCCTCTTTTTTTAAGTAATTAGGTAAAAATGTTTCACCCAAAAAGGCTGTGTCATAATCACCTGCGATGACATGACGGTCAGAAATCAAATCGAGTTGGAATTCAGCATTGGTCTTAACGCCTTCAACTTCAAGTTCAAAAAGTGCACGTTGCATTTTCATCAAAGCTTCGAAACGGTTTTCACCATGAACGATGATTTTAGCAATCATACTATCATAGAAAGGTGGAATCGTATAACCTTGATACATAGCCGAATCAACCCTTAAGCCAACACCACCAGAGGGCAAATACAAGTCCGTAATTTTACCTGGACTTGGCGCAAAATTGAACTTAGGATTTTCAGCGTTAATCCGACATTCGATGGCATGACCTCTGATTTTGATATCATCTTGCGTGATATCAAGTGCCTCACCTGCTGCAATCTTGATTTGGTTCTTAACGATATCAACATTAGTCACAAATTCAGTAACTGGATGTTCCACCTGAATACGTGTATTCATTTCCATGAAATAGAAATTACCAGTTGATTCGTCCAATAAGAACTCAATCGTCCCAGCGTTTTCATAGCCAACATGTTTAGCCGCAGCAACTGCTGCTGCACCAATTTTTTCACGTAAAGTATGACCAATTGCAATTGATGGCGCTTCTTCAAGCACTTTTTGATTATTACGCTGCAAGGAACAATCACGTTCACCTAAATGGACAACATGACCTTGCTCATCAGCTAAAATTTGAACCTCAATATGGCGTGCAGGATAAATCACACGTTCCATATACATGGCACCATTACCAAAAGCAGCTTGCGCCTCAGCTTGAGCAGAAGAGAAATTCGGAAGTAATTCTTCTTGTGAATTAACTTTACGAATGCCTTTACCACCACCACCAGCCGATGCTTTAAGCATCACCGGATAGCCAATTTTTTGTGCGACTTCCAGAGCTTGCGTGGCATCATAAACTTCACCATCAGAACCTGGAATGACTGGCACATTAGCAGCAATCATTTGCGCGCGGGCATTGATTTTATCGCCCATTGTATCCATAACTTTAGCGGAAGGTCCGATAAATTTGACACCAACTTCTTCACAAAGATTGGCGAATTTTGAGTTTTCACTCAAAAAACCAAAGCCCGGATGAATAGCCTCTGCCTGTAAGGTGACAGCAGCTGAAATAATTTGGTGCATGTTCAGGTATGAATCAGTCGCTTTAGCAGGGCCAATACAAACCGCTTCATCTGCTAACAAAGTATGCAAAGCTTCACGGTCAGCCTCAGAATAAACAGCAACAGTTTGAATGCCTAATTCGCGTGCCGCACGAATAATCCGTACCGCAATTTCACCACGATTGGCGATTAATATTTTTTTAAACATATCATTTCTCTTTTATTAACGCCATGATGGCTTATTTATTTCTTTTTTACTTGTTTGTAACCTTTACTCACCAATCGCGAATGTCAAAGTGCCTTTAGCTGCTAACTTCCCATCAACCGTTGCTTTGGCTTCAACAACTGCGATTGGACCACGACGTTTAATGAATTTCGCATTTAAAATCAACTGATCACCAGGGACCACTTGTTTCTTAAATTTCACGCCATCCATGCCAGCGTAAAAGACCAATTTACCTTTGTTTTCAGGTTTAGATAATTCCAAAACACCAGCAGCTTGTGCCAAAGCTTCCATAATCAGGACACCTGGCATGACTGGATAGTCAGGAAAATGACCGTTAAAAAAAGGTTCATTAATGGTCACATTTTTAAGCGCTGTAATCTCATTTTCATCATGTGAGATGACACGGTCAACGAGTAACATGGGATAACGATGTGGCAACGCTTCTTTAATCTGATTAATATCAATCATTTGATGCGTACCAGTTCCTCTCCGTATTCGACCATGGCCTCAGCTTGGACCAAAATTTCAGTCACGATACCGTCACGCGGTGCAGGAATCTCATTCATAACTTTCATAGCTTCAATAATCAGCAAAGTCTGACCTTTTTTAACCGCATCGCCAACAGCGATAAAGTCTGATTTATCAGGCGCTGGCTTGAGATAAGCCACACCCACTAAGGGACTCGTCACAACATCCCCTTCTGCAATGGCTGCAGGTGCTGCTTCAGGTTCTGAAACTTTAGCTGGTACAGACACTTCAGCACTCAGAGCTGGTGTATTTTCTGTTGTAACAAGTGGCATAGCTGATGATGGTGTTACTGTTCCATTATTTTTAGAAAATGCCAGAGTAAACTCATTTGTTGTGTAAGAAAATTCACGTAATGATGAGCCATCGAATTGGCTGATTAAATCTTTTACTTCGTTTATTTGAATAGACATATGTTTTATTCACCCTCCCATTTTTTAAGGGCAATGACAGCATTATGACCACCAAAACCGAGTGAATTTGAGATGGCATATTTGATGTCGTGTTGTTTTCCTTGACCCAATACAACGTTGATGACTGACGTATTTTCATCCAATTCAGTTGTACCAGCGTTCACTGGTGCATATTGATTGAGGATGGCTTGCAGGGTCGCAACGGCTTCGATACCGCCAGCGCCCCCAAGGGCGTGACCTGTCAAGGCTTTAGTTGAAGAAACAAGGACATTTTCATCATCGCCGAAGACAGTATGAATGGCAAGTGCTTCACCTTTTTCATTGGCTTGCGTTGATGTGCCATGTGCATTGATGTAGCCAACGTCGCTAGGTTGAATGCCTGCTTCTTCAAGGGCAAGTTGCATGGCTTTAGCCGCACCATAACCGTCAGGAAGTGGTGTCGTCATATGGTGGGCATCATTTGTTGAGCCGTAACCGACGATTTCAGCCAAGATGTTAGCACCACGCGATTGTGCGTGTTCTAAGCTCTCAAGTACCAAAATACCAGAACCTTCACCCAAAACAAAGCCAGAACGGTCTTTGTCAAAAGGAATTGAGGCACGTTTCGGGTCAGTTTCAGTTGTCAAGGCAGTCAAGTTTGCAAAACCAGCCACACCGAATTCACAAATCGCCGCTTCAGTACCACCAGCTAACATCACATCAGCATAACCATGTTTGATTTCACGGAAGGCTGATCCTATGGCATTTGTACCTGCCGCACAGGCAGTCACTTCAGCACGGCTCACACCGTTTGCTTTAACACGCAAGGCCACATTACCTGTCGCCATATTAGCGATTGAAAGCGGCACGAAAAGCGGTGCCACACGTTTAGGACCACGTGTCGCAAGGCGTCCACCCTGTTCTTGAATCACCGGTAAACCACCGATACCAGAACCGATGATTGCACCAAAGCGATCATGGTTGAAATCTGTATCTTCTGGATTAATACCAGCCATACTCAAAGCTTCAAGCGCTGTATAAACAGCATAGAGACTAAAAGTATCCATGCGTTTTTTATCTTTGTGCACGAAATATTTATCAAAAGGAAAATCTTTAACCTCACCAGCAACGCTAATCCCAGTCGCTGTCGCATCAAATTTTTTGATGGTATCAATTCCGCTGTTGCCAGCTTCAAGATTTGTCCAAAATTCTTCAGGGGTGTTACCAATCGGCGATGTAATGCCATAACCTGTAATAACGACACGATTTGTCATGTGACTTACTCCTCATTTATATATAGATAAGCGCTCAGAATGCTGGTATTAAATTAACGCATTTCAAAGCCCATTTTATTCTTAAATTTATTGCATGACCATGCCACCGTCAATGGCAATGGTTTGACCTGTGATGTATTCTTGAGTTGCAACAAACAAAGCAGCCGTTGCGATTTCCTCTACGCTACCAAAACGTTTCATCGGAATTTGTGCTTTCATGGCGTCTTTCACTTTATCGGATAAGACAGCGGTCATATCACTTTCGATAAAACCTGGCGCAATGGCATTGACTCGAATGTTACGACTTGCGACTTCGCGTGCAACAGATTTAGTCAGACCGATTAACCCAGCTTTAGATGCTGCGTAGTTAGCTTGTCCTACATTACCCATTAAACCAACAACAGAGGTCATGTTGATAATCGCACCTTGGCGTGCTTTTGTCATTGGTTTCAAGACAGCTTGTGTCATGTTAAAAGCACCCGTCAGGTTAATCTTAAGCACACGCTCAAAATCATCCATTGTCATTTTCAACATCAGTTTATCTGCTGTGATACCCGCATTATTAATCAAAACATCAACACTACCAAGCGCTTCAGTCGCTTCTTGAATCATGCGCTTAGCATCTTCAGCATCACTGACATCACCAGAAATACCTATGACTTGCACATCGTACTGGTCAAATTCGCCAATCAGTTCTGAAGTAATATCAGAACGACCATTAAGCACAAGATTTGCACCATTTGCAGCAAAGTGATGGGCGATAGCAAGACCAATCCCACGTGTTGAGCCTGTGATAAAGACATTTTTATTTGTAATTTCCATTATTTATTTCTCCAAAATTGTCTGTATACTCATTTAAGTAAAGAAAGTGTGCAACGTTTTTGAGATGTTTTTTTGTCAATTCGGTCAACGACTAGCGGTAAAACCACTAAGCCACGTTATCCATAGCTTTTCCGTAAGTCGCTGACGCGACAACTTCAATACCAGAGGCGACAAGTCTAAGTGATAGAACCACCAAAGCACGTAGTACATGGCTACTTATCTAAGCGTTAAAGCGCAAAGATAGTTGAAAGCAATGCTTTCAATTGACCAATAGAGGCAACATTAATTGCCATAAGCCAAACGAAGAAGTGACGGAAAATAGCCAAAAACGTTCGCTTTATTTACTTAATTGCGTGTAACGTCGTCACATCTTCGACATGTGTGATACTAACCGTTTTATCAATTTTCTTCACAAAACCTGATAAAATTTTACCTGGTCCGATTTCGATAAACTCTGTCACGCCCATGCTAATCATCATTTCGACAGAGTCGTAAAACTTAACAGGTTCCATGACTTGACGCGTTAACAGAGCCTTGATGTCATCAAATGCCATTACTTGTGCAGTTGTGTTAGAAATCAATGGTTTTTCAAAAGGTTTGAATGCCACTGTTTCTAGTTCAACTGCTAATTTTTCAGATGCTGGTTTAAGCAAGGCTGTATGGAAAGGGCCTGAAACCTTCAAAGGAATCATCCGTTTCACACCTGCTGCTGTTAAAAGTTCAACAGCAGCATCAACAGCAGCTACTTCTCCACCGATGACAATTTGTCCTGGCGTGTTATAGTTAGCAGGGCTCACAATTCCCTTGACCTTAAATGAGGCTTGTTGGCAAGCCATCTCAATCACGTCAGCCGCTGTATTCATGACTGCAACCATTTTACCCGAACCGGTCGGTGCTGCTTCGGCCATGTACTGACCGCGTTTGGCGATAAGTTTCACGGCATCGGCAAATGGTAAGCTGCCACTTGCGACAAGTGCTGAATACTCGCCTAATGAAAGGCCTGCGACCACATCATAAGTGATATGGTGGGCATCAAGCAAACGTAAAATGGCAACAGATGTCGTCAAAATCGCTGGCTGTGTATATTTTGTTTCACCTAATTTATCAGCATCATGATCAATCAGCTCACGTAAATCGTAGCCAAGAATATCAGATGCTTCATCATAAGTTGCTTTGACAATGTCGAAATTGTCATATAAATCGCGTGCCATACCTAATTTTTGGGCACCTTGACCCGCAAATAAAAGACCCGTTTTTGTCATGCTATACTCCAATAATTACTGTGTTTTGCTAACTGTTGATGTCATAATCATGACTATCATCAACAGTCGGTCTATATTATATTTTTAATCCAACCATTTCGCAGAGGCTCTAATTTCTGCTTGGAAACCATGGTACAAGTCTAAGATAATCTCTTCAACGGTTTCTTCTTTACGAACAAGACCGGCAATTTGACCTGCCATGACCGAACCATTGTCAACGTCACCGTGAATGACTGAGGCTGGTAATTTACCAGCGCCCATTTCCTCAAAGATACTTAAATCAGGATCAACTTGTTTGAAGGCAGCCATTTCTGCAGCATCAAAGTCTTTTGTCAATTGATTTTTAATGGCGCGAACGGCATGACCAAAATGACTAGCCGAAATGACCGTCGAAATATCTTTTGCTTTCAAAACTTTGTCTTTATAGTTTTGATGTGCATTTGATTCTTTGGCTACGATAAAACGTGTACCGACTTGGACTGCCTCAGCACCCAACATAAAACCGGCTGCCATACCTTTTCCATCAGCGATACCACCTGCTGCAATAACAGGTAAATCAACAGCATCAGAGACCTGACGAACAAGCGTCATCGTCGTTAATTGACCGATATGACCGCCTGCTTCCATGCCTTCAGCAACAATAGCATCTACGCCAATTCGCGCCATTGATTTAGCTTGAGCAACACTTGCGACAACTGGAATGACAATCATACCTGCTGCTTTGAAGCGCTCCATATATTTTTTAGGAGAGCCTGCGCCAGTCGTTACGACTTTGACCCCTTCTTCAATGACAAGATCAACGATTTCTTCAACAAAAGGTGAGTGCAGCATGATGTTCACAGCAAAAGGTTTGTCCGTAATTTCTCGGATACGTTGGATATGGCCTTTAATCACGTCTTTAGGTGCATTACCACCACCGATGATGCCAAAGCCCCCTGCTTTTGAAACAGCACCAGCTAAGTCACCATCAGCAATCCAGGCCATACCACCTTGGAAGATTGGATATTCAATGTTCAATAGTTCAGTAATTTTAGTTTTCATCTTTTATTTATTTTTTGTTTTTTTAAAATAGTTTGATAATCAAACTATAGGGATAAAAATTTTGAGAACGTGTGACACGCTCTCAGAATTTTTATGGATTATTCAGCAATTTTAGCATCTACGAATTTGACCAAGTCACCAACAGTGTTAAGGCCATCTTCAGTTTCGATTGCGATATCGTATTCATCTTCAATTTCGTTGATGATTTGGAAGATGTCAAGTGAATCAGCATCAAGTGATTCAAATGATGTTTCAAGCGTGATTTCGCTTGCGTCTTTACCGAGTTCTTCAACGATAATTTCTTGAACTTTTTCAAATACTGCCATGATTAAATCTCCGTTTTTCTATATATAGATGTGGGACAAGTCACGCATATAGCGAGAGTTGTCCTTGCAATAAGATTACTTAAATTTTAACAACAAGTGTGCCCCATGTCAAGCCACCACCAAAACCAGTTAAAACAAGTTTTTGTGAACCGTCTAATTTAAAGGTACCCGCATCAACCGCTTCAGATAGAAGAATTGGAATACTAGCTGCACTTGTATTACCGTATTCCTGCATATTTTGCAGGAATTTATGGCGCTCAGTTTTGATTTTGCGTGCCATTTTATCTAAAATTCTTGAATTAGCTTGATGTAAAAGTAGATAATCAATATCATCTGGACTTAGTTCAGCTTTTTCGAGACTTTCTAAAATATTTTTTGGCACATCTCGGACAGCAAAATCAAAAATCGCACGACCATCCATTTTCAAAAACAGGTCATCTTCTGACTCAGATTTTGAAAAGGGCGAATTAGCATGTGTCAGATTACTGGTCAAACTCATGCCACGATTGCCGTCAGATTTCAATGACTCTGCTAAAATTAACGGCGTATCTGATGATGCCTGGAGTAAAACACCCCCTGCACCATCACCGAACAAAACACTTGTCGAGCGGTCTGACCAGTCGACGATTTTTGACAAGACTTCAGCACCGATAACGATACCATTGTGGTAGGCACCACTTGCAATCAATTTATCAGCAACCGATAAGGCATAGACAAAGCCACTACAAGCTGCTGTTAAATCAAAAGCAAAGGCTTTACTTGCTCCTATTTTAGCCTGAACAAGGCTAGCAGTACTAGGCATATTACCATCAGGTGAAACCGTTGCGACGATAATAAAGTCAAGATCTTCAGCTGCTAATGATGCTTTTTTAAGCAATTGTTGCGCAACATTACTGGCTAAATCGGATGTATTTTCATCTCGAACGATATGACGTCTTCTAATCCCTGTTCGGGATGAAATCCATTCATCAGATGTCTCCATGATTTGACTTAAATCATCATTTGTCACGACTTGCTCTGGTGCATAGTGTGCAGTTGCCGTTAATTTGGCAAAAGTCATTTAATTTCCTCCAAAAATGTGTGAAGATTTTCCAGACCTGTTTGTAAAATTTTCACTGAATCATCTGGTAGGTCTGCAACAAAGCGCTTGACCATTTCACGGTGAAACTTACGATGTAAGCGATAGAGCAGACGACCTCGTCTAGACAAAGACACATTAACAACGCGCCTGTCATGCTCACTGCGGTAACGTTTAACGTAGCCTTTCTTCTCCAGTCGATTAAGCGACACGGTCACCGTACCCACCGTCAACATTAAGTCTTTAGCAATATCACTTGGTGTCGTCATTTTAGCTTCACCAATGCTGTCAATCGTATGCATCTCCTTAATAGACACATCTGAAAAACGAGATGTCCGTAAGGTTGCCTCCTCAATAATCAAAACATTGTTAAAAATATGAGTGAGATATTTATTTATTTTTGTATAATCTACCACCAACCATAGTCCCTTTCACGAATATCGTTTTGATTTTCAAGTTGTTTGACTATCAAATTATATCAGGATATGTTTTGACTGTCAAGATAAATTTTTTTAAAATAAATAGTTTGACAATCAAGCAAGTTTTGTTAAAATAAGTTATATGGTTTAGGTTATCTAGTTATCAAAACCATGAAAAAAATTAATAATGATTATATCTAAATGATTATATCTATAAGAGGAAGAATAATGAAACTACCAGAACTTAAAATAGGCGACTTGACAGCAAAAATCCCTGTCATCCAAGGTGGTATGGGGATTGGCATTTCCCTAAATAGACTGGCAGGTACTGTTGCTGCTGAGGGTGGGATTGGTATTTTATCAACCGCCCAAATCGGTTTCCAAGAAGAAAATTTTCAACGTGCTTCTGTTAGAACTAACCTGCAAACAATCAAAAAACAATTAGACAAAGCTCGTAGTTTTGCTAAAGGCGGTATTCTCGGTTTCAACGTTATGGTGGCAAGTTTCCGTTATGATGATGTTGTCAGAGCGACAGTCGAAGCTGGTGCTGATGTGATTATCTCTGGTGCTGGTCTACCAATGAACTTACCTGATTTAGTTGGTGATGCTAAGACAAAGATTGCACCAATTGTATCATCTGTTAAAGCTGCCAAACTTATTTTACGAAATTGGGCTAAAAAATATAACCGAACTGCTGACTTCATCGTGATTGAAGGCCCTAAAGCTGGTGGTCACCTCGGTTTTAAAGCGGATCAAATCGATGAAGCTATTCTAGGCATGGACGATGAGGTCGTTAAAATCATCGCACATGTTAAAGAATACGAAGAAAAATTCAATATGAAAATTCCTGTGATTTTCGCTGGTGGGGTTTGGGATCGTTCTGACATCGACCATTATATGGGGCTTGGTTGTTCTGGTGTTCAAATGGCAACTCGTTTCATTGGAACAAAGGAATGTGATGCACCAGATGACTTTAAAGACCGTTTCTTAAAAGCAACCAAAGATGATATTCATTTGACGACATCCCCTGTTGGTTTACCAGGTCGTGCTATTGACAATAAATTTACTGAAACCATTACCAACGGTGTCGCAGCCTATAAGGCGCAAGCAGCGCCTAAAACGCCAATTATTCCGATTGCTAAATGTTTGAACTGCTTGCAGCATAAACTCTGTGACCGCAAGACGATTCCATACTGTATCAGTGAAGCTTTACTGAACTCTGTGGAGCATAATACGGATATGGGCTTGATTTTCTCTGGAACCAATGGTTATCGTATTAATGAAATCACGACAGTTAAAGCGATTTTTGATGAGATTACGGTATAAGGACATCTCTAAGAACCCAGATTTGCCACTTTTGGTTAAATTTTCCTATTGCATCGTTATTGCATTGCACTAGAAAAATTTAGCTCAAAAGTCATCACAAGCAATTTTTATAGATATCCTTAATTGAAAATCTGACAGGTTTGTTCGCAAACTTGTCTTTTTTTACCCTTTGTCTAAATCTTTAAAATTTGCTAAAATAAGACTGACACTAATCTACAAAATAGAAGAATATATGGAGATGCTCATGACAACTTTACAAGCCAATTTCTACGGTCACACTTATGATAATCCGTTTATGAACGCTTCTGGCGTGCATTGTATGACGACGACAGAACTCGATGCACTCGCAGATTCTGCAGCTGGTTCATTTGTAACCAAGTCTGCGACGGCAGAAGCGCGCGAGGGTAACCCTGAGCCACGCTATGTCAATGTTGATCTAGGGAGTATTAATTCTATGGGACTACCAAATCTAGGTTTGGATTACTACCTTGACTATGCGATTAAGCGCCAAGCCAGTCATCCAGACCAACCTTTTGTGATGAGTGTCGCTTCTTATCAAGGCTTTGATGAATATGTGGCCAACATGCGTAAAATTCAAGAAAGTGACTATACTGGATTGGTTGAGTTGAATCTATCTTGCCCTAACGTCCCTGGCAAGCCACAGATGGCCTATGATTTTGAAGATACAGACAGACTTTTGACTGAAATCTTTGCCTTCTATACAAAACCTTTTGGGGTGAAATTACCGCCTTATTTTGATATCATGCACTTTGATAAAATTGCGGCTGTCCTCAATCAATTTGACCTCAAATTTGTCAACTGTATCAATTCTATAGGTAACGGTTTGTATATTGATGAAGTCACTGACACAGTTGTCATTAAGCCTAAGGGTGGTTTTGGCGGTATCGGTGGTGAATATGTCAAACCTACTGCCCTTGCCAATGTCCGTGCTTTAAAACAACGCTTGAATCCAAGTATCGAAATCATTGGTACTGGAGGGATCTTAACTGGGCGTGATGCCTACGAACATTTGCTTTGTGGGGCTTCTATGCTTCAAGTTGGAACGCAGCTTGAAAAGGAAGGACTTGGGGTCTTTGAGCGTTTAACTGCTGAGTTACTAGAGATTTTAGAATCGAAAGGCTATGCGTCGATTGCTGAGTTTAAGGGTAAACTTGGGACTTTGGATTAAAAATAATGCATACAAAAAAATAAGTTCCTCCCATCTATTAGCCTTTTGCTAATCAGATGGGAGGAACTTATTTTTTGTCCGAACTTTAAATTTCAGAGCTATTTTCTGCTATAGATTAAATATGAATCGGCACACCATCAGCAAGTTCACTGGTATCCATGATTGCTTCACCAAGTGTTGGGTGAGGATGGACTGTCATTGAGATGTCTTCTGTTGTTAGACCATTTTCAATGGCAAGGGCGAATTCACTGATCAAGTCACTAGCACCAGGACCAGCGATTTGAGCGCCGATAACAATATGCGTTGCTTTATCACTCAAAATTCGGATAAAGCCTTTCGTCGCATTCATGGTAATGGCACGACCATTGGCTGCAAATGGGAATTTACTGACCATGAAATCCAAGTTTTTCTCCTTAGCTGTGTCAATGGTTTCACCCATTGTCGCAAGTTCTGGATCACAATAAGCAACTGCAGGAATTGAAATCGCACAATTTCTCATGTCTTCGCCAGCAACGTTTGCCGCAGCGACTTTAGCTTCATAGCTAGCTTTGTGCGCAAGCATTGGACCTTCAACAATATCACCGATGGCATAAATGTGTGGTACGCTTGTTTGTTGACGGTCATTGACAATGATTTGTCCACGATCTGTCAATTTTACATCAGTTGTATTCAGACCAAGTTCATCTGTATTGGGTTTTCTGCCAACTGAAACGAGACAGTAGTCTGCTTCAATTTCAACTTCTTTACCGTCAACTTCGTAAGTGACTTTCACAGAGCTGTCATCTTGAACCGCTGCTTTAGCTTTAGCATTGGTAATGATTTCTACGCCTTTTTCTTTAAAGTCGTCAACAACAAAGCTATACATTTCTTTGTCAAAACCATTTAAGATATGCGGCAGACCTTCTAAAATCGTTACTTTTGAGCCAAGATTTGCATAAGCACCTGCTAACTCGCTACCAATAACACCGCCACCGATGACAACAAGATGTTTGGGTACTACAGGCAAGCTAAGTGCTCCTGTCGAATTCACAACGCGTCCTTTAAAAGCAAAGCCTGGAATTTCAATTGGACGGCTACCTGTTGCAATGATACATTTTTCAAATTCCAAAAGATGGCTTTCATCTTCAGAAATGACATTCACGACTTGATTGTCATTGAAACGTGCTTCACCGCGGACAATATCAATTTTATGTTTTTTCAAAAGCATGGCAACACCACCTGTTAAGGTATTGACAACTTTTTCGTTTTTCCATTTTTGTGTTGCTGCCCAGTCCAAAGTTGCGCCTTTAGACTGCACACCCATGATGCTATCCATTTGATGGTTTTGACTATAATAAGCATGACCTGCATTGATCAACGCTTTAGATGGAATACATCCGATATTGAGACAGACACCACCGATAGCATCACGTTCAATAATCGTTACTTTTTGACCCAATTCAGCAGCACGGATGGCTGCGACATAACCGCCAGGTCCACTTCCGATAACGATTGTTTCAACACTTTTCGCTTGACTTCCTACAACCATTACATTAAACCTCCATCAGCATATATGCTGGATCATTAAGCATTTTTTTCAAATCATTCATGGCGCTTTGTGCCAACATCCCATCGATGAGACGGTGGTCGAATGATAATGATAATTTCATCATGTTGCCTACGACGATTTCACCTGCTTCATTAACGATTGGCTCTTTGGCAATGGTGCCCAAACCTAGTATTGCCGCTTCATTGACGTTGATAACAGGGGTAAACCAGTTACCTCTTGCGCTACCAATGTTTGAAATGGTGATTGTTGAACCTGAAGCTACATCCGGTGTTAATTTACCATCACGCGCACGGACTGCTAAATCTGCGATTTCTTTAGCAATCGCAAGGATTGATTTTTGATCTGCATGTTTAACAACTGGTACAAATAAACCGTTTGGTGTATCAACTGCAATTCCAACATGGATGGCTTCTGGGTAAACGATTTCTGATTTTGCCATATCTACATGCGCATTCAAATCAGGGAAACGTTTCACTAATGCTGCCAAGGCTTTGGCAACATATGCCATGTATGTCAATTTCACATCTTGTTGCAAAGCTATATCTTTAAATGTCGCACGGTGTGCCATCAATTTAGAGACTTCAACTTGCTCAAACAAAGTCACATGTGGGACATTTTGTTTTTGACTTGTCATGTTACGCGCAATCGCTTTTCTGATTGGTGTCATTGGAACCCGACCTGCTTTTTCAGCTGGTGTGTTGGCTGGGACTGCCGAAGTAGAGGCAACCGCTGCTGGCTCAGTAACTGGTGCTACTTCAACTTCTACTGGTGTTGGTACCACACCTGTGCCGTTCAAGGCATTCTTCACATCGTCTAAAGTCAAGTTACCGTGACGACCTGTTGCCGTGACGGTTGTCAAATCAATGTTATTTTGACGTGCAAAACGACGAACTGTTGGCATAGCACGGACTTTACCAGCAATGACTGGTGCTGTCTTACCTTCAACTAGCACTGTTGCCTCTTGAGCAACAGCTTCGTTGATTGCCGCAATTGGTGCAGGTGCAGCTGGCGCTGCTTCTGCTATGGGTTCACTTGCTGCTGGTGCAGGTATTGCATCGCCTGCACTAGAGCCCGAGCCATCACCATCAAATTCGATCAGCGGTGCGCCAACTTCAACGACTGTTCCCGCTTCAACGAATAATTTTGTAATTTTACCGCTGTAAGGTGATAAAATTTCTTGTAGCAATTTATCATTTTGAATTTCTGCTATGGCATCATCTACTTTAATCGTATCACCAACTTTTACTAACCAGCTAGCAATCTCTCCTTCGTGCATGCCCTCACCAACGTCTGGCATCCGAAAAATTTCTGTCATTTTACTACTCCCTCTAGTTTAGTTTATAAACCGCAACGCCTGTCAACGTCTAAGCGATAAATCGCCAAGGCACGTTGTCAATAGCTTTTCCATAAGCCACTGAAGTGGCAACTATAATGCTATAGTGAAAAAGATTAATCACAGAACTGGCATAAACTCCGAACTGTGTGATTGCCTATTTTCATAAGGCGTTAAGCGCAGTTTAATCCTTTTTATTTATTCAAAAGATAAAACATTTTTAACTGAGTTAATCACGTCATCAACTTGTGGCAACCAGTCATTTTCAGCTGCACCGAATGGGTAAACACTATCTGGTGCAGAAACACGACCAATTGGCGCTTCCAAGCTCATGATGAAACGCTCAGAAATTTCTGCCATGACAGCACTGCCAATCCCTGCTTGACGTTGTGCTTCTTGAGCCACAACAACACGACCAGTTTTTTCAACTGATTTACCGATTGTTTCAATGTCCAATGGGCTCACTGTTCGTAAGTCGATAACTTCAGCATTAATTCCTTCTTTTTCAAGCATTTCTGCTGCCTTCAAACAAACCGGTACCAAACCACCATAGGTAATAATGGAGATGTCTTCACCTGCTTTAGCAACTGCTGCTTTATCTAAAGGTGTTGTGTAGTAGCCCTCTGGCACTTCACCTTTGATTGAACGATATAGTTTGAGGTTTTCTAGGTAAACGACTGGATCATTGGATTCAATTGCTGATAGTAAGAGACCTTTAGCATCTGCTGGGTTACTTGGCATCACAACACGCAAACCTGGTGTTTGAGCCATCAAACCTTCCAAGTTATCCGCGTGCATTTCTGGTGTATGTGTGCCACCACCGTAAGGTGCACGAACAACAATTGGAAATTCACGAGTGCCGTGGAAACGGAAACGATTCCGTGCCATTTGACCTGAAAGTGAGTCCATCACTTCAAAGATGAAACCAAAAAATTGGATTTCCATAATTGGGCGGAAGTTTTGTGTTGTCAAACCGATTGCTAAACCACCGATAGCACTTTCTGCTAAGGGTGTATCAAAGACACGTTCGTCTCCATATTTTTGGTTTAAACCTTCTGTCGCTCGGAAAACACCACCATTTTTACCGACATCTTCGCCGAAAATGAGGACATTTTCGTCTTTTTCAAGTGCCAAGTCTAACGCTTCTGTTATCGCTGCGATATATGTTTTGACTGCCATTTATTTGCCCGCCTCTCTAAATTTTTCGATTTGTTCTGCTTGTACAAAACCTGGTTGCTCAAAAGTCGTTTCAATAAATTCCGACACTTTTTGTTTTTGAACGTTATCAGCTTTTTTCACAGCGTCGTCGATTTCTGCATTCACTTCCTCTTTGTACTCTGATTCAATCGCTTCGCTCCAGAGATTTTTGTTTTCTAGGAAGATACGCATGCGGATGAGCGGCTCAAGTTTTTGCCATTCTTCAATAGATTCTTTTGTTCGGTAACGTAATGGATCGTCACCACTCATTGAATGTGGTTCAAGGCGGTCTGTCAAGGTCTCAATAAGAACGGGACCATTTCCAGCTACTGTCCATTCACGCGCTTTTTTAGCCGCGAGGTAACAAGCGATGGCATCCATCCCGTCAACGACGATACTTGGAATACCTGCACCCCAACCTTTAGAGGCTAAGTGTGTTGCTGCTGTTTGAACTTTACGTGGTGTTGAAATGGCATAGCCATTATTTTGGATGATGAAGACAGCATTTGCTTTAAAAGCACCAGCAATATTCATCCCTTCATAAGTATCGCCTTGTGATGACCCACCATCACCTGTGTACGTATAAGCACAAGCATCCAGTTGACGTTTTTTCATGCCAAGACCAATACCAGCTGCTTCGACAAATTGTGCGCCGATAATGATTTGTGGGAACCAAGTGTTGATGCCTTCCATCAAGTTACCTTCGTGATGTCCACGACTCCAGAGAAAGGCTTTGTAGATTGGGAAACCCTTGTGGATCATTTGGGGAATATCACGGTAACCTGGCATCAAGTAATCTGCATCGTTAAAGGCGAAACTTGTCGCTGTTTGACTGGCTTCTTGTCCACGTGTAGGTGCTACAAAACCAAGTCGACCTTGTTTGGCTAACTTGACACTACGTTCATTGAGGACCAATTGTTTGATCATGCGTTTCATAAGTTCAACCAATTTGTCATCTGATAATTCAGCTGCTTCAAATCCAGCTTCGTCGATGATGTTTCCATCTTTATCCAAGACGCTTAATGCTTTAAAGCTATCATCTTGTACTTGCAATTGTTGTTCGAAATTTAAAATTTCTAATGCTTGGCTCGTCATTCTTTGCCTCCTCTAATATATACCCAAATACCTAAAAAATGAAAACACTTTTGGCTGATTTTCGCCATTTTGTCGTTAATAAGTCTTACTGTACCCCAGTATGCTTTCAACTTATTGCCTAAAACTGACAAAAATCAGCTCAAAAGTTGTGTTTCCTTTTTTAGGTACCTGAGTATCGTACTTGCGTGTTGTAGCTATCAGTCGTTGATGAGTGACAGCACTTCGTCATTTGAAATCGTACCGAAATATTTTTTATCTTGATTTTGAACCAAAATATCCCGAATGGTTGCTTCTTCAAATGGCACACCGATGAGTTGTGGGACCAATCTCTCGATATCTTCCACACCCAAGAAATCACCACCAAAGTGGATGTCTTGAATGACTCCTTGGACAATGTCTGCTTTAATATCTAAGATACCACCTGCAAATTTTTCATGTGCATGGTAGTTAAAGGCAGGACTTTCACCGTAGTTCCATTCCCAAGTTGAGAATTTTTCTTTTTCTAGCGTTTTGATTTCGTTTAATTGTGTTTCAGTTAATTGAATCGGTTGGTCTTGACCATTGCGACTCAATTCATCAGTCAATGCTGCTTGAAAATCTTCTAATGTTAAGTCTAGCGCGTATTGTTTGATACTGCCGACACGACTTCTGACACTTTTAACAGCTTTCGAAATGAATTTTTCATCGCTCACGTTCAAGACACGCACCATGGTTTCAACATCCACATCAAACATGAGTGTGCCATGATGCATTAAGTAGCCGTCTTGATAACGTTGCGCGTTACCACTGATTTTTTTACCGTCTAAGATTAAGTCGTTACGACCGGTAATTTCTACTGGAATGCCTAATTTATGAAGGGCATCCACAACAGGCTGGACGAAAACTTTCCAGTCCACATCTTCAGGTCTTGCAACCGGAATGATAAAGGTGAAATTTAAATTTCCCAAATCATGGTAAACAGCACCTCCACCTGTAACACGGCGGATAACTTCAATGTCTTTTTCTTTGACAACGGCTTCGTTGACTTCTTCATAGGTATTTTGATGTTTACCGACGATGACCGCATTGTTATTTTGCCATAAAGTAAAAACAGGTGCCTCCGGTTTTAAATGAGTCAGTAACCATTCATCCATCGCGATGTTGAATGGTGCAGTCCTGTTTTTATTTACAAAATATCGCATTAACTAATCCCCCTATTTATTTTGACTTCAAATACATTTGCAGAGCATCTGTCATCTTCTCATATATGAGTTAATAACTTCGCTCTATCGGAGCTTTTCAGCATGATACCAAACGATGACTTGAAATCGCTTTCCATGTTCTATTATTCAATGTTTTCATTAATTTTTCAACTAATTTGACTGGAAATTAATCAACCTTTTTGTTTATAATGAATATACGACTAAATATAAGGTGGAAATCGAATTGAATTTTAAGACAAGTGACGGTGTAACACTAGAGTTTTCAAGCGTTGGCGAGGGGACACCGATTATTTTTATCGCAGGCTATTCTGGGCATGAATACAGTTGGTCTGCACAAACGGATTTTTTGAGTCAAAGTGGTTTTAGGTGTCTTCATCTTGATAAACGTGGTCACGGAAAAAATGCCGATGTTATTTCTGGGCTACGCATGAGTCGTTTGGCAAAAGATATTAAAGAAATGGTTAACTTACTAGGCCTTAAAAGCTACCATATCATCAGCCACTCGATGGGGTGTGGGGTTGCTTTTGAGTACATCAGTTTATTTGGTGAGCATGATGTCAAAAGCGTTACTTTTATAGATAGTAGCCCGAAACCGATTAATACATCTGAATGGCAGCTTGGTATGTACGGCTTGACTTGGCAGACCATCACTGAGGCCAATACGATTTTGGCGAGTCTCTCATTGATTAAAAAGAAAATCAACACAGATTTATTGCGCAAGATGATGCGGGGCAATCAAGTTTTTAAATTTGAGCAAACCGAGCCTTTATTGCTTGACCTACTAACCAAGGATTACCGAGATGTGCTCAAGCAAACCACACGACCTATTTTATTTGTTTCAGGTGAGCTATCGCCACTTTTCCCAACGCAATTAACGACCTATTATGTCGAGACCGCCCAACACGCGCAAAGCTTTCTAGTTAAAGGCGCAGGCCACTTACCTTATGCTGAAAGCCCAGATGAAACGAACCACGTCCTCTTGACCTTCTTGCAGGAAAATGGTTGCTGATGATTTTTAAAGCTTGTCAACAATTACAAAACAGACATGGAAAACAAATTAACCAAAGACTCAAAAGAAAACTAGACGCTAACATTTTTATATTAGAATAATACCTAGTGCTTAATTATTCCATTGGATATCCGCATACGCAACTTGTACACTATGTTTCGTTCCAGGTTGATTATATCTTGATATTTTATTAGACCCTCCAGCCAATAATCCCACAAAACATAAGCCTCTCTTTACTGAAAAATTAGCTAACAGTATGAATGTGACAACAAATATTGTTTCATAGTCCCCCTCAAAAAGAAAACGTTTATATACACGATAAAGACAAAACACATTTTTTATAACGCATGTATATATGACATACTAATATCAAGCTAGAAAAGTTTCAAATTAAAAAGATGAGATAATGAGGATGCTAAAGTGACTTTTACTTTTACAGCAGCAATGCCAGTTGAGCAATTAAAAAACTATCATGATGTTTTATTCAAAAAAATTAATATTGACTCACCCAGAAATCGAATTATCATCTAGGTCAAATTAAATACAATTAAAATAGATACCCTAGAATTTCAATCTTTCAATTCAGATTATTGAGAACTATGTTGGAAAATTAAAGCACTTGGCGAAGCTACTCGGATCATTTTATACAAAAAGTCATCTCATAATTTAAATTGAGATGATTTTTTGTATATTCACCGAGCCAATAAAATATAAGAATAACTTACAAATTAACCCCAACATTTTCAAGTAACTCAGCAATACCAGCGGGTTTTGTTCCACCAGCCATTGCCATATCTGGTTTACCGCCACCGCGGCCATCAATAAATGGTGCAAGTGCTTTAACCACATTGCCTGCTTTAATATCGCTTGCTTGGCTTGCAACTAAAAGATTAGCTTTCTCACCAATTTGAGCCGCAAGCACCAAAACATCTGAACTATTTTTTTGTTTCCAAATATCTGCTAGATTACGCAAAGCGCCTGCGTCTGTTGCTGTGACTTTAGCTGCGATAAAGCTTGTGCCGTTAACCGTTTGAACATTTTGGAAGATTTCATCAGACTGTGCTGAGGCGATTTTAGCTGAAAGACTCTCAACTTCTTTTTGAGCTAACTTGAGTTCAGCTTGCAAGTTTTCAACTTTAGCAACGACTTGACTTACCTGTGGCGATTTCACCAAAACTTGCACATCTTTCAGGATTGCTTCTTGTGCTTTGAAAGCTTCAAAGGCTTGTTGACCAGTGACAGCAATAATACGACGTGTCCCTGACCCAATACCTTCTTCTTTGACAATCTTGAATAGGCCAATCTCACTCGTGTTAGCAACGTGTGTACCGCCACAAAGCTCAACTGAATAGTCACCAATCGTTACCACACGGACAACCTTACCATATTTTTCGCCAAAGAGCGCCATAGCACCCATTTCTTTAGCCGTTGCAACATCCGTCTCAACGGTCAAGACATCAATGGCATTCCAGATTTCTTCATTCACTTGACGTTCAATTTCTGCCAATTCATCAGCTGTCACTGCTGCGAAATGCGTAAAGTCAAATCGCAAAAAGTCGACTTCATTAAGCGAACCAGCCTGTGTCGCATGCTCTCCCAAGATATTGTGCAAGGCAGCATGGAGCAAGTGAGTAGCTGTATGATTTTTAATCACACCGTTGCGACGTTTTTGGTCGATAGCAAGTCTGTAAACTTCCCCTTCAAAGAGTTCAGTCAAAATCTCAACCGTATGCAAAGGCTGACCGTTAGGCGCTTTCTGCACATCCGTCACGTTTGCGACCACATCACCTGCGGCATCCATAATCACACCGTGGTCAGCAACTTGACCACCCATTTCAGCGTAAAACGGTGTTTCGGCAAAGACCACTTGAGCTGTATCTTTAGCCGTTTTCACACGCTTATCACCTTGAACAATGGCAGTCAGTCTTGACGAAAGTTTTTTTTCTGTATAAGAGAAAATTGATGCATCCTCTAGGGCAGTTAGAACTTCTGACTGTTTATTCATCGAGCCACCTTTAACGACTGCGGCACGCGCACGGTCTTGTTGGGCTTTCATAGCTGCTTCGAAACCAGCATGATCAATTGTAAAACCAGCATCTTCTGCCAATTCCTCAGTCAATTCAACTGGGAAACCATAAGTATCGTAAAGTTTGAAAATATCAGCACCGTCAAGTGTTGTTTTGTTTGCCACCTTAAGTTTGCTGATGACTTCGTCAAAGAGTTTGCTACCCGCATCAATCGTCCGCGCAAAAGTTTCTTCTTCGCGTTTGACAATTTTTTCGATGAATTCGCGTTTTTCCAAAACTTCTGGATAGTAAGATTGCATGATTTCACCAACGATTTTAACGAGTTGATACAAGAAAGTATCCGCAATGCCGAGTTTGCGACCATGCATGACAGCACGACGCAGGAGACGACGCAAGACATAACCACGTCCTTCATTACCTGGTAATGCGCCATCACCGATTGCAAATGAAAGCGAGCGAATATGGTCAGCGATGACTTTAAAGCTCATATTGTTTCCGTAAGGGTCATAAGTTTTACCAGACAACTGCTCGATTTGACGGATAATCGGCATGAACAAATCTGTTTCAAAGTTAGTATGCGCCCCCTGGATGACAGCAACCATACGCTCAAGTCCCATACCCGTATCAATATTTTTATGTGGTAATTCTTTGTATTCGCTACGTGGCACACTTGGGTCTGCGTTAAATTGGCTCAGAACAATATTCCATATTTCAATATAGCGATCATTTTCGATGTCTTCAGCCAGTAATTTAATCCCGATATTTTCAGGGTCAAAGTATTCACCACGGTCGAAGAAAATCTCAGTATCCGGACCGCTTGGGCCAGCACCAATTTCCCAGAAGTTATCTTCGATTGGAATCAAGTGGTCAGGTGATACACCAACTTCAATCCAACGGTTATAAGAATCTTGGTCTGCTGGATAATAAGTCATGTAAAGTTTATCAACTGGGAAACCGTACCACTCAGGACTCGTCAATAATTCAAAGCCCCATTCAATCGCCTCTTTACGGAAATAGTCACCGATTGAGAAATTACCTAACATTTCAAACATAGTGTGGTGACGCGCAGTCTTACCAACATTTTCAATATCGTTGGTACGAATGGCTTTTTGCGCATTGGTAATACGCGGATTTTCAGGAATGACTGAACCATCGAAATATTTTTTAAGTGTCGCAACACCTGAGTTAATCCAAAGCAAGGTTGGATCATTAACAGGTACTAAACTAACAGACGGTTCAATTGTATGTCCTTTAGACTTAAAGAAATCAAGGAACATTTGACGTACTTCTTGTGAGGTCATTTTTTTCATGTGAGGTTATATTTTCTTTCTATTTTTAATTGCTGGAAGATGCCGATGAGGCTACAGCTTGCTGTGCTTTAACATAATCAATAGCGATAACTAAGGAAATAACAGCATCCGCATACTGATCATCATAGACATCAATATGATAAGTTGAATTAATTTTAAACCACTCTTGCGAAATGTGTGCCACTGGCACACCGTTATGTTGCAGTTCAAAATCCATATCCCAGAAATTTCCTTGAATTTCCAAACCAAAATGTTCAATTCGATAACGGGGTTTAAAAATCGTAAACTCTTTCCTAATCTGGAAACGAGAGCCATCTGCTAAGGTCACATCAAATTTTGGCAAAATTTGAAACATCACTTTTTTGATGTGAGATACTAGCGTCCCATCAGGTTTTGTAATCGTAAACTGTTTTGGAATTTTCATAAAGCTCCCTTGGACATGATAAGCCAAGTTACCTGCATTATCCTTAATCTTAAATTTACCACCAAGCGACCAAAATTTTTGTTTGATTTGATACTGAGACATTCAACACCTCCCAAATATTGTGATTTTTTTAACAATAAATCAAGAAAATACTCCACCGTAAGCAAGGGGCGCTTAAACGCGGTACCACCCTCATTCACGATAAAGTATCGTCTCAAGTTGTTTGATAGAGCAGGAGTCTCTGCTGTCCTCTATCCTGCGGACAAAAGGATAATAAGCACTTACCAAGTATGACAGCTCTCACCACCGCTGTCTCTCTGTATCACTTGATTATTTTATTTTGATTTAGAAGATGATGAGCTACCAGTCACAGCAGCCTCATAAGATGAAAAGATATTTGAAAACTCAGTTGGTTTTACCTTAACGTTATAGTCTTTCAAATAACTAGCAATGATACCATTAACAAATGTTGCGTCGTTTTGCTTATTTGTTGTGATGATTTGTTTGAGTTCTTTCTTATATTTTTTCCAGTCAGTCCCTTTATCAGCGTTTTTAATCATTTTAACAACATAAAAAGACTTTGTACCTGTTTGGGCATTCGTAACAGAGATTGGTTCTGCAGATACTTCGCCATCTTTTAACTTGAATGCTGCAGTTTTAACTTCTTCTGGAATTTGCGCATTAGATGAATCAAATTTCATCTCAGCTTTCTTCTCTTTCGCAGACTTATCAAATGCACCTGCATCATTTTTAGCATCTTCAACTAATTTTTTAGCAGCATCTTCTGTCGTTTCTGGTAAAATGTAAGTTTCAACGGTTGGATGATACGTTTCAAATGCTGCCTTGTATTCAGCATCTGTGAACTTAATTTTGCTTGTGACGACTTCTTTTAACAAAAGTTGTGAGCGGATAGAATCTTTATAAGACGCTTCCGTATAACCAGCTTGTTGTAAAGCACTTGCAAAATTTGAACCAAGTGATGTTTTTTGAGTATCAAACTCTTTGTTCACATCTTTTTCAGAGACTTTCTTACCAAATTCTTTTTCAAAAATTTTGTTAAATGTCATGTTTTGCAACAAAGTTGCTGTGCCGGTCGATGGATATTGTTTTGCCTCTTTATAAAGGTCAGACACACGAATCGTGTCACCTTTCATCGTTACGATATCAGAATTTGCACCATCTTGACCACAAGCTGCAAGTGTCACAGCAGCAACTCCTGTTACAGCGATCAAACCAATTTTCTTTAAATTCAAAATAATTTTACCTTTCATATCCTGGTGATACTGTTTCATTTTGTTAAGGATCAAACCTTAACAACCTCCATCATTATACCACAATTTCTGATAGAAACCTTAAATTAAACTAAATTGATCTTTTCAGCATGCTTTCGAATCATCAATAGGCCATCACCTAATGGCACAAGAGTAGCTGTCAAATCTGGATGTGTCAAGGTCGCATCAAATAGCCGATGCAGCCCACGATAGATCCCGCGCTGATTACGCTTGACCTCTTCAATAGGCTTTGCCACATCACCACCTTGAAAAACATCATCAATCACGACAATACCACCGACAGACAAGCGGTTCAAAATCTCAGGTAAGAAAACAATATATTTCGACTTAGCCGAGTCCATAAAAGCAAAATCATAACCACCTGGCAAATTCGTCAACACATCAATCGCATCGCCCTCAATTACCTCAATTTGCTGAGCCAAATCATATTTAGCTAAGTTTTCTCGTGCCAGAGTTGCCATCTCAGGATTGCGCTCAATGGTCGTAATAGAAGCATCAGGTGATGCTTGCGCCATTAACAGTGCAGAAAATCCAATCGCTGTCCCAATTTCTAGGATTTTTTTCGGTTGCAGCGTCTGTAACAAAAATTGAAAGTAAACCACCGTTTCATGCGGAATAACAGGAATATTTTCAGCGTGCGCAAAAGCCTCAACATCTGCTAAAAAGCCTGTCAAAGCTTTTTGCTCCCCTCGCATCAAGGCAACAATTTCAGGCTTGACGATAGGTCTGCGCATATTATGATTGGAATATTCGTTGTAACTCTTAACCATGTTTCGCCACCAATACTTCTAACTCTGTCAATCGTTTTTCAAAAACTGCAAAGGCAGCATTAAGATAATCAGATGACGTCATATCAACACCTGCTTTTGCGATGACATCTAGCGGATAGTCTGATGAACCCGCACGCAAGTAATTTAAATAGTCTGTCTTATCTTGCTCAGTACCATTCACGATTTTATCTGCTAAAGCAGACGCAGCTGCAAAGCCTGTCGCATATTGGAAAACATAGTAATTATAATAGAAATGCGGAATTCTTGCCCACTCATACTGAATTTCTGGATTGTTACTTGCTACTAAACCATAATATTTTTCGTTCAATTCAGCATACAGTTGATTCAAGAACTCGCTGGTTAAGACCGTTCCCGCAGCATCCGCCTCATGAATGGCATGCTCGAACTCAGCGAACTGCGTTTGTCTAAAGACAGTGCCTCTAAAACCATCCAAAAAGTGGTTGAGCACCGCGAAACGCGTCTCTTCATCTTCAACGTCATTGAGCAAAGTTTCTGTGAGGATGTTTTCATTAGTTGTCGACGCAATTTCAGCAAGAAAAATGCTATAATCACCGTAGACATAGGGTTGACTTTCACGGGTAAAGCTACTGTGCATGCTGTGACCCATCTCATGCACCAAGGTAAAAAGATTATCTAGTGTATCTTGCCAATTAAGTAGCATGAAGGGATTGGTGTCGTATGAACCGCCAGAATATGCCCCCGAGCGTTTACCTTTATTCTCTTGGACATCAATCCAATTTTCTTTAAAGCTGCGTTTAACCTTTTCCAAATAATCTGTTCCAAAAATCGCAAGCGTTTCCTGAGTTTTAACAACTGCTTCTTCATAGGTAAATTTATAATTTGTCGTTGACAAGGGTGCGTAGACATCATACATTTTAAGGTCATCAATTTTAAGGATATCAGCACGCAGGTTAATATAACGATGAAGTAAAGGTAGATGTTCATTGACTGCTTGAACTAAGGTATCATAAACTGATTCCGGGATATGATTGCTCGACAGTGCCGCCTCACGCGCTGATTGATAATGACGCGTTTTCGCCGTAAAATTATGGACTTTAACATTAGTTTGTAAAGTCTTAGCATAGGTATGCTGATATTGTTCGTAAATGCTATAAAGCGCTTGGTAGGCTGCTTTTCTAACGTCACGGTTCGATGATTCCATAAATGAAATGTAGTTACCGTGTGATAGCTGAACTTCCTGACCTTGCATATCTGTAATCGTTGGAAAAACAATATCCGCATTATCTAAGATTTCAAAAGTCTCAGCCCCCGCCCCAAAAATCTCTGATGCTCCTGCCAACAAAGCCTCTTCCGCACTTGACAAAACATGTGCTTTTCTGTCAAATAACTGCTCAAAAAAATGACCATAGGTCTGTAATTTAGGTTGGTCAATAACAAACTGGGCAAATGTTTCCTGCGACAAAGTCATGAATTCAGGTTCATAAAAGGCAAAAACTTCATTGAATTTAGCATATAGTGCCGTCACTTTAGCTTGATATTCTTGATAAAGGCTAACCATTGTATCTTGGTCATTCTTCATTGATGCATAGACATAAAGCTTTTCTACCCGTTGCATGAGCGCCAATTCTGTTTCAGTGACTGCTAATAAATTTTCAGCAGAATCTGTCAAAGTCCCCGCTAATGCCCTAGCATCATCTAGTGCAGTTGAAGCATCTGCGAGTTCCAACTCAAAAGCCTCATCTGTCGCGAAAATTGTGGTCAAATCCCATTTATAGTTTTCTGCGATTGCCTCACGTTTTTTTACCATTTTAACTCCTATCTTGTCTTATCTAGCGACCTCATATCAGACGCATATTCCATACTATTTTATCATAAAATAGTATGAGATTCACCGTCACAGCTTTTTTTAGTGCGCTAACAAAAAACAGCGCCCAATTGGACACTGTGAGTTCATATTATTTGGCTTGATCAAATGTTCTTGCTAATCTCGCAATGTCATGTTCTGTCGAACAACAGCAACCACCAATTAACTTAGCACCCTTTTGGTGCCAGCACCTAGCGTCTGTGGAGAAGACCTGTTCAACACTAATTTCTTCTGACCAAGTTTTAGTAACAGCATCAAAGATGGCACCTGAATTTGGGTAGGCGACTAGTGGTTTAGTCGCTGCCACAGACAAATTTTCAATGACTGGTGCCACTAGCTGAGGGCTGACGCAATTAATCCCATAGGCAATGACATTCTGATCTTGCTCAACAAGCTGCTGAAAATCCGCCAAGCTATCACCATTTGCCAAATGCGCGGTGTCTTTTAAGGAGATGCTCACCCAAACAGGAAAGTTAATAACCGCAATGATGTTTAAAATCACGCGCAACTCGTCCAGTCTCGGAATAGTCTCAATAGCTAGAACATCCACTCCAGAAGCGATTAAGGCCTTAATTCTCTCCTCATGAAAGTCTTTCAACTCATAGTCTGAGATTTGATAAGCACCTGTATACTCCGACCCATCAGATAGGTAAGCACCATAGGGACCGATAGAGCCCGCAATCCATTTAGCTTGCCCGCCTTTCGAATCTTGCTTGGCTTTTTTAGCCAAGGTAACACTTCGTTCAATGTAGGCAATCGCCTGTTTTTCTGAATAACCGACATCTTCAAAACTTTTCACAGTTGCCTGATAGCTGGCAGTAATAGCAACATTAGCGCCTGCATCAAAATATTGCTTGTGGACTTGGTAGATAGCCTCTGGTTGTTCAACTAGAGCCAAAGCAGTCCACAAGCGGTGGTTTATCTCAAGTCCTTGTTCTTCAAGTAGACGAGACATGGAACCATCAAGAATAACGATATCTTGTTCATTAATCCACTGTTGAAATGTCATAGCTACTCCTTTTTTGTTTCCGATAAAATAATTGATAAACGAGAGTTGTTAAAACTGTAAAAGGGATGCCAAAATATAAGGCAATCCGTTGATTGGGGTCAAAATAAATACCAATCAATGAAATAGAGCATAGTATAATCACCAACCAAGGGACAAGCGGATAACCTGGTGTCCGATATTTAAGTTCAGTCAATTGATGTTGCTTAACAAATACTTGTCTAAAACGCAATTGACTGACACCAATGGACAACCATACGGCTACCACAGCAAAACCAGATATAGATACAAGAGCTAAATAAACTGTATCCTCAGCGTAAATACTTGAGAATAAAGACAGTAAACCACCCGCAAGTGTTAGGATAAGTCCATTGACTGGTAGGCCGTGCTTAGACAGCCGGGAAAATGTTTTGGGTAAGGTACCATCTTCTGCGAGTGACCAAAGCATCCGGCTGGCAGCATAGAGCCCAGAATTAGCACCTGAAAGAATGGCAATGAAAATAATAAAATTCATAATATCACTAGCAAAAGGAATCCCTAAGTTTTGTAAGATGATAACAAAAGGACTTTCAGTCAGGGCCTTCGAGTTAGCTGGAATCAAGGCACCAATGACAACAATTGTCCCGATGAATAAGGTCACTAATAAAAATAAAGTTCTTTTAATGGCTTTGGGAATGTTTTTCTCAGGATCGCTAGTCTCACCAGCAGCAACCCCTATCAACTCAGTCCCACTAAAGGCAAAATTTGCAGATAATAACACAATAAAAACAGCGCCAAAGCCATGCGGAAACAGACCATTAGTTGTTAAATTGTGAAATAGAGGGGCACTGCTCGCATGAACAGGTAGTATACCTGTAATAGCTGTTATACCTAGAATGACAAATATACCAAGTGCGGCAACTTTAATTAAGGATAACCAAAACTCACTGACAGAGAAAATCTTGACATCTAAAACATTTAATAGCAAAATTATACCAGAAAAAATTGCACACCAAATCCAAATTGGAATCTGTGGAAACCATTTTTGCAGCGTAATCCCCATGGTGATAAATTGCGATCCTAATGCCACCGTCCAAGTCAACCAATATAACCAAGCTACGGTAAAACCAATGCTAGGATGAATATACTTTGATGCATACATATGCAGTGAAGATGTATCAGGATGCTGTACAGATAGCTCACCTAAGCACATCATGACAAGCGTCGCAAGAGCGCCACCCACCATATAAGCAATAATCGTGCCAATTGCACCTGCTTCCTGAATTAAATAGCCAGAACTCAGAAAAATCCCAGTGCCAATGACTCCACCTAATGAAAGTGTCACCAAATGCTTGCTACTCATTTTTCTCATAAAATGGTTTTCGTTCTTCATTAATGAGGTCTCCTTTTTTGTTTGATAGCCACGCTAAGTTTATTAAATAACACTTTATCATGATGCAAATTAAAAGTAATCTGATTCGTCCACTCATGACAAGCATTGCATTTTCCTAGTATAACATCAAACAATACCTGCTCGCCTTATCAAAAAACTATAACGGCCTTTACCTTTTACAAACTCAAAACCCTCTAACCCTCACTTCACGTCTCTCATTCTTTCGCAACTTTAGCATAAAATCCAGGCGGATAGACCGTTTCATCCTGCTGATAAGCTATGAAATGGTTGTAATAAACACTAACATCATTTGTCACTTGACAAAACTCAGGCTTGATAACGCCATCGAATTGGCGAGTTAAGACATTTAAGCCAATCGGATAAACCTTAATCGGGAAATCTTTGACTGTCATTAAATTTTGACCATTCTGGTAATACTTTTCCTGAATTTTTAACCACTTGGGACTCTGATAATACAATTGCCGTGTAATAAATGTTCGAATATCTTGTGATAACTGGACTGTCATTTTTTCTGATGTTGACGCAAATGGTGTTCGAAGCATTTGAAGTAATCTTCCTGAATCAAAGTCAAATTCACGTTGCAAATGATGCAAACGTCCTGTCAAGTCTTCATGGCATAAATATTTTAGGCGCAGCTTCTCACGCTGCAAGTCCAACTCCCAATAATAAAAACCAGCATTTTGCGTTAGATAGAGTAATTGTCGCTTGAGTTCCGTCACATTCTCATCTAGCCATAAATCTTTCCCCATGAGCCAGAGGACAGTATAACCATGTGCCCGATACATTTCTGTCCGCTCGCGTAACCGTTGAATAGATAAGTGACTACATTGAATTTCAATCGCAAGAGTTTTATTGACCAGCAAGTCAGGTGTTTGCTGTAATTCTGGTAAAAAATGTTCAATTTCAACTTGTTCGGTCTGCTTAAACCAGTGATATAAACGTTTTTTCAGGGTTAGGTGTTGCAGACTTTCATTTTCTGAATAATACTGACAAGTTGCCAAACTCACATGAGCAAAATGAGGTATTTTAATGCGACCATTTTTGAAACGTACCTGACTTTTACAGGCAGGACAACGCAAAAATTGTTTTGCTAGGTCTGCTAAATCTGTTGTGCTGAGTTCTAATAAATTAACGACTTTTTCTGTTTCGTTTAGTGCGACTAACATACTCACCTCTTACTATACTTATACGAAAAAGATCTGTGAGTGCTCACAGATCTTTAAACATAATTGTGTCGAGGTCATGTTGTCTCACTGCCAAGATTGATAGAGACTATCCATAATCTTCACACCAGTCAAGGTCATGTCTGCTGTCATTTTAGAACTAAGAAGTTCCCCTGAAAGGATGAGCTCATTCACATGCTGAACTTCATAGACAAAATCACTTTCAAAATCAGCATTAAGTTGCCGTTTGATACCACCATCCGCAAATCTAACGGTTGCTGTTTTAGCACGCCAAAATTCCGGAATAATGAGTCTTCCTTTTGTTCCCTGAATCGTCATGACTTTATCCAAGGCTACTTTAGTCGTCAAAAAGATGTTTACTAGAACGCCGTTGTCAAGTTTTAACAAGACTTTGGCTTGTGTGTCTGATTCACCATTTACCATATCGGCAATGCCTGAAAAATCTGTGATTTGGGCATCGAAAATATATTGCAAATAACTTATCGCATAAGGCAACATGAAATGAACTGTACCTCCACCAGCTTTAAGGTCATTGAACCAACTGATGTGGTCAATACTAGCATAGGCCGTTACACTATCAACTGATAAAATATCACCGATTTCATTTGATTGTATGACTTCTTTGACGAGCTGTGTGACAGGTAAAAAGACTGATTTTTGTGCCTCCATTAAAAATAAATTTTTCTCACGCGCTAGCTCAAAAAGTTCTTCTGCCTCAGCTAAAGTCAACGTAAACGGTTTTTCTAGCAAGACATTTTTGCCTGCCAACAAGGCTTGCTTGGCTTCTGGAAAATGTCCTTTATTATAAGTCGCAATATAGATAACATCCAGCTCTGAATCTGCATAAAGTTCAGCGTGACTACCATAGGCTTTCGGGATGTTATATGCCGTCGCAAATGCTTGCGCTGTTTCAAGACTACGACTTGAAATCGCAGCAACTTCGCCGTTATCTGTTAAACGAACACCTTCTATAAATCTAGGTACAACTTGTGCTGTAGATACGATACCATATTTTACTTTTTTCATGATTTTATTGTATCATAAAAAAACGTAAACATTATAATAAAAAGTTACAATTTTTTGAAAAATTTTATTTGATATAACATCAAAAGCACCTGCTCTAGCAGATGCGCCATTGACTTTTAAAAAAGTAAAGTCTCAATGATAGTCTCAAAGATGCAGGGCAAAATCTGCTGGCATCGTTGAAAGTGGCGAAACACTTACAACATCCCCCGGTTGTGGCGCATGGATAAACTGACCATTCCCCAGATAGATACCTACATGGTTACCACCGAAAAATACGAGAACATCGCCGACTTTGGCCTCTTCAACCGAAACTTGCTGACCAGCAGACATTTGAGCCCAAGTCGTGCGACCGATTTCTTGCCCCAGTGCCTCCCGATAGACATACGATGTAAAACCAGAACAGTCAAAGCCATCAGGCGTCGTGCCGCCATAAACATAAGGGACACCCTGATAACGATTCGCTGTTTCTATTAATTTTTCTTCTCGTGTTTTAACTGGTGGTGATGGTGGAACAGCTGCTTTTTCAGTTTCGTGAACTTGCTTTTGAACAGTTGCCTGTTCTTGTTCAACAGACTTAACTGTATCACGAACAAGTCCTGTAAAATAGTCTAGATTAAGTCCTGTGCGATGATTTATTACCTCATCTTGGATTTTTAAATGTGGTTTTGTTATCTCTTCTGCTTTAGTAGAGACACTGAATCCGGTTGATATAAGTATAAAAGTTGCTACGATAAATTTAATTTTGTTATTTCTTTTTTTTAACATAAGTAGCATTGTACCATAAAAAAACGCCCCAAAAGGCGTTTTTCATCATCTCTTAACCGACTTGTCAAATTGTCATGTTACTGACAAACCTGTTATTGATTTGTCATATTGAATTAGAACAAACCTGAAATATGACCTGCATTGTCAACATCCATATTAAGAGCCGCAGGCTTTTTCGGCAAGCCAGGCATGGTCATGATATCCCCTGTCAATGCGACAATAAAGCCAGCACCGAGCTTGGGAACAAGTTCCCGAATCGTAATATCAAACCCTTCTGGTGCGCCTAAACTGTTTTGGTCATCTGAAAAACTATACTGGGTTTTTGCCATACAAATCGGTAAATTATCCCAGCCATTACGTTCAAAAGTAGCGATTTGTGTTTGTGCTTTCTTGGTCATGGTAACAGATGCACCACCATAAATTTTGGTCACAATCGTTTCAATTTTTTCAGGAATTGAACTTTCTAAATCATATAAGTAATGGAAATCAGACATTTTTTCAGTTGCTTTAACAACTTTTTCAGCTAAATCTAGACCACCAACACCACCTTTAGACCAGACTTGTGTGAGTGAAAAATCAACATTTTTAGCAGCTAAAAGCTCAGAAAGAACTGAGATTTCTTCTGCCGTATCTGTCACAAACTCGTTAATCGCGACAACTACAGGCAAACCATAACCTTGGATATTATCAATATGTCGATTGAGATTTGCAAATCCTTCACGTAGTGCAGACGTATTTGCCATGGACAAATCATTCTTAGCTACGCCACCATTCATTTTTAAAGCACGAACAGTTGCGACAATGACGACGGCATCAGGATTTTTAGGAAGTTCACGTGTTTTAATGTCGAGAAACTTCTCGCCACCGAGGTCAGCCCCAAAACCTGCTTCTGTGACAGTGAAATCAGCTGCTTTCATAGCGGCTGTCGTTGCAAGCACACTGTTACAGCCGTGGGCGATATTGGCAAACGGTCCACCGTGAACAAAGGCCGGTGTCCCCTCAATCGTTTGCACGAGATTGGGTTTAAGGGCGTCTTTAAGTAAAACCGTAATCGCACCTTGAATTTCGAGGTCTCCGACTGTCACCGGTTTGCGGTCATAAGTGTAGGCAACAACGATTTTAGCCAATCGTGCTTTAAGATTGTCTATAGAGGTCGCCAAGCAGAAAACAGCCATAATTTCACTGGCTACGGTAATATCAAAACCATCTTCACGTGGGACACCATTCATTGGTGAGCCAAGTCCAGCAATAATCTGACGCAATTCACGATCGTTGAGGTCAACAACACGTTTCCAGATGACACGACGTGGGTCAATATTGAGCTCATTACCTTGATGGATATGATTATCTAATAGTGCAGCAATCGCATTATTAGCTGTTGTAATGGCGTGCAAATCACCTGTAAAATGGAGGTTAATATCTTCCATCGGTAAAACTTGAGCATAGCCACCACCAGCTGCTCCTCCTTTGATACCCATGACAGGTCCAAGAGAAGGTTCTCGCAAGGCAATCATAGCTTTCTGACCAAGTTGATTGAGGGCATCACCCAGACCAATCGTAACAGTTGATTTACCTTCACCAGCAGGAGTTGGATTGATGGCTGTAACTAGAATCAGTTTGCCATTATCATTTTTTTGTAACTTATTGAGTGCTTCAAAAGTAATTTTTGCCTTGTATTTGCCGTATTGCTCAATATCATCACTTGAAATACCAGCTTTAGCAGCAATGTCCGTAATGGCTTTCATAGGTGAGGCTTGAGCGATTTCGATATCAGATTTTACCACGATGCATCTCCAATTTCTTCATTATTACCTTATATTATATCAAAAAACACTCAGATTGCCTTTTGTTTACTGATATTTACTTAAAATGTCGGCTTCAATGTTCGGCTTTTGTTCTGACTTTTATCGCTTTATCGATTTTTCTAACTTTGATTATCCAAAACTATCTTTCCAAAATGACAAATCAAGCAAAATATAAAGTTTTTAACACATGACAGTCAAGTTCAGAACTCAAGTCAATAAAATAAGGGGTTTGCCAATTTTTTTGAGCTGAGGGAGTTAAGGATTTGACCCAAATTGGATAAACTCTGGTTGCCATTTTACCGTCTGATTAGGGCCACTAAGTATACCTTTTTAAAAAGAATAGACTTCGGAAAAATAAACTGCTCTTGTAGATGTCCGTCAATTACAGAGATGATAAGTTTATCTGGACTAGCGGCAAACTCGTAAGGCTGATTCTGATTTTTATTGTCTTTCTCCCAAAAAACGACAAAATAACCTTTTTTCTTAGGTGTCATTTTTGCTAGTCTACTTCTATATTGATGACCATTTAGTTCAAAATAAGCCCCTTCATAGGCTGCGTTTTGGTACTCTACTTTTATTTTTGAGATACTGAATCAACTTTAATGTCCTAAATATTGTTCACTTTTGTAATCTGTGACTTACTTGTTTAAGTAAATGGCTAATAGGTAATATCAAAGCGCCATTCACCGTCATATTGTAATGCCGTCGGCACTGTAAATGAACTACCCGTTTCCGATAGATTAGTTTCTGCCTCTGCTGTGCGACGCTCATCCCGATCTTCCCATGATAACTGCGAAATTTGCAACATCAAGTCAGTATCATCTGGCAGTTTTTTTGAATCATAGGTGAAGTTGACCTTACCGTAAAATATATCGCCTTCAATCTGAAATGTTGAAGATGAGATACCGCCACCAACAAGGTCGTATGACATATCGTTATCAGCAAAAAGAGAAAAATGAATATTTTGATAGTTTGACCCTGCAGCAAGCTGTTTCGTTAACAATTCTTTCAAGCGCTCATCATCAAGCTTAAATTGATACTCAAAGATAAAATTCTTTTTTGTAGCCATAAATTTTGTCAGTTTAATCTCACGACAATTTTGCGTACTCGTCAAATTAAGTTCTGCAGGCATTAGATTTTCTTCTGCTTTTGTTGTCAAAGTTTCAGATTGACTATTCGTATCTTCTTTTTTGATACATCTACCAAGTGAGGTTTCATAACCTGCAATCAACATAATACCGATAATGATTGTCAGGACAGTTAAAACTATATAACGATCATGCTTTTCTTTATTTTGTTTAAGTGTTTGATTCATATCCTTATCCTTTGTTATTTAAATGTTTTCATACTAAACTATGTTTATCATAACACGATCGACTTTTTATGTCGATTATATGAGTTTTAAAAAACGTTTTATAATCTTACGCTTAATTAAATTCGCACTTATTTTACAAGCTTTTACTTATTTCTCTACTCTCCTAAAACGTTAGTATGTCAAGGATATAGGGTGTTTTATAGATAGATAAATGAATGACAGTATACACTCACTGAATCGCTATTTTGCCATTAACAATCTTAAAAATATTGTAATTCCTCTTTTTATCCATACTTATAATAGCATATTTTTCTATTTTTTTCATCCTATTTTTGTAATTTTTTTGTTTTTAATAAATATTCAGGAAGTAAAACAAGATCATTACAGATTTCAATATAGTTGATAATATTTTCAAATGAATCAAGTTCCATTATTTTTTGTGTTTGAAAATCATGAAGTGTCTCTTATCTAAAAAGACAAGTTTTATCACAATTAACAAAAGTATTGCGTTTCAGGATGCTCAGGATTTTTTGTTGGGACAATCCCATCATATCTCCTGATAAAAAAGTTGCCTGATCACTTTCTAATCTTTTCAATCGAGCAGTTAAATTGTATTGTGCACAACCAAGATTCATAGCACTTTGATTCAGAGAACCAGTTTAACAAATATCAATAAAAATTTTTAAGTCATTGAAATTCATATTGTCTTACTTCTACCTGTCACTTTTTGTTATGAGTACATCATGATTAGTGGACTGAAAACTAGGCACTTATTGGACGGTTCCCCAAAACTCTACTTTAAACTCTTCTTGATTTCAGAAAAGCAAAATAATGAATTCAATAATAGTTACAACCCACTTTATATCTGGAAAAATTCTGACAATATATCTCAATTTATCTTTGACGGATATTTTGATAATATATTAAGCTCATCTGGTTGACAACATATTGAAATCAGTGTGATTTCTTCCATTGTGCTTAGCGATGATTTTACCCAAAGTAAATTTATATATCGAAGAAAATCAAGATATTCTGCCAACTGACACTTAAAAAAATTGATATTCATGAAAAAACAACTGATAATAAAAATGGAAAAAATAGTATCTATATTCCTGATAAACGGCAGAAAGTATTCTTGGTATTCTATCCGACAAAACCTCAGACCGAACCTAGATGCTTTGAAATTTTTCATCTTTCTAGTGCTGAATATTAAAACTGCACCTTCATATCATACTTGCTTTACTTCTAGCCCTAAAAACAGTTTTTACGGAACTGATATGAATAGAAACTTTGACAGATATGATATGGGCCGAAACTTTAATAATTTCGAAAACCGCAGATTTGAAGGTCCGTGTGATTAATAAATTGTTCTTAAAAAAAGTGTCCACATTATGTAAAAAAAGCATCAAATATTCAATTGTTCCTTATACAAAAAAAAACACCCACGGTCATATTGATGTGCACCCAAGAATATAGACTTTTCAAAACAATGAAAGGTCTTTTCTTATGCCAAAGTATTCATTCGATTTCAAACTCCAAGTTGTGCAAGATTATTACTCAGGAATTGGAAGGAAGAGGTTCTTAGCTAAAAAGTATGGCATCACACCCAGGCAAGTGGCAGTTTGGAAGAACACTTATAAAGAGTTTGGAACTTTAGGACTTCAACTAATTCATAGCCTAAAGCACGCTTCAATAAAGCATTCTCAACTTGACAGTTAATAATTTCTTTGCCCCTTTTTAGGGGGGCGAAAGTACCGGAAATTGTTTAATCCAATCTCTGAAAGTTGAATATGCAGCACCAATAGTTTCTGCAACTCTATACAAAAAAGCCCTGATTTTTATCAAGACTTTCAATTTTCTATTTTACAACCATAACATTACATGGTGCATGATTGACAACATATTGAGTGGTAGAGCCTACAAAAAATTTATCTATCACACCAGTACCAGTCGACCCTATTACAATAAGATCAATCTTATTTTCTTTCGCATATTGAACAATTTGTCTCTTTGCATTGTTGTCATAAAGATTTATTTCTTCACATTCGACTTGTTCATCTACTATTTCTGATACCCTTTTAAGAATATCTATAGCCATTTTATCCATTGAAGCAGTCTCAATTACAGACATATCAAAAGCATTATAGTATCTGCTGGTCTCTTTAACAGTCAAAACTTGAAGTTTCGCTTTATTTCTCTTCGTGATTTCAACCGCTTCAGAAACTGCGTTATAGGCTTGTTCTGATCCATCTACTGCAACAAGGATGTTCTTGTATTCTTTTTTCATATAGGTACCTCACTTTCTAACTCCATTATAAAACTAAATAAGTCAAAAATAAACCAATAACATAACAGCAACCCCTGATTTCACACTAATTGCTTTTCTTTTGAATTCCATGATACTCATATAACACATTTTCCTTGTCAGTTTTTGCTCAAAAGCTGACAAAATTTAAAATTTACCAAAAACCATCACATATTTTGTCATATTTTCTGATAGCCCAACGATATGAAAATATTAAATTTAGTTCTTCATCATCAGAGCACTTTTTTTGAGCCTCGGATATACGTCTTTTGAATTCATGGAGATTTTGTAACTTTCAATCTGCATCCCACTTCTTATGATATCTTCTGTTGGCTTTGAGACCTTATTGGCCCTTTTGCCTCCAATATAACTATCAGTGATTTTCATTTCCAATTCATAATTTCGATACTGTATCACACTATCAATTTTTTGATACCTCAACAATTTTTTCTCGATAGCCTTTAAATTATATTGTCTACTCAGTCCTACTCTCCTTAAAAACCAACTGACCCAACTCAGCATCTGTATCAAAGTGCCACAACTCGACTGTTCCATCTGTTTCAATTAATTTAACTTCACCCATTTTCATTTTTAGTTTCCCAGAATTGTCGTGCTTTGCCAAAAATATTTTTATTTCAGATAAAGTTTTAAAATACCATTCTAAGGCATTCCAAATAACTTCAATTATTCAGTAATCCATATTCTGCTGGAAAATAATATCCAAAGGCTACTTTATATCTCTTTCCTTTTCGTGGGTCACAATATAATTCTGTCATTCTTTTAGCCCCACTTTAACGGCTCCCATTTTTAATAGTATCTAAAATATAATGGTAAGCCTTAACTGCATATCCTATAGCTCCCTTACCTCATGTATTTAGAGAAGGGCTACCTATTCAAAACCAAAGTCCTTGATCAAATCTTCTTTGCCTTTTAACATCTATCAATACCTCCAAACATGTGTAGCTGTTTCAAACATCTCGTACCGTGCCACTAGTTTTTTTAAGTCGTGCATTTTCAACTTCAAGTTGTGTCATTTGATCACTTTCTTGTAGCTTTTATATCGGGTTTCTTCTTTCCATGAAACAAATTCAAGAATCACTTCTTTATTGATAAACACAATTTTATGTGTAGGATTTAGAACACCTTTTTTAAATTCAGGGTGTTCTAGCATCACTTTTAACCCGAAATCAGTGTTAGCTTTGATAACCCCTCCCACTTTTGCATTTAGATATTCTTTATCACATCATTCTGCTTTTTTAGGAAAAACGATTGGCAAATAAGTTATTTTTTATATGGCAGAGGATTTTTCACCTGATAGCTCTAGTGATAGTCATCTAAGTTAAGCTATTGATACTAATTTCATAACCATTTTTTAAAATCACTTCATCACCAACCAATGACATGATCAGTTCACCATTTTTTGTAACTGTGATTTCTAAATTTACAAGCACTTTATCGTTAGACAATTGCTTTTTCTTTACAATCCATTCCACTCCTCCTTTCTATATTGCATAATACCTTCATTTTTTTGGTATAATAAACCTTGAAAGGAGGTATTGATATGTTCGATACTGAAAATGATTTATCAAACGAGCAACGTGCTCATGATCTGGCTTTACTTGCTGTACAAGCAGAGATCAATCGAAACCTGATTTCTCAGCTCAATTCTGAAAGTAAAGATGTTGAGTTGGATATTTACAATCTATACTTCAACTCTTATAAAGAGGCATTAATTGCAGTTGCTAAAGACTTTGGATAACCTTTCAATTAACCCATCAACAATCTGTTGATGGGTTTTACTTTTTTAAAATATCGGTTACAATACTTAACATAACTTGAAATCATCAATGGTTTTCAAGATGATTTTATGAACTTGTGGCGTGCGTAGTCTTCCGCAAAGGTATCAAGCATGACCATCATACTTCGCACTAAACTCATTTTTTTCAATTTCATTCATGGGGATGAACTTATTAACTAAGGTCAAACCATGCTCATCTACTGTCATAATATGCCTCATTTCCAGCCCATCAGGGCTTTTTTATTTCTCAACTTTGCTAGGTGTGAACACTTTCACGGCTATTGTCAACCTCTTGGCATCTCGTATTGAGTAGTCATTATCATGTCCAAGAAATAGCTATATTATTTTATTAAGATTTTGTATAAGGAAAAGTTATCGTTTTTTTATATTTTCTATTGACTTAAAGTATTGAAACAGAACTTCACACCAAGCTGTTTAAATACAGAATGAGCAAGGTCAATAGTCGAAAAGAATATTTCAAAGCACCGTTCTCAGTCATTAAAAATATACTTGAAGAACATGATGAACTTGCTGTTGAATTAACTGAAAATGTCGATGCCTTTGAATAGCAACAATCAATAAAACTGTAAAACAAAAAAGCGCCACTCACTCCCTCCGCAAAAAGTTTGTGAGCAACGCTATAGAATCAAATACCCAAATAAGAGGATACTACTCTGTTTATTTTACCACAGAAAAGGATAAATGCCAATGTGGATCGAAGATTTATCGAATGGGGGATTCAAATATTTCGAAAGATATAAAAGTCCATCAACAAAAAAATGGAAAAGAGAATCTGGCACACTAGACAAAAAATACCACGGACTCAAAAAGTTGCACAAACTGAATTATCAGAGAAGATTGTCAATGCACTTTCAGCTCATACAACGTCAGACATGCTGTTTCCAACGTTTATGACAGACTGATGGGTATTTTTATACGCATTCCATCAAACAGAGTTCTATCAGTACCCTGACGAGCCCAACTATATTATAACTATGTCTCCTAAAGAAACTTAGGTTAGAAACATAACCACGAAAAGTATACAGGATAGACTAATTTCAAATAAGGAATCGAGCAGAAATAAAATCGGACGTATCAAATCCGTGTTAAATCTAGCATTTGATTATGCTGCAGAAAACAATGTATCTTTTAAAGCAATAAAAGAAAGAGTAGGGCACGACCATTGAAGTAAAACAACAGAATCAATTTATACCCACGTAACCGAACAAATGAAGACTAATATCACAGATGTACTAAACGACTTTAAACTTTAAAGTCGTTTTTTATATCTATGCCCCTTCTGTGCCCCTTTTGTATTTTTTAAAAACAAAAACAACCTCAGAAGCCTGTGGTTGTCATATTCTGGCGCTTAAATTATTTAACAGCGTCTTTCAAAGCTTTACCAGCTTTGAATGCAGGAACAGTTGTTGCTGCGATTTTGATTGAGTCTCCAGTTTGTGGGTTACGACCTTCACGAGCTGCACGTTCACGAGTTTCGAAAGTACCGAAACCGATAAGTTGAACTTTTTCACCTTTTGCAAGGAATTCAGAAACTGATGCGAAAACAGCGTTTACTGCTTTTTCAGCGTCTTTTTTAGTCAAATCAGCAGATTCTGCAACTTTTGCGATCAATTCTTGTTTGTTAGCCATTTTAAAAATGTCCTCCAATAATTATTTTTACCCTTAGGCAAACTTTATTATAGCAAGTAACGGCTATTAAAGCAAGTAAAAACGCTACTTCTAGCGCTTTTTAAAGGTTTTTTTACATAAAAATTACCTTTTACCTATTTTTGCATGAGGTTAAAGACAAATTTATAATTTTTCATATCAAGTTTATTAGCCTGTAAGAAAGTATCCTTGGTGATAGCAATTTGCGGTAAATCAATGACAACTTCTTGCTTTTCAGATTTAATCGTGACAAATTTAGGTAAATCGTATGCGCCTTTGATATAATTCAAAACTGTTTTAGCAGGTAAGCTCAAAGTACCAATTGAAATACTCGTCACTTTTAAATTCACCGAACCATCATTTAAAGCGTAGGGTTCAAAATAAACATACAAAGGAATATCTTTTCCAAATATTTTATAGGCTCCTTCAAGTACTGCCTTATCTGATAGGTAGAACTTATAGTTCATTTTGTTATCCTGAAAGTCTCCTAAGTATTTGTTGATAGCTGTATTCAATTGCTCAGTATTGGTTGAGATTTCTGCAACTTTATTCACGCCCTTAATAGTGCTCACTTGATTCAGAACTTCTTGATCGCGATGTTTGGTCACTTGAAATCCGACAACAGCAGCAAGTGAGATATTAATTGCTAGTATTAGCAAGAAGAGATATTTCCAGTAACTATTTTTCATTATAATGCTCCTTATAAGCCACGGCTACTGCATCACTCATGATTTGATAGCCAATATTATTGGGATGAAAATGATCTTCTTCAAATAGCGCATCATTCGTAATTGTTTGAATGTCACCATTACTACTTGTCACGCCACGATTACCATCCACCCCTTGGTAGAGCAAATCATTGATTGGTACAAAGTACATCTTCTTTTGCTCCATAACCATCTCCTGTGTCGCTTGGTTCCAATGGTCAATGACATCTTGCATCTCCGTGATATCAGGGAAGTTGAGATAAAAGGGATTATAGATTCCCAGAACATAGACCTGTGCATCTGGATTATACTTTCGGATAAAATCAAAGATTTCAGTCAGTTGTTTCTGATAGGCTTGCGCGGGTTTATCAAATGATCGCTCCGTCAAATTCATGAGCTGTGTTCTAATCACTTTCATGACATCATTTCCGCCAACAGTAATTGTGATGACATCAGCCTTTTTTATCGCTGTCTGAATTTTCTTCTCTTTGGTCATGCGTTTGTAAATTTGTGTCGAAGTATTGCCGGCAACGCCGAAATTTTGAGACACAACATTCACATCTGAGATATCACCGATGGTGTTGGCTAACAGAGGGACAAAGCCTCCTTGGTTGGTTTGGTCACCAATGCCCTCTGTCAATGAATCTCCAATTGCCATATAATCCAAGCGTTTCTGAGTCAGAGCCGCTTTCAAATTCTTGTTAGAAAGCTCTGAACCTGCAGGTCGAATTAAAAAATGGCCGATGACGGTAAATATCGCAAAAATTGCCACCACAAAGACGACAATTTCAATCAGCCAACGGCGCACACGCCCTTTGTATTTATTTTTTTTCATAATCTTTCCTATTACATCGTTCATGCATTAGTTGTTAACTGAGACTTTCAAATAACAAACGACCACCTTATTCAAACTCAATCATGAGCGCCCAAGCACCTGGACCAGTATGAGTCGCAACCGTTGAATTGGTATCTAGGATTGAAATTTTTTTATCGACAAAAGGTTGCAATGTCTCTCTCATCTGCTCAGAGAAAGTCATGTTTTCTGCATGAGAAATCCCAATCTCTTTGATTTTCCGATTTTTGATTTTGTCTACAAACTCATCTAACCATTTTTGGAAGGTCTTATTACCACGACCTTTTAAGATTGGGTCTAGTGATGTATCAACTAAGGACATGACCACTTTAATGTTCAAAAGACCACTCAGAACACCCGTTACACGATTGACACGACCTCCTTTAACCAAATTATCAAGGTTAGAAATTCCGATAAAAAGCGCCGTATTCTCTTTAGTTTTTTTAATTGCTGCTAAAATTTCTTCTTTTGTCGCACCACTCGCTGCCAATTTCGCTGCCTCAAGAACTTGAAACTTCAAACCTTGGTCAATGAAATCACTATCAATAACTGTCACATCTGCATTTGATAGCATAGCACCTTGATGCGCAGCCTCTACTGTACCTGATAAAGCCTTGGTCAAATGGATGCTGATGATTTGGCTACCGTCTTCTGCTAATTTATCGTAAGTTTCCGAGAACACCCCAACTGGTGGTTGAGAAGTCTTAGGCAGATTCTTGCTGACCTTCATTTTTGTCATAAATTGGTCAGCTGATAAATCCGTATCTTGATAAAGGACACCGTCAATCAATATCGATAAAGGGACAATTGTAATCCCATATTTTTCAATCAGTTCTGGTTCAACTGTAATTGTCGAATCCGTCACAATTTTAATCGTCATGCTAAAAAACTCTTTTCTGTCGGAAATGACTAAAAAATAAAAAATTATTCTCTAGTAATCTCAAAATTTATGTTATACTTGAGATGAAGTAGTTATCAAAACTAGATAGTGAATTTTGAATTGCTTTCTAAATTATTATATCAAATTTTGAATGAAATTTCTCAATTCATCATGTAGCATTTTAAGTGCTAGTCTCTGATTAGCGAGAAAAATAGAAAAAAGGTCTCTTTTGAAAAATTCTAAAGCTTATATCATTACTAACGAAGTCTTTAATGCCGTTACACATGGCATTGGGTTTGGCTTTGCAGTTGCAGGGCTGATTCTACTTATCCTAAAAGGTGTTGCACATCATGCCACACTACAAGTCGTCAGCTATACCATCTATGGCTCAACCCTCGTCCTACTCTTTCTCTTCTCTACCTTATTTCATAGCCTCATTTTCACCAAGGCCAATCAAGTTTTCCAAGTTTTTGACCACTCCTCAATTTATCTATTGATTGCGGGTACCTATACCCCTTATTGTTTGATTACACTCAACGGTTGGTTAGGTTGGACCTTGTTTGCGATTGTTTGGGCATGTGCTATCACAGGTGTTGTGCTTAAATCTGTCTTTCTACCCAAGTGGGACCATGTCCCACGGCTATCAACAGTCTTGTATATCATCATGGGTTGGTTGATTGTCTTTGCCTTAAAACCACTCTGGCATGCCTTACCACATACTGGTGTCTGGCTCCTCTTTGTTGGCGGGGTGCTTTATACTTGTGGCGCCTACTTCTACTCCTTAAAATTTCCTTATGCACACGTTGTTTGGCATTTATTTGTCATGGCAGCCGCTGTCCTCATGTGGGTTTCAGTTTATAAATTTATCTAAAAAGATACGCCTCAAGTCGTCTGACAAAAGGCGTATTTTTTTGACTTTATTTTAGCAATGATAAATTGAGAAAAAATCACCTATAGACCGCTTTATCCACATATCCCGTCAAGCGTTTCAATAAAATTTCAGACTCGTCCACGTAAATGCCAGTCATTTGCGTCGTCTTTGTGGTTTCATTATACAAAATCACAGGTGAATTGCCTGGGAATTCTTTTAAAATTTGAGCAATGCGCGAATTTTTACTCGTCTCCAAAATCGCTAACCAAAGTTTTTTATCCGTTTCCACAACCTTAACCAAGCCTTCAGCTACCAACTGTAAGCGGTCATTACGCTCTGAAACCTTGCCCGTAATCAGATAAAAATCATTCACCTCAATCTCTGGCAGAAAATGATGATAACTTTCCGGAAACATGGTCACATCAAGCTCATCCTTAGTATCCGTCACATTCAAGAAAGCCATCGTCGCACCATTCTTCGTTCGATGTGTCTTCAAATGTGTCAATTGAACCAAAATCGTTGCTTTTTGACCCGCCGTGAGCTGACTCACCTCAGTAAAATTACCATGGCGTGTTCTTGCAATACGCATTAGAGGATGTTCAGTCACTGCAACACCCATCAAATCAAATTCCATCTGATATTTTTCAGCATTGCTATAATCTTCATAATCATCATAGGCAAATTTTAAATTTGTCGACGTTTCGGAAAAGAGGTCTGTTTGAAATACTGAATTAAAGTCCAGTAGTTTCTTGAGATTTTCAACTAACTTTCGACGATTCGGATCAAAGTTATCAAATGCACCAACTTCAATCAAGGGTCTGATGACAGTTTCCTTACGATAATTTTCTGGTAATTTTTGAATGAAATCCTGTAAACTTGAAAATTCCCGATGTTCAATGATCCAAAGCGCTAAATCGCGCGGCAAACTCTTAATCGCGCGCATGCCTAAGAAAATTTCACCTTTAGATAATTTATCATAGTATGGCATGCGATTAATTGTCGGTTGTCCCAGTTTAAAGCCTAGATTTTGTGCATCATTAAGTAGAGCGATACGCTTACTATCCCGCAACATAATTTCATAAAAAACATCTGGATAGTGTGCTTTGAAGTAGGTCATCTGAACTGCTAGAGCACCATAACCAAAGGCGTGAGACCTATTAAAACCATAGTTTGCAAATCGTTCAATCAGTTCATAAATCTCAGTCGCTTTTTCTGTCGTATGTCCTTTTTTCAAACTACCTGCAATAAATTCAGCTTTTAACTGCTCAAATTCACTACCTTGTTTTTTAGAAATAGCACGTCTGAGTAGATCTGCACGACCTAGTGAAAAACCTGCAAAAATCTGGGCAACCTGCATGATTTGTTCCTGATAAATCATAATCCCATAGGTTGGTGATAAAATATCAGCAATTGAATCATCCGGATAAATAACCGTCTCCTCACCATGACGCCGTCTGATAAATTCAGGAATAAAGGCTGATGGTCCCGGTCTGAAAATTGAGGTTGCTGCGACAACATCCGCAAATTCTGTCGGCTTTAATTGACGCAAAAAATTCATCATCTGAGGGTTTTCAAACTGGAAAATCCCCAAAGTCTGTCCTTTTCTGAATATTTCTAACGTTGCATCATCATTGAGATCGATTTGACTGATGTCGATTTGTTTTTCATACCTTTTCGCAACTAAATCCCGCATGTCATTGATGAAAGTCAGATTTTTGATACTTAGAAAGTCAAACTTAATCAGACCAATTGCTTCAACATCATGTGCCTCAAACTGAGTAATGGGTAAGATTTCACCGGGTGCTAAAGGCAGGTAATCTGTCAAATCATGAGCCGCAAGAACAACACCTGAAGCATGAACTGATTTCTGACGTGGCATCCCTTCTATTTTTTGTGCATAGGCAAAGATTTTTTGTAGGCGTGAATCGTTAATGATTTCAGCTCTAAACCGGTTATTTTTCTCATATTCTTGGGCGAGATTATCCGAGCGACCAATCATACTTGAAACGTGTGAAATTTCAACTTCTGTCATGCCAAAGACCTTGGCAACATCACGAAAACTCTGTTTCATACCAAAAGTTGAGAAGGTCATAATCTGCGCAACATGACTACTACCGTAACGATTTTTGACATAGGTCAGAATTTCAGCACGCTGATTATCCGGCATGTCGATATCAATATCGGGAAGACTAGCTCGCTCAGGATTGAGGAAACGCTCAAAGAGCAAGTTATTCGCAACAGGATCTACACCAGTAATTTGCAACGCATAAGCCACGAGAGACCCTAACGCAGACCCACGCCCCATCCCTGTATAAATATGTTGTGACCGTGCATAGCGAATGACATCTGCGACAATCAAGAAGTAATCATCAAAGCCCATTTCATGAATGACACCTAGTTCATGATCGAGTCGCTGTTGATAATTAGCTGAAGTTAACTGTCTAGCCTTTAAGAAGTTTTCAGCAATTTCACGCAATTCATCTGCTGCTGGTTTTTCAGGATTAAAGCGTGGTAGGGCGAGTGTGTCAAGCGCGATATCATAGCTGATTTCTGAAACCAGCCGGTTTAGATTTTTTAAACTCTCCGCATCAAATAAAGCGCGAACATCACTTTCTGCCCGTAAATTTTCGAAGTGGTTGCTGGTCAAGCTATCATCATACTTGGTGCCATTTTTGATGTGATGTAAAATTGCTAGCGTCTCTGCATCCCCGGCGTTTAGATATCTTACCGTTAAAAATGGAATTTTCGGTCGCAAAAAGCCTTGTGTCATTGGCTGCGCCAAACCAACATAAACATCATTTTGGGGCAATTGGGAAAGGATACTATCAATGGCTGAGTCAGCGGGAATGATGAGGGCAACATCACTCAAGTGACTTTGCATGTCTGAAAAATCGTTAAAGCCAAAATTTTTCTTACTCGAAATACTGTAAAGATTTTTAAGCCCGGTATTTGTTTTGGCAATGAAAGTGAAATTGATAGCAAGACTATTCAACAAAAGTGTCGTTTCATAGCCAATGACTGGCTGAATGTCTGCTGCTTGAGCTTGCATGATGAAATGGTGGGCAGCATGCAGATTATCGCTATCCGAAATGCCGAGCGATTGATAGCCGAGTGCTTTTGCTGCTGTGATATAGTCGGTGAGTTTGACTGTCGCATCCATAAAGCTAAAAACGGTTTTCGTATTAAGTTGGGCGTACATCTGAGCTCCTTTCATGGTCTTTTATTTCTATATAACCAACTTGATTCGGTGGCTTGATAAGTTAGATACTCTCATGAGTTACACCTAGCCAATTATTTTTGATATTTTTTCTTGCAAAATTTCCTTATTTCTATTATACTTTATTTTGAGAGAAGAAACATATCGGGGCATATCTAAAATTATCATTCTCTATTTTAGATAGCCCTTTAGAAAGCAGATGGTGTTATGAAATTCTTCGTTGTTCTATTTTGGTCATTAATTTTAAGTGAAATTGCTGGCTTTGTTATCGGCAGACTCAATGATACAAGTTTCCAACCTAATCTGGTTGCTATCATTGCCGTTACCTTCGCAATATTCATTTTCATTTTAGACAAAATCGCAATTCCAAAAGATCCACAAGCTAAAGTATCAAAATAAACCTTGGGTTTATTTTTTTGTAATTTCTAGCATTTCAAACATGTCAACAACTTAGTATCGTTCCTGACGATTAAGCAGAGTTATTGACACTTTTTCAAAAAAGTGAACAAAAAACAGGCTATGATTGATTTTTATCATAGCCTGTTTTTTTCTCAGAGACTAATAATTTAAACAATTTAAAATCCAAAACTATTTCTATCTTTTTCTTCGTTCTCCAAACGGATTTGTTCATTAAGGTAATGATTTGCCGCATTCGACCCAATCGGAATATCGTCCAACTTATTGGCAATTCTCTCAGCCTCCCACATCT
>NZ_JXJT01000049.1 GCF_002441885.1 Pseudolactococcus chungangensis CAU 28 = DSM 22330 | reverse complement strand
GTTTGATTTTCAAACTTCGCAACAGAACCCTAACAACTTAGACGGTTCTGTTGCGAAGTAATCTAATCAAAGAAAATATTACCATTTCACTCTTTACCACCCGAAATTGACCAATCAGTCAAAATATGATATACTCTAATCAAGAGTACTGACTGATTGGTCAATTTAGTGAGGTGTCTAATGGTTACTAAGAATTTTGAAAAAATTTCAGATGAAAAAAAGGAGCAAATAATAACCAAGGGAATTGAAATTTTCTCAAAGTTTTCCTTTGTAGAAGCACGGACTGATTTAATCACTCATGAAGCTGGTATTTCTAAAGGTTTATTATTTTATTATTTTGGCAATAAAAAGAATTTTTACTTATACCTGTTTAAACATACAGTCGACCTATTGACACAAGATTTAGAATACGAAGGAACTTATGATAATTTTTATGAAATAATTTTTTATATGATGGATATGAAATATAATTTAATCACAAAATATCCAGATGAAACAAAATTTTTAAATATGGTTTCAAAGGAAACACACAAAGAAGTTAGTAAAGATATTAGAAATATTTTAAGCATATATCATAAAAAATCAAAAGAAAAATCAAGTAAGATTATTTTAAGTGCTGTTAAAAAATTGAAACTAAGACAAGACATAGATACCCAAAAAATTATAGAGAGTTTAAGTTTGTATATTGATGCAATTGTAATGAAATATCTACATTTGTATCAAGACAAGCCAATGGAGTTATTTGATAATTTTCATGAATTTAAAAAAGATGTTAAAGAATATCTTGATTTAATGATTTACGGAATTGTTATCGAGTAAAACATTCAAGAATTATAGTTAGGAGGAATGTTGAATGAACTATAAAAATCCATACGAAAAATTGTCTGGAAAACTAAATAATCGAAAACTGGTAAATGCTGGTTTTTCAGAAAAAACTTATGATACAGGGAGTGTTAAGCTGAACTATGTGGTTGGTCCTAAAAATGGACCGAGTTTATTATTGATTCCTGCTCAAATGGGTATGTGGGAAAGTTATAAGAAAGTACTTTTGCCACTATCAAAAATTTTCCAAGTATATGCCATAGATGTGAGAGGTCATGGAAAGTCTTCTTGGACACCGGGGCATTATTCATGGAAAATTATTGGTGAGGACATAAAAATATTTATAGAAAATGTAATAAAACAAAAAGTTATTATTAGCGGAAATTCATCAGGTGGCATTATCGCTCTTTGGTGTGCTGCTAATATTCCTGAATATATTTCCGGAATTATTCTTGAGGACGCACCCATTTTTTCTGCTGAAATGCCACGATTTAAAGAACAAGATAAATTCGTATATAACGGGCTAAAGCACCTTGTTAATCAAATCGGAAATATACCAGATAGAGATTTAGCAAATTATTTTCAAAATATGGAAGTACCAGCTTCTGATAAGAGAATCAAAAGAATTCCAAATTGGTTTGTTAGTTGGTTATCACGAAAGATAAAGAAGTTTCAGGATAAATACCCTGATAGTCCGGTTGAAATTGGCTTCCCAGATAGCTTACGTTTGCTAATTAAATCATTGTCTATGTTTGACCCGGATTTTGCCAGAGCCTTTGTAGATGGCAGGTTTTATGATGGTATTGACCATGCAGAAGCTTTTGAAAAAACCAAATGCCCCGTACTGCTTATTCAAGCCGATTGGAAACGCTACGAAAATTACGGACTTATAGGAGCATTTGATGATGATGACGCTCATCATGCTATTTCCTTGGCTCCGCAAATAATATATAAAAAAGTTTCGGCTAACCATGTTATTCATACTTTCAAGCCAAAAGAGTATATTAAACTATTATCAGAATTTAGAGAAATTGTATCTGATAATTCTATATGTAATGGTGAGTGATGACGATGTTGCTAACAGAATGGTTGTTATGTCCTATATGTAAAAGTAAAACGAGTATAAAACTACGAAAAGATACCGAATTAAGGAATTTTCCTCTTTACTGTCCTAAGTGTAAATTAGAAACTTTAGTTAGTATAAAAGAGTTTAAAACCACAATCATTAAAGAGCCGGACGCAAAGACGCAGAGCCGATAATGTAAGATATAAAATCTTATGTTATCGGCTATTTTTATTAGGAGAATTATCATGAAAAATATATACTACAAGCCGATTTTATACGGCGATTGCTTACAAACATAAAACACAGTTATCTATACAAAAGAATCCTCCGTGGTTTTTCACTTCCACAAATAATATAAGCAACACTGCATGGACACATAAACAGAGAACGGTCTGTTTGTGTGTTTGGTTCTGTTGCGAAGTTTGAAAATCAAACGAGCCCTCTCTGAACTCAGAATATCTTAGGCTGGTATTCCCATTAATACCTGCTTAAAATGACGGAAAGTCAAAGATATCGTTTTTGATTTTCTAACTTTGCAACAGAACCCCTTGAATATCAAATGTTTTAGGATAATATATATTTAAATTAGTATCTAATTTGCTGTCAGCTATCTGATAGTCCAAATAGAAGTTTAAATTGTCATCAATTCGTTTGTACCATGCTTTATATAAATTTTCAAACAAAACTGAATTTCCTATGTATTTTATATATAATAAAATAGACTTTTCGTAGGGATAGATATAGTCAAATTTTTTTAAATATAGTTCCATCCTATTAATATCAATTAATAGACTTGCCAACTTATATGCTTCCAGAATCTCAGATGATCCTCCACTATAGGTCGGACGAACTGTTACGTCTATTAATGTACGCTCTAAATTTGTAACATTGATAGCTTTTGAGAATTCAAAAGTTTCTTTTTTAATAATACCAGTATTTCTTGTATTTTTTGAATTTAGTACAAATACTGTATACATAATCCCATTGTATCTAAATAAAAAAGTAGTTTTAGTTTTTCGCATAGGCTTTGAAAATGCAAAATCAATTTTACCTTGAGTTAATTTTGAATTTGCTTCATTCCTAGGCTTTAACGTTTGCTCAGTATTTATATAAATCTCTTTCGGATTATTAAAAGTTAAATCATGTACGTATAACGCACTATAATGTGATAAAAATGATTTAGATTTCAGAGATAATGCTATTTCATACGGAGAAACCGATATATATTTAGCAACATATCTAATGATCGGCTCTTTATTATCAGGATATATCCTAATTTCTTCAAATAATCCTAGAACATCAACTAAATATTTAACCATAATACCAAAGTTAACGCTTGTAGATATTGAAGATTTTTCTTTAGCATCATTTACAAAATTTATCATAGTTGTTCTATTTAAAACATTTCCATATTTCTTTCCAAGATCTTTTAAAAATTCCGCATTTTCTTTTATATGATATCTATCGTTATTCATTTTATTTCCTTAAATATAATTTCAACATCCATAGCTATAGTATATATACTATAGCTATTTTATTCTCTTTTCATTATATCAAAAATTTGATTTAAATAATAGCTATAGTATATATACTATAGCTATGTTATTATACTTTTAAAAAAATAGTTATGATAGAATATATACATAATACAAATAAGGAGACCTAGTATGATAACACCTGACGATATACGATTCATTTGTCTGACAGCAATTTTCTCTAATAATGAACTCTCTCAACTTCTAACTCTAAAAGGGGGGAATGCTTTAAAATTATTAGGTCTAACAGAACGACAATCTCAAGATCTAGATTTTTCTATCTCTGAGTCAAGAAGACTAGATATTAAGTCCCATAAAATTTTATTTGAAAGTTTAATAACAAAAGCATTCTCAGATTTAGGCTACCAAGTCGAAAATTTTAAACTTGAACATCGTCCAACAAAGCGTAATGACTCTATTCCGCCATGGTGGGGAGGATACTTTATATCTTTTATAATCATATCTCAAGAAACATTTGAACAGCTAGATGATAAACAAAGGCAAAATATTGGTGCTCATGGAATTACTATTGAAAATGGTCAAAAAAAAATAAAAATTGATTTAAGTTTTGACGAGTATACAGAGGACAGAATTTCATATAATTTAAATGGTGTAGATATTTTTGTATACTCTCCTTTAATGATAGTAGATGAAAAGATACGAGCATCTTGTCAACAACTTCCAGAATATACATTATCAAAAGCAAAAGATAGATCACGGGATCTTTTTGACATCTACACCATTCTTATAAATAATATTGACGATTTCACAAACTTAGATTCTCCCGAAAATATTTCTATTATAAAAAAAATGTTTGATCTTAAAGGGGTAAATATAGACCTACTACTGCAGATCATAAACCCTTCAATAGATTTACTAAATAAATTGAATAGTGATTATATATCTAAAGTAATACCACAGATTCCTTTAGATAAGCAAATAGATTTTAACTATCTAGTATCCTTTAATAAAAAAGTTTTTGACCGTGTATATCAAAAATTAAAATGATTATATTCTATATCATACGCAAGTCCAACAGAGTATACCCTATTGAACACAAAACGATACTTGACTTTCTAAATTTATTTAGTTACACTGTATACATAGAAACTATATACAGTGTAACTATATAACAAAAAAAGGAGGAACATATATGAGTAGAAATCCTCATTTACCTTTAACCGAAACAACTTTTTACATTCTATTAGTTTTAACCACTCCTGCACATGGATATGCCATTATTCAAGAAATAGAAAAGTTGAGTAATGGATTTGTAAAGGTAGCAGCTGGAACCATGTATGGAGCGATTGAAAATTTACTTAAGCTTAATTGGATAGAAGAAATTCCAAATAGGGAAAAAAGAAGAAGAGTTTACAAAATTACCGATATAGGAGAAGAAGTTTTAACACTAGAAATAGAACGTTTAAGAAGTCTGATTAAACTATCTTCTGAATTTGGATATTAGGAGGGGAAAACATGAAGAAATTTAGAATTTTCTTATCTTTAAAAAAAGAAGAAGAATGGATTAATTCTATACAAGAAGAGGGCTATAAGTTAGTTTCTGTTAATTCTGCAGTCCCTATGTATACTTTTGAAAAATTATCTACTAAAGAAATGTTCATTCCTTATGTACGCCTTGATTTTAGAGAAAAAAGTATGAAGAAAACAAACTATGAAGATTATGTAACACTATTTTCTGATAGTGGTTGGAAACTAATAAAAGGAAGTCGTTCTGGTGGTGCTCAGTACTTTCAGCAAAAACGTCCTGACGTATCAAGAGGAATATTTTCTGACAAAGATTCTCAAGAAAGTGCGAAGAGAAGATATGTTAAATATGGTTATTCATACGGATTTTTATTTTTATTGTATTTTTATATTTTTAGTAGAAATACATCCTGGACCCAAATTATAAACTTCAAGTCATGGTATCTAACACCAAATATCTGGAATTTAAAAGGTGGCAGTTTTTGGTATGCTTTTCTTTTTGAAACTCCCTTTGCTTTACTCCGTGTATTACCGTTATTCTTCTTTTTATTTTTAGGTATCTATTACCTCATACGTTCACTTATAAATGACGATTCAAAATTTAAAAGAAAATAAGAATAAAGAAAGAACCTCTTCTAAATAAGGGTTCTTTTCCTTATTCGCTATAGGGTTCTGTTGCAAAGTTTTCCAAAAAATCTA
>NZ_JXJT01000048.1 GCF_002441885.1 Pseudolactococcus chungangensis CAU 28 = DSM 22330 | reverse complement strand
TTCATCTACCCACTACAGTTGACAAAGAGCCAAAAATCAGGGCCGCCTTGTTTTTCAAAAGTGATCCTTGCTTGGTCGTTTTGGAGGCTTGCTCAAAGCGATGGTTGTAGGACCAGTTTGGCAACCAGATGAGGGCCGCTAGGCCAACAAAGAGGGTCAATAGGATAACAAAGGTCTGCCAGGAACTAGCTTCTACAATCGGTACAGCCACCATTGAACCGACCGTTCCCGCTAAGCCCATCATGGTGATATAGACGGTGGTATAGAGCCCAACCTTAAGTGGGAAATGCACGGAGACCAGACTGGGCAGGAGGACATTGATAATGGCCACTGAAATACCGATTAGGATGGTTCCAAGAAAGAGCCCTGCTACACCTACAATCCGAAGCAGGGAGCCAGCTGTCATGACCAAGAGGGCCAGGCCCAAGAGTTTTTCCAGACCCAATCGAGCCGCCCAGCCAGGAGCCAGGGAAGAACAAAGGGCAAACATGACGAGGGGCAGAGAAGTCAAAATGCCCAAGTCACTGACTGAAACACCCAGGCCAGCCGCAATATCCGTCAAAACAGCTGGAATCGCAGTAAATGGGACCCGCATCACGGCCCCCATCATCATCACACCAATCAATAAAAAGAATGATTTTTTCTTGTTACTAGAGTTTTTCATACACCTAGTATAGCATAAGTTTTGCTAGGGAGTAAATAATTGAATGGTTCAAAGAATTTTTTTTGAAAGGAGGCTACTCCTGCTCCCCTTTTCTATCAGATGTTGCCCAATCATCAGAAGTTGAGACTTCTTTACTCGTAAGGTATAGAAGAATAGATTCTCCAAAACCATATAGATTGACAGTCCAGAAAGTAAGAAGTAAGAGGTTCCGATGACTTGTTCAATCTGAGTTAGGGTAGCAATCCCTTCTCGTAGCACTTTATAGAGGGGGGCATTTTCTTTTAAAATGGTCCAAATGGCTTTCAAAGTCGCTTCCATGTCCCCAAGGCTTTGTAAACTAAGGCTCCGCAGCTTGTCTAAAATCTGTTCAACAGTCGCTTGAAAATCATACTGTCCAAGCTCGCCAGATAGCTGGTAAATCTGCCATCCCTGGATGATCAGGACAAGCAGGACAGCCAAAATAGCCCCAGCCATCAGCCAGATTAGCCCGTAATAGGCCCAGGTCAGGCGCATCAAGGAAGGACTAAGTCCTCTTTCTCTCTTCAAAATGCCCAGCAAGTGCATATTTCCCCAAAAGTAGAGGATGAGCTGACCCAGAAAGGCAAGAATCAAGAAAACTCCCATCCAAATTAGTTTTTGGCTGATAAAGGTGCCGAATTCACCTGCCAAAAGGGCGTCCAGATAGGCCATGGAGGGAGTCAGACTGGCTTTGATGATTCCCTGGTAGATGGCCGGCTGGAGCATGAGTAGGACAAAGATAAGCAAAGCCCAAGAGCCATGGAGCAGCCGACTGAAATTAGGCTTCACCATGAACTCTTCCTGCTTTCACTTTTATACCCATCCACCGTAACATGAAGATGAGAATGAGGGCAATGGGCCAAAGTTTGACTGGGAAAAAGAGGGAGATGAAGATACCTGCCAGCCACTCCTTCTGCAGCAAGGTGACCGCCAAAGAAAGGCTGACAACCAGAACGACAAAGAGGGGGTCGTAGCCTGGCAGCAATTGGGCCACTGCAAAGCCCTGCAGGATGCTGGCAAAGGTGATGGGAAAAATATCTCCGCCTGTCCAGCCTGTTTCCAGGCAGATTTCCAAAAAGAGAAGTTTGAGAAGGGACAGACCAAACAAAACTAGGACTGGTAGCTCCAGCCCCATCTCCACAACTGAGTGCATGGCATGCTGGCCAGAAAAGAGCAGGCTGGGCGCAAAAACCGCAATTCCAAAGATGGCAATTGCACCAAGCATGACTTTAGCAAAGAGAGGCAAGGAATACGCCTTCAAGACAGCTTTTATCTTTTTCATCAGCCAATAGTAGACTTTACCAAAGAGGAAGCCATAGAGCATGAGGGGCAAAATCAAAACCAATTCCGCCATCTGCCACTGGCTGTCACCCAGTTTGGTGATAAAGGAAGGTTGCTCGGTCATCCGCATCAGCAGGACAAAAATAATCAGGCCGTTGACAATGAAAAACAAGCGCTTCTTCTTATCCGTTCCCTTCTGGCTGGCTGGATAGGTCAGCAGGTATTGACTGGGATGGAAAAGCCTGACAAACTTATCTTGGAGGGGCAGGTGCTTCAGCTGCTCTCTATTAGCTTCTAGGTAACGGAGCTTATCCGCCTGCCAGATGGAGTAGGCAATGACTGCCCCCAACAAAGGGGCCTCTGGCCCAACTCCTGCTCCCATTACAAGGATGAGTAGGGCCAAGACCAGGCTGCGCCAAGTATGGCGGTAATTGACGGTCTGACCTTCTTTCAGCTCCTCCATCAGCTCATGGCTGGTTCTAGGCAGACTCCCCCACTTTCGTTTGAGGGCAAAGACCAAGAAGCCACCCACCAAGAGCAAGAGACCTTTATAAAGGTTGGGAAAGGGCACAGAATGCCCCCAGCTTTCCCACAATAGATGGCTGCCAAATTTTTCAGCCATCAGAAAGAGAAAGGCAACTAGGGCAATCAGACTGCTCAAGCAGAAGCCCGAAAGCAGGATCCTAAGATTTTGTTTCTTCATCACTTTTGATCCTCCTCCTTGGGCAAGAGCTTGTTCATCTCCATATAGTAGGTCACCACAATCCCTGACAGACAGCCGAAAAAGAGGAGGCCATAGAGAGACAGGATAACACTGACAATCCTGCCGATGGCTGTTGTCACCACAATATCCCCATAGCCCGTAGTGGTCGAGGTCACGAAAGAATACCAAATACTATCTCCGAAAGTCTCAATGGCAGGCTCAGTAAACAACAAGATCAGGGCTGCCAGAAAGAGATAACAGACAAAGGACAGGATAAAATTGGAAAAATGGGTTACCTTGACAATATGCCACAAAACCTGCAAAGGTTTCTTTTTTCTAAGATTCGCTTTCATGGTATTTCCTCCTAAAAGAGCGGACTCAAGACTCTTAGAACAGCCTGACCTGTCCGTTTCAGCAGTCCTTCTCCCAGCTCCTTCAACTGCACTTCTTCACTGACCGCAAAGGTTTCGAGATAGTCTTCTTTCAAGTCCTTGAGCGCGTCAACCTCATAAAGGAAGGTACCGCATTCAAAGTGCAGGTAGAGGCTGCGGTAGTCCATGTTGATGGTCCCAACGACGCCAACCTTATCATCTGCCAGATAGCTCTTGGCATGGATAAAACCTGGCGTGTAGCGATACAAGCGAACGCCTGCTTCCAGAAGCGGACGGAAATAGGATTCGGTCAGGGTGTAGACAGCCTTCTTATCTGGAATCTTCGGCACTACGATGCGGACATCTACCCCTCTTTTGGCCGCCATGGTCAGAGCCAGTGTCATCTCATGGTCGATAATCAGATAAGGGGTAAAGATGTAAACATAGTCCTTGGCATTCCAGAGGATATCCATATAGAGGTTCTCTGAAATCAGCTCCTCATCCAAAGGCGAATCGGAGAATGGCTGGACATAACCCTTGGCCTTTACGGACTTCTTAGGCAGATAGGCCGCAACATGGGTCTGCTCCTTGCGGCAGGCATCCCAAACCGAGAGGAACATGAGGGTCAGATTGGCAACCCCATCCCCTTCCAAGCGCAGACCGGTATCCTTCCAGTGGCCTAATTTGCTGTCCACATTGATGTATTCATCCGCGATATTGATGCCCCCGTTGTAAGCCACATTTCCATCAATGACTAAGATCTTGCGATGGTCGCGATTGTTCATTCCCAGAGCTAGATAAGGGACCATCGGGTTAAAGGTTACCACCTTGACGCCATTGCTCTCCAGCTCGGCCTTGAAGCCCTTTGGCAAGACCATCAGAGAACCCAAATCATCATACATGACACGGACATCCAGGCCTTCCTGTGCCTTGTTGATCAGGATATCCTTCATCCCATCCCACATCTGCCCTTGGCCGACAATGAAGTATTCAAAGAAGATAAAGGACTGGGCCTGCTCCATATCTTTGAGCATGGAGGCATACATGTCCTCACCCAGTTTGAAATAGGACACATCCGTATTGCCATGGCGGGTATAAGTGCCCTGACTGGCAATGTAGTCCGAAATTCCTTTGACCTCGTCTGCAATTGGGACATCTTGGGAAGAATAGTTAGTTTGCTCTAAGGCTTGCTCAATGCGGGCTTCCGACTCTTGAATGGCCTTTCTCAGCTTCTTAGCTGGTTGCTTGTTGGCAGAGATTAAGTAAAGAAAGGTTCCAAACATGGGCATGAGGCCAATCAGGATGAGCCAGCCAATCTTGTAGACCGGATTATCCTTGGAGCTGACAATAGCCAACATCATCAGGACACTGACAAGCCCCAAAATAGCTGTAATCACTGTGGAATAGCTGCTTAATTGGTAGAAAAAGAGCAAGAGCCAGGCCAGTTGTACAAAGAGCAGGATGGCCCCGATGGTGACCTTGTTAAAGAGGATATTTTTCAGCTTCTCCATATTGAAACCCTTTCTAACTTATGCTTTTTTAGATTTGAAATAGAGAACGATAGCCGCAATCCCTTGGTAGATAAAGACAAAGGCCACGGTATAGGTCACAATCACGCCTGTCATGAGTGGGTGACCCATCATGATGATCCCTGCGATAATCCCCAAAATACCCGTCCAAAGAAGGGTGCTGCCCAACTTCTTGTCCACTTTTTTGACTTCAAAACTCATAATCGTCTTGGAAACACCTGTAAAGAGGGCCCAGAAAGCAAAGATGAAGGGAATGAAGGTCACTTTTTCAAAGAAGGTCCCTGAGAAGAGCCAGATAGCCAAGAGAACCGTCATCACACCGGTGAAGAGGTCCCAACCGCTTTTCTCATCAGCTGAGAAGTATTTGATGATATCAGAAATACCGTTGACCATGAAAATGAGGGCAAACAAGATGGCAAAGGACAGAAGGCTGAGGGCTGGATTGGCCATCAGATAAAAACCTGCAAGAATGGATAAAACACCCGCTACGATAGACAACCATGATAATTTTTTAGACATAATAACTCTCCTAATATTTATTGTTTTTTTATTTATTTTTGTGTTGATTTCGAGGACAGGCCTCATACTGGACTTCTAATCATGAATCACTCCTTTTCACTTTTCATCCTTTAAAATGCCATAAATCATGAGATGAAGGACCTTTTTGAGGTCATTTTCATATTGGCTGGCCAAACTGCTGGTTCCTTGAGATCCGCTGGCCCCAGATAATAACTCCGAAAGAGTTGCTGGATAAAGGTCAGATAGTATAGGGCCGCTTCTTGGCTGATATAATCTTTGAGGGTTGACTCAGACAGTAATTTTTCTGAAACCTGACGATTCAAGTCCTCAAAAACAGCCTTTTCCTGTGCCACTTCCTCAGCAATTTCTGCTGGAGCTGTCATCCAAACCTCAAAGAAGACATGGCTGTGGTGAGGAAAATCCTTGGAAAAACGATGACGACGTTCCATATAGTCTGCTAGGCTGGGAATGTCACCTGACTCCCCACGGATGATGGACACAGCCTTCTGAAAGCTCTCACGGACGCAGGCCAGATAGAGCTCCGTCTTGCCAGAAAAGTTATGGTAAAGAATCCCCTTTGAAATCTTGTGATTTTTGCAGAGTTCATTGATGCCGAAGGCCTTATAGCCCTTTTGAGAAAACTCGATTAGGGCCGCTTCAATGATGCGCTCCCGAGTTAGCTGGGTTTTCAACTCTTTTTTCATCCTACTGCTCCTAAGCTTTTTTGACATTATAGACCAGTTGGTCTACAATGTCAACCCCTATGCACTAAAAAAAGAGGCTCTATAATTTCTGTAGTGGGTAAATCC